>NZ_JACTOJ010000010.1:0-186097 GCF_032335695.1 Clostridium sp. 19966
TTCTTTTTGCGTTAGTAATTAAAAAAACGGGGCGGCCCCAACCCAAATTCAAATTGGCTTAGGCGACAGCCCCAATCCGAAACTTCATAGTTTAATATTCAGAGACTTATTTCTATCAAATTAATAAAATTTAAAATTTATTGTAATATAATTAAAAAATGAATTATAATTATTGTAAGCATAAGAGTATTTTTACAAATATGCGAAAGGTAAAATTTTTCTGATAAATATGCAATAAATTTTGGGGTGATAATTAATATGAAGAAACGTTTTGAAAATTTTCAAATTAGAAAAGCCGATAGGTTAAGTATATTTGTGATAATAATGGTATCGCTTTTCAGTATTGTAAGTAATTTTTTGACAATGAATTTTAGCCAAGCTATTAAGCTGGCGATACCTTTCATATTTTCGGATATTATTATTGCAGCTACATATTTTATTCCTATAAGCAGTAAAATCAAAGGAGTATTTTACAGTATTGTTATTCTTGCAGGTGCAATAGCATCACTTTCAAACGATCCCACGGATCAGACTGCCCAGTATGCAATTGCAGCTTCTATTATAATTTTAGCTTTGTACTTTTCAAAAGAAATGATTATTTTTTATGGAATAGTAATTAATGCAGTATTTATTACTCTGTTTTTTACCGATAATGTGCTGTTATTTGGAACCACAAGACCTATAAGCTATTTAATAAGCACGCTTATTACTGTGGATGGTATATTTATAATATTATTTTTTAATAATATATGGGGACAACAGATGATTGTAAATGCAAACAACAAGGAAAAAGAAGCCAACAGCCTGATGGAAAAACTAAAGGTTACCATGGAGAAAATAGAAAGCTCTTCTGTAGTTTTAAATAAGAATATTTCAGTACTTGATGAAAATGTAGAAGAAATAGTGAAATCCAGTGAAGAAACCACAAAGGCCTTAGGTGATATATCAATTGGTACACAAAATCAGGCAGAAAGTATAAATAATATTAGCATAAACATGTCTAGTGCCATGGGGGAGGTTACTGCTACAAAGGAGCTATCTGAAAAAATATCAGAATCCTCAAAGGATATATCAGCTAGTGTCTCACAGGGTTCAGAGAAAGTAAATGCAATGACAATTCAAATGCATACTATCAATCAGGCCATTTCTGTAGCTTTGACTACTGTAAATGAACTGCAGGCAAATATTAAAAATATTAATAGCTCACTTTTAGGAATAACTCAGATATCTGATCAAATTAATCTTTTAGCATTAAATGCTGCTATTGAAGCCGCTAGAGCAGGGGAACATGGAAAAGGGTTTGCCGTGGTAGCGGAGGAAGTTAAAAAGCTTGCAGAGCAAAGCAGTATAATTGTTAAAGACATAAATGAAACTATAGATGATATCTCTAAAAAAACTACAACAGCTGTAAATATGGTTGGACAAGGTGAAAGCGCAGTAGAGAGCGGAAATACGCTTATTGAAGAGGTGGTTCAACACTTTGATGATGTACAAGCTTCTGTAGAAAACACTTTTAAAGTTCTCAATAGGGAAAAGACAATGGTTGAGGATATGTATAGCATCTTTGAAAAGGTTCAGAGCCAAATGGAGAATATTACTGCTATTTCAGAAGAGCATGTCGCTACCAATGAAGAAGTACTTGCTACAATTGAGAGTGAAAATAGTGATATAATGCTTATCAATAATTCTATTAAGGATATAAAGCAGCTTTCGGAAGAATTAAAGAATATGCTTGTAATTTGAAGCTGTCTGTAATGAAATATAAATTTTATGAATAGAAACTGTGAAGCAAAATCTATCATAGAAATATGGTGGATTTTTATTTATAATAATGCTATGCTTTAAAGCAGAATTTATATTAGGTAAACCAAGGAGTATCAATATGAAATATTATTTAGCGCCAATGGAAGGAATTACTGGATACATATATAGAAACACTTATAATAAATTTTTTGATAATGTGGATAAATATTTTGCTCCTTTTATTTTAGCAAATAAAAGCGAGAGTCTTAAAACAAAAGAACTAAGAGACCTTTTGCCAGAAAATAATAAGGGAATAAAGCTGGTGCCTCAAATACTTACTAATGATTGTGAGGCTTTTGCAGCCACCTGCAGAAAGCTTCAGCAACTAGGGTATAGTGAAGTGAATTTAAATCTAGGCTGTCCTTCTGGAACAGTGGTTTCAAAAAACAAAGGTGCTGGCTTTTTAGGAAATAGAGAGGAACTGGATAGGTTTTTAGAGAAAATTTTCAAAGCAGAAAGTATAAAAGTTTCTATAAAAACTAGGCTTGGACTAGAGAACTCCGAAGAGTTTTATGAGCTGATAAAGATTTATAACAAATATCCTTTATCAGAACTAATTATTCATCCCAGAACGCGTAAGGATTTTTACGGAAATAAACCTAACCTGGAAATCTTCAAGGATGCTTTGGCTTTGAGCAAGAATACAGTGTGTTATAATGGAGATATTTTCACTGTAGAGGATTATAAGGCTTTGACTGATAATTTTTCTGAATTGGAGTCTGTAATGCTTGGACGAGGGATATTAGCAAATCCGGGATTAATGAAGGATATAAAAGAGAAGACCAAATTAGATAAAAAACTGCTTAAGGCCTTTCATGATGAGCTTTTTAATAATTACAAGGAAGTATATAAGGAAGAAAGAAATGCCCTATTTAAAATGAAGGAACTATGGGGATATATGATATATCTGTTTTCAGACAACAAAAAATATGTTAAAAAAATTAAAAAGTCACAAAAGGAAAATGAATATAAAGCGGTTGTTTTAAATTTATTTGAGGAGCAGGAAGTCATAGAAGGCGCTGGATTATTTTATAAGCAATAGTAATAAATTTAACTTTATGTTTCTTTGCGAGAATATGTCTTTTGTATTTGGAAATGATAATTATAGATTGATAAAATACAAAAGGAGAGGAATTTCATAGATGAATACACGTAATGTTCAGCGCAGAGAAATAGAAAAAATTTATGGAGAAATCAGTCCCTTTGAGCTTAAAGATAAGCTGATTCAATTAGCGGAAGGACAGAGAGAAAAAAGTGCACGTACTATGCTTAACGCTGGACGAGGTAATCCTAATTGGATAGCTGCATCGCCACGTGAAGCTTTCTTCGCATTTGGGCAGTTCGCTGTTTTGGAGTCCCGCAGGGTATGGAATGAGCATGATCTTGCTGGAATGCCAAAAAAAGAAGGTATTTCAAATAGGTTTCGTGCCTATATTGAAAATCATCAGGGAGAGCAGGGAATAGAGCTTCTTAAAGCCATCATTGATCATGGTATAACAGATGAAAAATTTGATCCAGATGCTTGGATATATGAGCTGACAGATGGAGTCATAGGTGACAACTATCCTATACCAGACAGGATGCTAACCCATGTAGAAAAGGTTGTCCATGATTATCTCATACAGGAGATGTGTACTTACTGCCGTCCAGAAGGTAAATTTCATTTGTTTGCAGTGGAAGGAGCTACGGCAGCAATGTGTTATATATTTGATTCACTCATTGCAAATAAATTATTATCCCTAGGGGACAGAGTGGCAGTGATGGTTCCTGTTTTCACACCTTATCTTGAGATTCCACATCTATCAAGGTATAATTTTGACGTTGTTGAAATAAATGCCTCTGAAATGACAGCGGATGGTACCCATACCTGGCAGTATCCTGAAGCTGAGATAGAAAAACTTAAGGATTCAAGCATAAAGGCTTTGTTTATCGTCAATCCAAGTAACCCGCCTTCAGTAGCTATGAGACCAGAATCTGTGGAGCAGTTAGTGGAGATCGTAAATAAATATAATCCGAATCTCATGATTATCTCGGATGATGTATATGGCACTTTTGTGAATAATTTCAGATCTCTGACCGCGGATTTACCTTTTAATACTTTGGGGGTATATTCCTTTTCAAAATACTTTGGAGTGACGGGTTGGCGCTTAGGAACTATTGCAATCCATGAAAACAATGTGTTCGATAAGCTGCTTAAGGAGATGCCGAATAACAAGAAGGAAGAGCTTAGAAAGCGTTACGGAGATCTTTCCACTAATCCAGAGGATATACTTTTTATTGACAGGATAGTGGCAGACAGCCGCCAAGTGGCTTTGAACCATACGGCAGGTCTGTCCACTCCTCAGCAGGTACAGATGGCATTTTTTTCAGTTTTTGCTCTTCTGGATAGAGAAGATAAATATAAGCAGATGACAAGAGATATCTGCAGGCGTCGTCAGAAGCTGCTATTTGATAGTCTTGGATTAGATTTAAGAAAGGATCCTTATGATGCTGCCTATTACACTGAATTTGATTTGCTTGAATGGGCACGCCACTATTATGGTACAGAGTTTGCAGAATATCTTCAAAAAAATCATAAACCTATAGACATACTATTTAGTTTGGCTGAAGAGTCTTCCATAGTTCTATTAGGCGGTGGTGGATTTCACGGCCCAGAGTGGTCTATTAGAATATCTCTATCGAATCTTAATGATGTTTATTATTCTGAAATTGGAGAAGTGCTGCATAGAGTATTGAAAAGGTATGTAACATCTTGGAAAGATGAAAAAAATATATTAGTAAAAAAGTGATAAAAACTCATTTCATGTCACTAATCCTTTGATTTTGTAAAATAAATGAATAAAAATATTTGACATTCCTTATATTTTATGATATCCTTATCATAAAATATAAGGAATGTTACTGGTTATGCAGGCTTTACCGCGTTATAGATGATATTTATTAGTATTATTTGTTGTGGTGTGGTCTTTTTTTGTTCCATAAAAATAATACGAAATAGCATTTGTAAAATAATTTTTTACTTGCAAAGCACTTGAAGTTGTATAACTTTGAGGCAGTGTGTCTGTTAAAGTGATTAATCAGCACTAAAAAGGGGAGAATCCATGAAAATTCAAAAGATAATAAACAATAATTTAGTTCAATCCTTCGATAATAGCCATAAAGAAGTTCTTGTTATGGGATGTGGACTTGGATTCAAGAAAAAAATTGGAGAAACTATAGATAAAAATAAAATAGAAAAGATTTATTCTCTTGAAGATAAAAATTATTCCAATAAATTAATAGAGCTATTATCTGGCATCCCTTTAGAAATTATACAAACCACTAATGAAATAGTGTCTTATGCAAGGTATTCCCTTGGTAAGAAGCTTAGTGATAATATATACATTCTATTAACAGATCATATAAACTTTGCGATGGAAAGAATTGGACAAGGATTTCAATATAAAAATCCATTGTTATGGGAGATAAAAAGATTCTATAATCATGAATTTTTAATTGGCAGGGAGGCCCTTCAAATAATTAAAAAAAACCTAAATGTTGATTTGCCAGAAGATGAAGCTGCCAATATTGCATTACATATTGTTAATGCTCAGCTTAATTCTAACAACATGGATGATACCATGAGCATGACTAATATGATTCAAAATATTTTAAACATAGTTAAGTTTCATTATAAGATAGAGCTTGATGAATATTCTCTTCATTATGAAAGGTTTATCACTCATTTGAAGTTCTTTTCTCAGAGAATTTTTAGAGGAACCGAAATTCAGGACGAGGATAACAGTCTTTCTCAAATAATGAGGGGAAAATATAAGGAAGCCTATGCTTGTGCTGAAAAGATAAAAAAATATATCAAGAGCCAATTTAATGCGGAGCTTACCGATGAGGAAATGATGTATTTGGCTGTTCATATATATAGGGTTACAAAACAAACTGAATAATTAAGGATTGTTACTGGTAATGCAGGCTATACCTAAGTGATGTAAAATGAGCGCTCTTTTACATTGCTTAGGTATTTTTTATAAAATTATAAACAATATATTAAATGCAAGGTTGTTACTGTAAGCAGGAAACTGCATTATGGGCTTTACTTCATTAAAATTAATTCAAAAAATTTATTTTAAATGGAGGATTTGTATTATGGACTACTCAAAATCAGCAAAAGAGATAGTAGAAAAGATAGGTGGAGAAAGTAATGTAAATAGTGTTATGCACTGTATGACAAGACTTAGATTCACATTAAAGGATGAAAGTATTGTAAAGGATGAAGAAGTTAAAAAAATAAAAGGTGTTATGGGTGTCATGAAAAAGGGCGGCCAGTATCAGGTTATTATAGGAAACGAAGTAGCAGCATGCTACAAGGAAGTACTTAAGCTAGGAAATTTCAATGATGCTGCACCTACCGAAGTAACTAGTGGAGAAAAGCAAAATATTATTACAAGAATCTTAGATGTAATATCAGGAAGTATGTCAGCTACTATGCCAGCTATCATAGGTGCAGGTATGGTAAAGGTTCTAGTGGTGCTTCTTACTACTATAGGAATACTTTCAAAAACTAGTCAGACTTATACCATATTATATGCACTGGGAGATGCAACATTTTATTTCTTGCCAATGCTTCTAGTAATGTCTACTTCTAAGAAGTTTAATATTAATCCTTATACCTTTGCTGCAGTAATAGGTGTTATGGTTTATCCGGATTTTGTAACTCTACTAGGTGGTGGAAAAGCTGTACATTTTCTAGGACTTCCTGTTACTCAGGCTAGCTATGGTTATGCTGTTATTCCAGTCATTATTATGGCATGGGTAATGAAATATATAGAAAATATTGCAGATAAAATAACTCCAGCTGTAACTAAGAACTTTTTAAAACCAATGTTAATACTTATTATAGCAATGCCAATCGCTGTATTAGTCGTAGGACCTCTTGGATATTTAATAGGTAAGGGTTTGTCTGCTGTTATGTATACAGTTCAAGCAAAGGCTAACTGGCTTGCTCTACCATTAATGTCTGCCTTCATGCCTCTATTAGTTATGACTGGTATGCATTGGGCATTCGTACCAATAGCATTAGCTGCACTTGCAAGTCCTGGATATGAAACTTTACTTTTAGTTGCTATGCTTCCTTCTAATTTAGCACAAGGTGGAGCTTCCTTAGCAGTATCTCTTAAGACTAAAAATAAGGATCTTAAGCAGGTTGCCAGCGCCTCAAGTATTTCAGCTCTTTTAGCTGGTGTTACAGAGCCAGCTATGTATGGTGTAACAATAAAATATAAGAAACCTCTAATAGCAAGCATGATAGCAAGTGGTGTTGCAGGACTTTACGCAGGAATAGTTTCCTTAAAGGCCTATGTATTTGCAACTCCAGCCCTTATAGCAATAGTTCAATTTATAAACCCAAAGGGTGGTTCAAACTTTGTTAATGCTATAATAACAGCAGCTATTGCCATAGTACTTTCCTTTGTACTTACTTGGATAATAGGCTTTGATGATCCAATGAGTGAAGAGAAGGATGAAGCTTCAAATGACAATAAAATAGAAGTTAAAGAAGCTTATTTAGATACAGCAGAACCTAAAGGTGAAGCATTAATTTTAGCTCCAATTCAAGGAAGAGCAGTATCCTTAAGCCAAGTAAATGACATAACCTTCTCAGAAGAAATCATGGGAAAAGGGGCAGCTATAATACCAAATGTAGGAAGAGCAGTATCACCAGTCAATGGAGTTGTTTCTGCAATATTTGAAACAAAACATGCAGTAGGAATTACAGCTGAGGATGGAACAGAAATTTTAATACACATAGGACTAGATACCGTAAAATTAGGTGGAAAGCACTTTACAGCCCACGTTAAGAGCGGAGATAAAGTTAAAGTTGGAGATCTTCTAGTTGAATTCGATATTGAAGCAATTAAAAAAGAAGGATATGAGGTAATAACTCCTGTTATTATAACTAATGTAGGTGATTATAAGGATGTATTGTCACTAATAGATAGAGATGTAAAAGAAAAAGATGAGTTAATAAAAGTAATAAGGTAATAATTAAATGTTTTAAATCAGTGCAGAAATCAGCACTGATTTAAAACAGAGTCAAAATAAAATTTTGGAGGGATAGATATGTCAATTAAATTTTCAAAACAATTTTTGTGGGGAGGAGCTACAGCTGCTAACCAACTTGAAGGTGCTTATAATGAAGATGGCAAAGGTTTATCAACTCAAGATATAGCTCCCAAAGGAGTAATGGGACCTTTAACGGAGGAACCCACAGAAGATAATATGAAGCTTATAGGTATTGATTTTTACCATAGATATAAAGAAGATATTAAACTTTTCGCTGAAATGGGCTTTAAGGTTTTTAGACTATCAATTGCCTGGTCAAGAATATTCCCTAATGGTGACGACAATGAGCCAAATGAAAAGGGCTTACAGTTTTATGATAATGTATTCGATGAATTAGCCAAGTATGGTATTGAGCCTTTGGTTACCATTTCACATTACGAAACACCACTTGCACTGGCTAAGAACTATGATGGCTGGGTAAATAGAAAGGTTATAGGATTTTTCGAAAACTATGTGAGAACAATATTTACTAGATATAAGGATAAGGTTAAATACTGGCTTACTTTTAATGAAATAAATTCAGCAACTCATTTTCCTTATATGAGCGCAGGTATATGGACACCAAAGGAAAAATTAAGTAAGCAGGATCTATATCAGGCCATGCATCACGAGCTGGTTGCCAGCGCATCAGCAGTAAAAATTGGTCATGAAATAAATCCTGAATTTAAGATTGGATGCATGATTCTTGGAGTGCCAAATTATCCGCTTACTCCAAAGCCAAGCGATGTTCTTAAGGCTATGGAAGCAGATAGACAGAATCTATTCTTTGGAGATGTTCATGCCAGAGGAGAATATCCAAGATACATGAACAGATTCTTTAAGGAAAACAACATAGAAATAAAAATGGAGCCAGAGGATAAGGAAATATTAAAAAACACAGTGGACTTTGTTTCCTTTAGCTACTATATGAGTTCCTGTGCTACTGCGGATCCTGAGAAAGATATTAAAGGAAAGGGAAATCTTATTGGAGGAGTTTCAAATCCATATTTAAAAGCGTCAGACTGGGGATGGCAGATAGATCCTGAAGGTTTAAGATATATTTTAAATTTATTCTATGATAGATATCAAAAACCATTATTTATTGTTGAAAATGGATTAGGAGCTGTAGATAAATTAATTACAGATGAAGATGGAAATAAGACTGTAAATGATGATTACAGAATTCAGTATTTAAATGATCACTTAGTTCAGGTGGCTGAAGCTATAGAGGACGGGGTAGAAGTAATAGGCTACACCACTTGGGGATGCATAGATTTAGTAAGTGCATCCACAGCTGAACTTAAAAAGAGATATGGGTTCATCTACGTGGATAGGAATGATGATGGAACTGGAACCTTAGAAAGATACAGAAAAAAGAGCTTCTATTGGTATAAAGATGTTATAGCCACCAATGGAGAAAGCTTAAAGAAATAAATCCTCCACAATATAACTGTGAGTTTTGCTGATTATTAGAAAATAGAAAATATCACGTTTAGAATATAATTCTCTGTGCAATAATAATTATAGATAAATATAAAAATGCGAGGGGATTATTAGTATGCAAAAAACTAAAATGATTTTTACTATTGGTCCTGCCAGTGAGAGCCAGGAGGTGCTATCTAAATTGATAGAGGCGGGCATGAGTGTTGCAAGGCTTAATTTTTCTCACAGCACTCATGAAGAGCATAAATTAAAAATAGACCTTATAAAAAAATTAAGGCAAAAACATAATAGGCATGTAGCTATAATGATTGATATAAAAGGACCAAAGATAAGAACTCATAATTTTAAAGCTGATAAAGTAAAATTGCTTAAAGGTTCAAAATTTACTATAATCTGCGGTGAAGAAATTCTGGGAGATGAAACCCACTGTTCAATTAGTTATAGTGGATTATATAAGGATGTTGCAGTTGGTAATAAAATCTTGGTAGATGATGGTCTATTAGAACTTACGGTTGAGTCCATAGATGGAAATAAAATTCACTGCATAGCGGATAATACTAGTTTCATTGGAAATCACAAGGGCGTAAATGTGCCCAGTGCTTCAATAAATGTTCCAGCTGTGACAGATAAGGATAAAGAAGATCTAATTTTTGGGTGCCAGATGGAAGTGGATATGGTGGCTGCCTCCTACATAAGGAAAGCCAGCGATGTTTTATCCGTTAGAAAAATCTTAGATGAAAATGGCGGAGAAGATATTCAAGTATTTTCAAAGATAGAAAGCTGTGAAGGCATAAAAAATATTGATAAAATTATTGAAGCTTCGGACGGAATAATGATAGCCAGAGGAGATATGGGAGTAGAAATTCCACTGGAACAGGTTCCACTGGTACAGAAAATGATAATAGAAAAGTGCAATAAGGCAGGAAAGCCAGTTATTACAGCTACTCAAATGTTAGACTCCATGATAAGAAATCCTAGGCCTACAAGAGCGGAGGTTTCTGATATAGTCAATGCTATATTTAATGGAACCGATGCAATAATGCTTAGCGGCGAGAGTGCAAATGGCAATTATCCTATAGCTGCAGCACAAACTATGGCAAAAACAGCTCAGGCTGCAGAGGATAAAATAGACTATGTTTCCTGGCTTAATAAAAATAAAAAGTCCTGCACAGCTGATGTTTCTGATGCTATAAGCCTATCAGCTTGTATTATCGCAGCAGAACTTAATGCCTCTGCGATAATTACTGCCTCTGCTGAAAATGCAGCCTCCATGCTATCAAAATATAGACCTAAGTGTCCTATAATTTCTGTTATTTCAAATGAGAAAGCAGCAAGAAAAGCAGCGTTATGCTGGGGAGTAGCGGCATTAATATCAAAGCCCTTTTCTTCTACGGAAGAACTGATTACTAACTGCCAAAAAGAATTATTAGAAACAGGCTATGTTAAAAAAGGTGATTTGATAGTAGTGGTTGCGGGTGTGTATCTATTTGCTATTTTTGTTGAGTAAATAGGCTATGTTTTAAATCAGTGTTAAAAATCAACACTGATTTAAAGCAGGGCATTAACACCATTTACATTAGCTTGTTCATTTTCATTCATGGGAATAATGATGCATTTTTGACCGTCAATTATTTGTGATTTTATTTGAGCTACCTTTTCAGGCTTTACTTGAAGTAAAATATCATATGTCTGATCAGCATTGGAATCAGCTTCTATTTCAGAGTCAGCAGCTGCTTCCAGCATAATATCATTTTCAGGCCTATTTTCAGTATCTTGTTTAGTCTTTTCAAGTTCCTCTTCTAGAATTTGTACTTTTTTCACAAGTCTTTCTTCTTTTCTTCTTTGTTCGTTTGCTGCAAGTGCTTTTTTATCTATTAAATGCTCTATTACAGGAGAAGTATCACCAAATTCTTCTGTATAGGATTTTTCGATTTTTGTGGTAATTTCTTCAGAAATTCCGCTTTCAATCAGAATATCTTGAATATTATCATTAGTTAAAATTATAGGCTCCGCATCCTTGCCATTAACGGTAGCATGCTCATCTACCATGTTATTAAGAGTCTCTTGAATCTCAAGAAATAAATGTTCGGATTTTTTATCATCATTGCCAACAGCTTTACGAATGATAGTATTGAAGACTTCTTTTTGCTCGGTAGCAGTTTGTCTGGAGGTGCAGCCTAGAGCTTGTTCCATTAATTCTGGGTGCGAATCCTTTGCATTTTTTGTATAGTACATAATGGAATTAACATCGCTGCTGCGATCCGTAAAGGCTGGAAATACAAATCCAAGGTCTGGAGTACCAACTACCCAATCTCTAATCCGTGCTCCAATTCTATTTTCATCTTCAAAATATCCAAGAGCCGGCTCTGTTAGAGACACTGGACATATTGCACATAATAAGTATTCATATACTTCTTCGGATTCATCTAATTTTAAATTATCCGTAGTTTTTGTAGGAACATCGTAAGCATCACGAAAGATAAGTATTAAAAAATTACCTGCGTAGTCATAACTATCTATAATTAAATTATAAAAATTATCAAGCAGATTATCATCTTTTAGTTCACTCTTATTTAGTGCCATTAGAGAAAGCTGTCTGCTATTTATATTTTCTTCATCCAGTGGAAAGTTAAGCTCTAGAAGATTATTTCCAACTGTGCCGGATAAGGTCTTTTTTGCAATTTCTAAGTATTTAAAAAATTCTTCCTCACTTAAATTTAAAAAAGTTTCCTTAATTTTTAATACCATATTCTTCTGAGCATCCACATAGCAGCCGCACATTTTTGTAAAGGTACACTCGTCCTTTTTTAAACGTCTTTTTAATTCTAATATATCTTTCTTTTTCATATATAACCCTCTCATTTAAGGAATGTTTTAAATCAGTAGTGAGTTAAAACATTGCCTATTAATATAATAAAAAATACTCTACCTAATATAGTATATTGTTCAATGGACAGCTCTGCAAGAGATAAAATAAATTGGACATGTTTTAAGTCAGTGTAAAAATCAACACTGATTTAAAACAGAACCAATAAATTAAAAAAATTATTCTTTTATAGGGTTTATATATTTTTAGAAAAAATGATTTCACAAAATAGTTTATTAAATTTCATAAAATACACCTTCAGCGTTTAAACCTTTCATGTGATAAAAATTTAAAATAATATTTGTCATTTCCTCTGGAGTTTTTTTTGCACCTTCTTCAATCCAATTTTTTAGAGAGAACCATAATCCTCCTGCTGAAAAATGATTAAAATAACTGTTATCTGATACAAAAGTTAAATTTTTAATTTTTTCATTTACTGCCATTGAATTTAAGTATTTTAAGTGCAAGTCTAATAATATTAAATATACATTGTTATCTATAAGTTTTTTTAAAAATTCTTTGTTTTTATACCAATATTCAAAATATGTAATAAGTAGGTCATATAGAGTTATTTCATTTTTTGATGAAATGATTTCTATAAATTGACTATACAATCCATCAACATAGTATTCTAATATGGCTTTTTTGGTTGAAAAATTTCTGTAAATTGTTTGTCTGGTTAAGTCTGCATTTTCTGCTATTTCTTTTAATGTAATTTCACTGTAATGTTTAGTATCCATTAACTCTAGCAATGAGCTTGTAATCCATTTTTTAGATCTTATAGTTATAGGGTTAACATTTTTTTTGATTTGACTCATTTTTAACATTTCCTCGCATTTGTATAACTTATTTTATTTAGTTGACTTCATACTTTATAGTATTATATGATAAACAATGAAATGTTACAAGTGTATTATTTGTAACATAAATAACATTTTTAAGAGGTAAATTTTATGAATAATATAGCTGTTGTTGTAGATAGTACTGCTGTAATAGGTGAAGAATTATTGAAAAACAATGATAATTTATATATGCTTCCATTAGATCTAATAATAGATGGGAACTCTTTTAGAGATGGATTAGATATAACCCCAAGTGAATTTTGCTTAAAAATGACTGAATGCGTAAAGCCGCCAACTACTTCTCAACCATCATTTGGAGAAGTATTAAATCTTTTCGAAGAAATAGTGGATAAGTACGATTACATTATATATATTACGATTAGTTCTAAATTAAGTGGTACATTCCAAACAGGAATGTTGGTTAGAAATCTAGTTTCAGAAGATAAAATAATAGTTTTTGATTCACTTTTTACAGCCACTATTCAAAAGCAAATGGTAATAACCACTTTGGAATTGATAAAAAACGGAAGTTCAATTGAAAATATTGTTGAAAAACTTGCATATATAAGATCCAATTCAAAGATATATTTAGTAGTAGATGATTTAGCGCATTTGCGTAGAACCGGCAGAATATCTTTGTCTGCCGCATCAGTAGGAAGTCTGCTAAACATAAAGCCAATTCTAGTTTTTGAAGAAGGTCAAATAGCATTAAAAAGCAAAGTAAGAACTCTGAATAAGGTTAATAATTATTTAGCTGAAATAATTGAAAATGATAAATTGACGCCTGATTCAAAGATAATAATAGCTCATGCAAATGGTTATGAATCAGCCTTAAGGTTAAGGGAAAAGGTATTAGAAATATATCCTAAGCATACAATAACAATTGAAGAACTTTCTCCTGTAATAAGCACACATACTGGTTCTAAAAGCTTTGGTATATCGTGGATATATTGATAAATATGCAAATTTTGCTATATTAATTCGCTATAATATCAAACTGATTTTAAAAGAAAAAGCTTATATATTACTTTTTTACATAAAATAAAGTATAATGAATGCAGTTACTTAAGATAAAGTACTATTAAATAACTTAGCAGGAGGAAATTAAAGTGTTTTATGAAAAAGTAAAAGAAACAGCAGATTACATAAAAAAATATATATCAGAGGAGCCCACTATAGGTATTATATTAGGAAGCGGGCTTGGAAGCTTAGTGGATATAATGGAAAATAAAAAAATTATTGCATATAATGAGATACCTAATTTTCCTGTTTCTCAGGTGGCAGGTCATGCAGGCAATTTAGTTTTTGGAAGGATTGGAAATCAAAATATTGTAGCTATGCAGGGAAGATTTCACTACTACGAGGGCTTTGAAATGAAGCAGGTTACTTATCCAATTTTTGTTATGAAGCTGCTTGGAGTAAAGCAGCTTATAGTGACAAATGCCTGCGGAGGAATAAATAAAAGTTTCAAACCTGGAGATTTAATGCTGTTAACAGATTTCATTAATAGTGTTTCAGTGAATCCGCTTATTGGTACTAATGATGAAAGATTCGGAACAAGGTTTCCAGACATGTCAGAGCCCTATAACAAAGAATTGATTAAAAAAGCAAAGGATATAGCAGATTCACTAGGAATACCTTATCAACAAGGAATATATACTTTTTTTCAAGGGCCTTATTATGAAACAGCAGCAGAAATTGCAGCTTTTGGTAGAATGGGTTCTGATGCCATTGGTATGTCTACTGTACCAGAAACCATCGCAGCAAATTATTTGAGCATGAAGGTTTTAGGAATTGCCTGCATTACTAATATGGCTACTGGAATTGCAGAAAGAAAGCATTCTCACGAAGAGGTAGTGAGAGTTGCTAACGAATCCAGTGAAAAACTTTGCAGCTGGCTAAAGAAATTGTTAATAAACTGGTAGAACAGAAAGCTCTGTATTTCAGGGCTTTTTTTTATACCTAGAGATTTCCTAGAAAGGTAAGTCTTAATATAGAAAAGAAGATAACTGGCTATAGATGTATCAAGGAGTAAGTGTGAAGCTATGGTCATATTCAGGTCATATTGTTGTGATAAAGTAAGCTTGTTTCAAGAAAGATAAAAATTCAAATAACAGACTTAAATTTTATCAGAAGGAACAATTTATATAAAAAATATATTAAGATTGGAGAGAATTTAAATGAAGTTAGCATGGAAAGAAATCAGTTATAATAAAAAGAAATATATACTTATTGAATTGATTCTTATAATGATGATATTTATGGTAATCTTTCTGTCTGGACTTGCAAATGGTTTAGCCAGAGCAGTCAGTGCAGGAATTGAAAATGCGGATGCGTTAAATTATGCTGTCAGCTCAGATTCAGAAAATTTAATTACGGTATCCAGCCTTGATGAAAATGTACTTGCTACTGTTAAAAATTCTACTAGCAGCAAGGTTACAACCTTAAATATCCAGAGAATGAACCTTAATAAAAAAGGCGGTACGAAAAGATTTGATGTAGCTTACTTTGCAATTAATCCAGAAGAATTTTTAAATCCAAAGGTAACAGAAGGTGAAAAACTGACAGACAAGACTAATGCCATTGTCCTTGATGAATCTTTGCAGGATTCAGAAATTAAAGTAGGAGATATTGTGGAAGATTCAGCAACAGGTATAGAGCTTACAGTGGTTGGATTTACAAAAGATGAAATGTATGGGCATTCACCTATAGGCTTTATAAGTATGGATACTTATAAAGAGCTTCAGCAAGCTGAAAACCCAATGTACAAAACAAAATATAATGCCATTGCAATAGAAGGCAGTGACATCAGCAAAATCAAAGTAAAAGATGTACAAGTAGTTGATAAGTCCGAGATTGTAGAAAATATTCCAGGATATAAGGCTGAGCAGATGACAATTAAGATGATTCTATGGGTTCTTGTTTTTGTTTCTGCTGCAGTTTTGGGTGTGTTTTTCTATATTATTACTCTTCAGAAACGTAAAGAATTTGGTGTAATGAAAGCAATAGGCATGAAGCTTAAAGAAATTGCTGCTACACAAGTAGCTCAAGTATTAATTCTTGCATGTTTTGGCGTGATAATTGGAAATGCATTAGCATTTGGAATGGCATCAGTCCTACCTAAAAGCATGCCTTTCTACTTAAAGTTTACAGATTCGTCGTTAATATCTGCAGCATTTATATTAATATCAATGATTTGCAGTTTAGTATCAATCAGAGAAGTGGCAAAGGTTGATCCTATTACCATAATTGGAGGTAACTAAAATGAGTGAATATGCTATTGAATTAAATAATATTTCAAAATCTTACAAAGACGGCAGCGGAATGAATGTGGTTTTGGATCACATTACCCTTAAGGTCAAAAAAGGAGAATTCGCAGCTATAGTGGGTCCTTCCGGGTCTGGAAAAAGTACACTGCTGGCTATATCGGGAATGTTACTTTCTTCAGATAAAGGTGATATAATTATAGGTGTCAATAAACTACTTAATAAAACCCATAAGGAAGGGACAAGAATACGAAGAGAGAATATAGGATTTATTTTTCAAAATCATCAGCTGCTTCCTTACCTTACCACAGAAGATCAGTTAAAGCTGGTGGCAGATATGTCTACTTCAAAAGCAAAGGCAGATAAAAGTAAGGCTGTGGATGATATTCTTAGAGATCTTGGAATAGAGGATTGCCGAAAAAAATATCCAAAACAAATGTCAGGAGGACAAAAGCAGCGTGTTGCCATTGCAAGGGCATTTATGAATGAGCCCTATATCATTTTAGCGGATGAACCTACTGCAAGTCTGGATGGAATTAGGGGACGACAGATAGCTGAGATGATAAGACAGCAGGTTAAAAAGAAAAACACAGCTGCCATTATGGTGACCCATGATGAGCGTATATTAGACCTTGTTGACAGCATATACTATTTGGAAAACGGGAAGCTGATAAAGAAAAATTGAAAGCAGTGATATAAATTGTTTACAATATTGGTTGTAGAAGATGATGAAACATTAAATAAAATGATATGCGCAAAATTAAAGCAGGAACAGTTTAAAGCTTTTTCAGCTTTTGACGGTGAAGAAGCACTTACAGTGATGGATGAGGAACATATCGATTTGATTATCTGTGATATTATGATGCCGAAGATGGACGGTTATGAACTTACAAGAGAGCTTAGAAGTTTTTATAAGAGTATTCCAATTCTTATGGTAACTGCAAAAGCTCAGATGGAGGATTTAGAAAAAGGCTTTAAAGCAGGAACCGATGATTATATGGTAAAGCCTATAAATATGAAGGAGCTTATCTTAAGAGTAAATGCACTTCTTCGCCGTGCACAAATTGCTAATGAAAAGAAATTAGCAATAGGAAATGCAGTGCTGGATTATAATGCTTTAACCATAAGAATAGGAGAGGAAAGCTTTGATTTACCGCCAAAGGAATTTTATTTGTTATTTAAACTGCTCAGCAATCCTAATAAAATATTTACCCGTATTGAGTTAATGGATGAAATTTGGGGAATGGATTCTGAGGCAGATGATCGTACCATAGATTCTCATATAAAAAAATTAAGGCGCAAATTTGAAAATTACTCTGATTTTAAAATTATTACTGTAAGAGGACTTGGGTATAAAGCAAAATACTAGAAGCTGGGAGGAAGTATCCTATGCAAAAACAAAATAATAAAAAAGAAACTAGAAAATTCCGTATGTCCTTAAGGGTTTACTTTTTAATGATTTTTATATTAATTTTATGCACAGCTTGCGTTTTTTCCTTCATTTTAGTTTTTGCAGGAATGAAGTTGCTTTATAGCGGACCTATAACTATGCCAGTATTGTTAAGCATGTGCCTTCTTATTTGCTGCCTTACCATGCTTCTTGGAGGCTTTATGATGTGGTGCGGCTCCATACATCTTACAAGGCCAATTGAAGAAATGAGCAGAGCCGTTAAAAAAGTAGCTCAGGGAGACTTTTCGGTTCAAATTAAGAGAAATGAAAAAATGCGAGGCAAGCATGAATTTTCTAATGAAATAGATGAATTGGCGGTGCATTTTAATAAAATGGCTGCAGAACTGAATGGAATGGATTATATGAAAAAGGATTTCATAAGCAATGTAGCTCATGAAGTGCAAACTCCGCTGGCAGCTGTAACTGGCTTTACAGAAATACTGCTTGAAGGAGGATTTTCTAAAGAAGAGCAGCAGGAATACCTGTTACTGGTGAATAAAGAATCCCTCAGATTGTCACGTTTATGTGATAATATGCTTAGCATGTCTAGGCTGGATAATCAGCAGATAGTTTCAAAAAAAGACAGAATTCGTGTAGATGAGCAGCTTCGCAAGTGCATAATAATGCTTTCTGAAAAATGGCCGGAGAAGATTAGAAATTATGAATTAGATTGCAGCAATCTAAGCATTCAAAGCGATGCCAGCCTTTTGATGCAGATATGGGTTAATCTGATTGATAATGCTATTAAATACTCATCAGAAGATAGTACAATATGGATTAATGGAAAAATAGAAGAGGGATTCCTAGTTGTAGCAATTAGAGATGAAGGAGATGGCATCACCCTTGAGAAGCAGTCAAAGATTTTTGAAAAATTCTATCAGGGAGATGAATCTCATAAAAAAATAGGAAATGGACTCGGACTTTCTATTGTGAAAAGAATTGTAGACCTGTTGGGGGGAAGTATTACTTGTATAAGCGATGGGAAAAATGGCACGGTTATGGAAGTAAGACTACCAGTATAATTAAAGCTAGATAAAGACCACTTTGAAGTAGCATTCAAGGTGGTCTTTATTTTATATGGCTCTGGAAGTATATTCAATTTGTGAAGAGTTAAATAAGAAATTTGATAAAAAATCCAATAAGGGATAAAATTAATAAATGTAAGGTCAAATATAGCACAGTAAATTAGACGTAAAAATGAGGTGAAGTATGGATATAGTAAAAAAATATGAAGAATTGACTAAAAAACAAGCTCAGACTAATCCAAAAACGGCTTACAAGATGATTAAATTAGGTCTATTTTTTGAAAAACAGATAGTAAAGCTTACAGCAAAGGAAGTTCCAGAGGCTTATAGGAAATTAAGCTTGATAGCCATCAATTCAATTCTAAAAGCATTGAAGAATCCAGAAAAATCCGCTTGGGTTAATATTTTTACTCCTGTAGAGATACTGCAGTGCTTTGATATAAATCCTCTATCCATAGAATGCATGTCCTGTTTCATGTCAGGCTTTGAATGTGAAGATTTCGTAAATGAATATGCTGAGAATATAGGAGTAGCAGAGACTTTATGCTCTTACCATAAAGGTTTTATAGGAACAGTGGAGAGTGGGATTTTGCCAGAGGCTAAATTTGTTTTTACCACATCAACCTGCTGTGATGGAAATGTTAATACGGTTCGTTATCTTTCTGAAAAGCATGATTTAGATTCTTTTGTACTAGATATACCTTATGAATATTCTCTGGAAAATGAAAAATATGTTGTAACTCAACTAAGACATATGATTGCTATGATTGAAGAAAAGTGTGATAAAAAGTTTGATGAGGACAAGTTAAAGGAAATATTAAGAAGAGAAAATGAATCTAAAAAGTATTTTAAAGAATACTTAAAATATCAGAGAACAAAATATTATCCAAGCTCCTTGACTTTGCATATGTATATGCTTTTTGCTTCCCATGTAGGTATAGGGACAAAAGAAATCTATGATTTTTATAAGCTTTTATCAGAAGATATAAAAAAGTATCCTGAGAGTGAAGGGCTGAAGGTATTTTGGGTACATCTTTTACCCTACTATCAGGAAACTATGAAGGAATATTTTAATTTTAATCCTAAATATCAGATTCAATCTTATGATACAAATTTTGATTATATGGATGAATTGGACATTGAACACCCAATGGAAGCCTTAGCTAAAAAGCTTATTTTGAATGTATACAATGGTTCTTATGAAAGGAAGATTGAAGCTATTAAGGAGGCTGTAGATGAATTGGATTCTCAGGCAGTTATTCATTTCTGCCACTGGGGATGTAAGCAGTCTTCAGGTGGAGTAATGCAGCTTAAACAGGCTATGAAGGATAAAAATATACCAATGCTTATTTTAGATGGGGACTGTATGGATAGGAGAAATTGTCATGATGGTCAGCTTAAAACCAGATTAGAGGCATTTTTAGAAATACTAAAGACTAAGGAGGCAGACAAATGATTGGATATACTTGCAAATACACACCAATAGAGATATTTACAAGCTTAGGAGTGAATACGAAGAGAATAGAGCCTAATGTTACCAGCTATGATAAAGCCGAAACCATGCTGCATACTAATTTGTGCTCCTATGTTAAAGGTGTATTGGAAGATGTTATTATAAATGACTATGAAGGAATAGTATTAACCAGCTGCTGTGATAGTACCAGAAGACTATACGACACCTTAAAAGAAAACTTCCACGATAAGTTTGTTTATATATTAGATCTGCCAAGAAAAATAAATGAAGAGTCTATAAAAATTTATGAATCTGCGGTTAAAGAAATGGTAATTGCTTATGAGAAGTTTAGCAGCAAAAGCTTTGAAGAGAAAAAGCTTAAAGAAGTATGCGATGCATTAAAGATTGAGGCTCATAGATGTTCAAATAAGTTAAATATAGGACTCATGGGTGCAAGATGCAATGAGGGAATAATTGAATTAGTTAAGAAATACGATGCAGATGTATTGTTTAATATTTCCTGCACTGGAGACGAACGAAAATACGATTTGAAGAATGAGGATATATACGGAGAATATATAAAACAATTATTAGGTAAATTACCTTGTCTTCATATGACAGATATTAGTGAAAGAAAGGCTTTTCTTCAAAAGCAGAAGGAAAAACTAGATGGAATCATATATCATACAGTTAAGTTTTGTGATATTTATTCTTATGAATATGCGGATATTAAGGAAAATTATTCTATGCCTGTATTAAAGGTAGAAACAGATTACACTAAGCAGTGCGAGGGGCAGATTAAAACAAGAGTTGAAGCTTTTATTGAATCGCTAAATTCTAATAGGAAACCAAGTTATAATAATATGAGTAAAGATATTGATGATGGATTAAAAAGCAAGGATATAGAAGGAAACAGTGGAAACACAAAATATGTAATGGGAATTGACAGTGGTTCAACTTCCACTAATGCTGTTATTTTTAATAATAGAAGAGAGCTTGTAGCTTTTACTGTAGTAAGAACTGGAGCTAAAAGTAGTGAAAGTGCTAAAAAAGCTTTAGAGGAAGTGCTTAAAAAGGCTGAATTAAATAGAGAGCAGCTTTCTTCAATAGTGTCCACAGGTTATGGAAGAGTCAGCATAACCTTTGCTGACAAGGAAGTGACGGAGATAAGCTGCCATGGCAAAGGTGCTCATTATTTGAACTCTAAAATCAGAACAATAATAGATATAGGCGGTCAAGACAGCAAGGTTATTAAATTAAATGATAAAGGAGAGGTAATTGACTTTGTAATGAACGATAAGTGTGCTGCAGGAACTGGACGATTTTTAGAAATGATGGCTAGAACATTGGAGATAGATATAAAGGATATGGGACTGGAATCTTTAAAATGGAAGGAAGATATAAAGATAAGCAGCATGTGCTCTGTTTTTGCTGAATCTGAAGTGATTTCGCTTATTGCACAGAATAAAGAAAAGGCTGATATTATTCATGCTTTAAATCAATCTATATCCAGCAAAACCAATGCTTTGCTTGGACGAGTGGGCAAAGAAGGTGAATTCATGATGACAGGTGGAGTTGCACAGAATATAGGAGTTGTAAAAGCATTAGAAGAAAAGATTGGAGAAAAATTATTTATTTCAGAGGAACCAGAAATAGTTGGAGCAATAGGGGCTGCTATATTTGGGCTTGAGGGAATAGAATAGCAATTATATATACATATGAACAAATGCCTGTAAGTTACTAAAATAGTTACTTGCAGGCATTTTACTTTATAGTTCATAAATATTACAAAAAAATATCTATTTTACATAAAAAACAGTATCATTATTTGAAGTGAATATATGGTATAATTATATTAAGAATTATTTAAACTTTCAGCTTGATGAAAGCATTTATCAGCATTCATTTAAAACAGCTATAAAGATAATAATTGGATTGGAGTATAGTTTATGAAGAATAAGGATTATAAATTAATTGAAATAATTAAGATACCCTTTGAAGCTGACAAAGGGTATGCTTTTTTTATTGGACTGCAAAAGATAATGGAAGGAATTATTCCAAGCTTGCAGATAATTGTAACTGCCTATTTTCTTGATACAGCTCTTCAGATATTGGCAGGGAAAAAAGTCTTAGAAAGTATAGTAATCCCAATAATTTTATTAATTCTTTTAATAGCCTATAGCTGGGTATCTGCACAGATTGTAAAATTTGCAGAAGTAAAGCTTGAGTTCGCGTTAAGAGAGAAATTTAGAGTAAGTATTACTGAGAAGACAGCAAAGCTAAAGTATAGACATATTGAAAACCAGGAAGCATGGAATTTAATATCCAGAGTTTCTAAAAATCCTGAAGGAATAATTAAAAATGCGTATATGAACATGTTAGCTTTTATTTCTATGCTTGTTAGAATTGTAGGGATATTGATCATACTGATAACTAAGATATGGTGGGCAAGTATCATAATTTTAATTATAAGTATACCTCTTGTGCTTTTATCAATAAAAGGAGGAAAAGCCACCTATAAGGCTGATAGAGAAGTATCTAAAAATATGAGAAAATATGAGTATATTGGAGAAGTATTGACAGGGAGAGAGGCTGCAGCTGAAAGGACAATTTTTGATTTTACAGAAAATATAAATAAAAAATGGAAAGAACAAAATGAAATTGTTAGGAAAGCATTGTTTAATGCCACTTTAAAATACTTTTTTAAGTTAAAAATTTCAAGTATAATTACAGCATTGATATCTATGCTTATGATATCGGTGCTCATTAAGCCGGTCCTAGATAAGGCAATTTCTATTGGGCTATTTATATCCATTGTAAATGAACTTTTAAACTTGGTTCCCATGATGTCCTGGCAGCTTAGCTATTATATAAAGGAGCTTACAAAAAATAGAGAATATCTAAAAGATTTAAGAGCTTTTTCAGAATTAGAGGAGCAGGAGGGAGCAGCAGAGGTACCTTCTTCTGAGAAGTTTATAGTAGAAACTGTAGAGTTTCAGGAAGTATCCTTCAAGTATCCTGGTACAGAAAATTACATATTAAATAAATTGTCTTTCAAGCTTGAAAAGGGTCTTCATTATGCCTTTGTTGGCTGTAACGGTGCTGGTAAGACAACTATTATTAAGCTTATAACAGGTATGTATGAAGATTTTGAAGGAGATATATTAATTAATGGAATAAGCATAAGGGACTATAAATATAGTGAGCTGAAAGCGATGTACTCCATCGTATATCAGGATTTTGCTAAATACTATATATCTGTAAAGGATAATATAGCATTGGGAAATATAAATGAAATGAAAAAAGCTGCTGCAAGAGAAGAGATGATGAAGGCGGTAAAGTTAATCAATATGGAGACAGCGATAGAAGAGCTTCCTAAGAAATACGACACGTCTCTTGGAAGGATAAAAACTGATGGAGTTGATTTATCAGGAGGTCAGTGGCAAAGATTAGCTATGATTAGGGCGTTGATTAGTTCGGCTTCCTTACGAATATTGGACGAGCCTACTGCTGCACTTGACCCTATAAGTGAGAGCAAGCTTTATGAATCCTTTGAAGAAATAAGCAAAGGAGCTACCACACTATTAATAAGTCACAGGCTTGGATCAACAAAATTAGCTGATGAAATATTTGTACTTGATGCAGGCAGGGTTATTGAAAAAGGCTCTCATAAGAAGTTAATGGAATATGGCAGAGTATATGCACAAATGTATAAAAGTCAAAGGAGTTGGTATCTATAATGGTAAGTAAAAGTGACAACTTTTCTTTTTATAAAATATTAAAAAAAATAATTCCTATGATATTTAAAGCATGTCCATTGTATTCTGCATTTTTTTTCTTTATAGCTATGCTGCAAGGTATATCCTATGTGGTGAATACTATAATGACTCAAAAATTTTTTGATTCTATAACAAATGCTGCTAAGGGAAGCTCAACAAATAGCATAATAATCGTAACAATAGGTTTGGGAGCTTCATTAATAATAAACCAAATATTAAATGGAATATATAATTTTATACCAGATGATCTGTCTTACAGAGTAAACTCTTATATAGGCAGCAAAATTAATGAAAAAGCAGGGAGACTTGACCCAATTATGTTTGAGGATACTTCTAGCTTAGATCATATAAATAAAGCTCATCAGGGTTTGATGAACAGTATGTTTATGTTTATAATACTTTCAAGTATAGTTACTTTTTATATACCTTATTTTCTAACAATGGCATTATATCTTTATACTCTAAAACCGATACTTGCAATATCTTTAGTGATTATTTTTATACCTGTAGCTTTCACTCAATTCATAAGGACTAAGCTCTTTACTAATTTATCTGAGGAAGCTGCACCTATAAGAAGAGAGTTTGAATATTATGAAAAGTGCATAGTAGATAAAGAATATTATAAGGAAACCAGATTTTTAGGAGCCTATGAATATTTTAAAGATTTATATATTTCCGCTATAAGACTACTGAATAAGAAAGCTTGGACATCAGAAAAGAAATCAGGGCTTATGGAGCTTGGAATGAAGGTTATAACGCTCTCTGGCTATATTATAGTATTATACATGCTTGTGCAGACACTTATAAAAGGTGAGCTTTCAGTAGGAGCCTTTAGTGCAGTATTTGCCTCCATAGGAAGGATATTTAGTCTCATGGAGCAGATAATTTGCAGGCATATAGGTTCAATTTCTAAAAATATGGGAAATATTAAGCACTTAGTTAGTTTTCTGGAATTACCTGAAAAAGAAGAAAAGGAGTTTACTGTGGAAGCAACTCCAGGCATAAAGCTTCAGAATATATGTTTTAAGTATCCAGGAAAGGAAAGCCAGGCTGTAAAAAATGTCAGTCTAATGGTTCACCCTGGAGAGACTATAGCTGTAGTTGGAGAAAATGGTGCTGGAAAGAGCACTTTAGTTAAGCTTATGATGGGATTATATATTCCTGATAGTGGAAAAGTTTTTTTGGGAGGGGCAGATACTTCTCAAGCTGCTAAAAAAGTCCTATATAAAAGAGTATCTGCAGTATTTCAGAATTTTCAAAGATATAAAATGAGCTTGGGAGACAACATAGCTATAAGTGACTTGAATAGAAATAGCATAATTAAGGAAGAGTTAGATAGTGCTGCAAAAAAGGCAGACTTGGTTATGGATGAAGAAAAATTTAAAGAATCCTATGATACAATGCTTTCAAGGGAATTTGATGGAATAGATTTATCTGGGGGACAATGGCAGAGAATAGCTATTGCCAGAGGCTTTTATAAAAGCCATGATATGATAGTTCTAGATGAACCTACTGCAGCTATTGACCCTATTGAGGAAACAAGAATATATAATATGTTTAGTGAGATTTCTAAGAATAAAACAGCCGTGCTTGTTACTCACAGGCTTGGTTCTGCCAAAATAGCAGATAGGATTGTTGTGATGGATAGTGGAACTATAAGTGAGATTGGCACACATGATGAATTGATTGATAAAAACGGCAAATATGCAGAGCTGTATAAAGCACAAAGCAAGTGGTATGTAGAAAATACATAAATACTCCAAAGAATTTATAAAGAGTCTACTAAGACATAAACAATGTCTTGGTAGGCTTATTTTATTATATTTTCTATGCTATATATCTTGCATTAAGCAATTTAAATTAAAAATGTAAAAAAATTATTTAATTTTTTTGGTAGATGCTTGTAAATGTGAATTAAAGTATTATAATAGTAATAAGAACTAAATATGTAATTAATGTATAAATATTACAGAGAATGTTTGATATATGAAAAAATATTTATACATTAAATAGTGATATATGATATCAGAGCAACAAATAATTACATATAAAGGAGGTGATTGGTATGAGATATATAAAGCCTATGGTTAAAGAAATTTCTGTATGCATAACAGCAGATAAATGGTTATTAAGCCTAAAAAATCAATAGTTTATAAATATTTTTAACGATAAATGACTGCTTAAAAGCTTTAAATTTTAAATGCTCTGATACTTATATAGTCTATGTCGCCAAGAATAGATAAGATATAATCCCCTTACGATCTAATATATATGTATTGTTTGGTGGCATAGACAACTAATTAAGCATATAGGAGGTGCTCAATGAATAATAAGATAGCTATAGCTCATTTTGATGTGACCTCAAAATGCAATTTTAGATGTGCCCATTGTTATGCTGGAGATGTTACAAATAGTAATTCAGAATTAACTTATGATGAAATTAAGACCATTATCAACAATCTAAGCATTCCAGGTGTTGAGACGATAGCTTTTTACGGTGGGGAACCCTTAATGAGGAAAGATATAGAAGATATAGTGGGTTTTTGCTCAAGTAAGGGCATTGCTACTTATATAGTTACAAATGGCTACTATATAAGCAATAAAATTAAAGCACTTTTAGAAAGAGGTTTATCTGGAGTTGCTGTAAGTATAGACGGCGCTAGTGAAGAAACTTATAGAAAAATAAGAGGAATAAATAGTTTTAAGTTAATAAAAGATAATTTTAAAATACTAAGTTCGTTGAATGTAAAAGATAGGGTAATTAATTTTGTGATGATGAAAGAAAATATATTTGAGGTGACTGATATTATTGATTACGCTTTGGAAGTAGGAGCAACAAGAATTAATTATGAATTATTAGCATATGGAGGTAATGCTTCTAAATATAATGTGTGTAATGAATTGACTCCTGAAGAATTTGTGCAGGCAATAGAAAAAATATGCGCATATGCTTATGAAAAAAATATAAAAGAAGAATTAATAAATTTAGATATTTGTCCTCCAAAACTAATAGAATTTATGAATAACAAATATAAAACTAAATTTTCCCTAACAAGAAAGCGACAACATATTCCATTAGAGCTAATGTATATAAATTTTAAAGGCACTGCATTTCCATGCAAAGGACTTTGTGCAGATTTTAATTATAAAAAGAGTAATTACAAAATAAAAGGATACGATCTATTAGGTGGTAATGCATTAGCTGCAATCAAGTCCGAAGAATTTATGAAGACATTTTCTGAGTTAGGACCTAATGTCCTATTAGAAAAGTTAAGCTGTTGCAATGGGTGTAAATACTTAATTAATTACTGTTACCCTTGTCCTATATCTGCTTTAAGCAGTGATGATGGCATAGCTAGAAATTGTACAGAATATCCAATTAGTGAGGTTTGTAAACTTATTAATAATATAAATTAAGAGGAGAGGTTGTTTATGGAAAATTTACGTGATTGTAAACCTAAAAAAAATGAAGGCATAACAGCAAGACCACAAATGGATGATTATGCTTTATTCAATACTCTTACTGCTAGATTCTTTTTAGTTAATGAGGTTGGTTATGTAGTCTTTAATGAATGTGATGGTGAAAAAAGTATATCTGAAATAGTTGATGTTATATATGATAAATGTATTGAAAAGCCTAATAGATTAGATATAGAAAATGATGTTTTAGAAATGATTAGACTTTTGGAAAAATATGAACTTGTAAAAGTGAGTGAGTAATATGTTTGACGTTTCAATAGTAAATGCTAGCTTTTCAGTAAAAAATCCATATATACCTATAGGTCCATTAATCGTTGTCTCTAAATTAGAGGAGCAGGGATTAAAGGTAGAATTTAAGGATTATCAATTGATTAAATCTGAAGCTTCTGATCCTAAGAGCATTTCTGAATTACTTTTAGAACTAAAAAGTAAAATAATTTGTATTGGAGTATTTGCAAACTATCTTCCTCTGATACTGAAAGCAGTTGATATTTTAAAGGAAACCAATCCAGAATTAATAATAGTTCTTGCCGGTCCTGGTGTAGCTAAAATCTCAGACGAAATTTTTAATCTATCTAGAATAGATATTGTAATTAGGGGAGAAGGCGAAATTACCACTCCTTTATTGGTGAAGAAGTTGATAAGTAATAGCTCTTTGAGTGAAATTGAAGGAATATCTTATAGATGTAAAAATAAGATAATACATAATGCTGATAGACAAAATCTTAAGTGTATAGATGTATATCCTTCTTATAATCATATTGAATTAAAAGATTATGATAATAAAGCTACTATTATAACAAGTCGAGGCTGCGCATATAATTGTATGTTCTGTTCCAAACCAATTTGGGAAAAGGGCGTAGTTTATAGAAGTTTAGAGAATGTTTTTGAAGAAATTAAGCAGTTAAAATTTAAGGTTAATAGAATATATTTTTGTGATGATGCATTTATAGTAAATAAAAAAAGGCTTTTCGAGTTTTGTAGAATTTATAAGGAATTAAATATAAATATTCCTTGGGAATGTACTGGCAGAGTTGGCTGTATGGATGAAGAACTACTGGAAGTCATAAGGTCTGCAGGATGTGATACCTTATATGTAGGCATAGAATCTGGATCAAATGTTGTTTTGGAAAAACTAAATAAAAAAATTTCCATTGAACAGGCACGAGAAGAGGTAAATCTTGCCAAAAGATACATGAAGCGTATTTATACATCCTATATATGGGGATTTCCTTTTGAAACACTTGAGGATTTTAATCAAACTATATTTAATTATTTAAGTGATTCAATAGATCATAACTTGAGGCCTGTACTAAATTTGGCTACCCCTTTTATTGCATCAAAACTATATGATGAATACAAGGACAAGCTTGCGTTTATGGAAGACAATATATATAACGGTTCAACAATTAATATGGATTATACAAAAGATTATGAGGATGTAAAGGAATTTATAATCGAAAATAAAAAAATTTTTTCTTCATTTTTTTACATTGAGCATCAAGCTTTTTATGATAAAAAGAAGATAGTTGATAAATTATTAAATAGATATAAGGAGAAGGATTATGTATGATATTACTATTGTGAATTCAGGGCTGTTAATGAAGGGGATTTCTGTTCCTATTGGTCCTCTAATTATTGCCTCCGTACTAAGAAATAATGGCTTTAATGTTGAATTTAGAGATTATCAGGGAAAAAAGCTTAGCAGGCGATTTGATGTTGAGACATTTAAAAAATTTTGTGACAATAGTGCAGATATATTGGCAATATCGGCTACCTGCAATTCTATGCCAATAGTGCTTGGAGCCGTTGAATTAATAAAAAAAGAAAATCCTGATAAAATTATAATATTAGGAGGAGCTGGCCCTAGCGATTTGAGTTCTGAGCTACTCAAATACTTTCCTGTAGATTATGTAGTTATCGGAGAGGGAGAAATAACTACTCTTGAATTAATGAAGGCTATAAAAGATTCTAAAGAAGTTTCCAATATTAATGGAATTGCTTATGTAGAGAATGGCGAAATTTTAGTTACTCCTCAAAGGAAAAGAATTGATAACATTTCTGAAATTCCTCACCCTGCTTATGATTTATTGAATTTAGATGATTATGATAGAATACAAACTATCATAACTGCAAGAGGATGCCCATTTGATTGCCAATTTTGTAGTGCTCATTCTATATGGCAAAGAAAATTAACGCATAGAAGTGTTGAGGATATTGTAGCTGAAATAAAATCGCTTATAGATTATACAAATGTAATAGCCTTTGCTGATGATACATTTGTGTTGGATAGAAATAGGGTTAAAAATATTATTAGCGCAGTTAGAGCTGAAGGGATAGATCTTCCTTGGACTTGTAATGGCAAGATAACACTTATGGATAAAGAGTGGTTTGAATTCATGGAAAAGACAAACTGTATTCAAGTTTTTTATGGTGTTGAGGCTGGTTCTGATAAAATATTAAAGAAAATTCATAAAGGTCATACTGTGGAGCAGGCAAGAAATGTAATAAAAGAAACAACAAATTATGTACGTAATGTACGAGCATCCTATATATGGGGATATCCTTTTGAAACTATAGAAGATTTCTATGACCTCATAGAAACTTTATATGAAGATATGAATATACCTGGAGTTCTCAGCCAGATGTCGTTGTTATCTCCATTACCAAGCTCTCCATTATACAAAGAATATGGTGATTCTTTAGAATTTAGTATTGAAGCTCAGTCAAGGGCTGGTGGATTACCAGTAAATGAAAATATAGAAGATTATCCCAATACTATAGAACTAATATTAAAATATCCTAAACTTTTTTCCTCCTTTTATTACTATAAGCAAGATAATTTTGATTTAAAATTGAAAGCAATAAAAAAAGTTGATTGGATATATGATGCAGAAAAAGTAAAAGCAAATGGATATTAGTACAAAAGAGGAAATTTAAGAAATAGAATAAAGCATTGTAAAAGCTATATTTTAGGAGGAGTTATGAAAAAAAATAAAAAGTTTTATTTCATTAGAAAGCTAGCTGAAATCCTTATGAATCCAGTAAAAGGTAAAATATTTGGTGGAATACTAATCTTGATACCTGCTTTATTTTTTTTAATATATTTAAGAAATATAAAATTAAATTATTTGCTAATATATCTTTTATGCTTAATTCCTGTGACATATTTGGGACTTTTTATGGGAGGATATTTTCATGAATTAGGTCATGTTTTTACCTTAAGATTAATGGGATGTAAATGTAAAGTTAAAGTTCTAAAAAATGATCACTCCAAATTAATATTTTTTAACATGAAAACTGAAATACTCAATGATCATCCAATAAATTCTACCACGGATAGATTAATATTGAGAGCGATTTCTGGAATGATGTCAAATATAATTTTTAGTATTTCATTCATGTTAGCAGGATTTTACTTTAAAAATATCGTTTTGTTTTATATGGCTTTAATTCAAGGTTTTAGTGGTCATGGAGCAACAGCCTTGGCGAGTTTGGATGGGGATACTGATGTAAATACTTTAAGAAAAGCGTTACTTATACGTGATATTCTGAATATTGACTGCATGTCTATAAATGGAGATAGCAAGTTTGATATTAATATTAATATTAAATTAAAGGATACACTGAGTGACAGCTATTGGCTTATTATAGATAATAAAAATATTCGAGATGTTAGAGGTGATTTCATAAGTTTTGATATAGGTAATTCAATGATTTTTATTATTCCAGAAGCAAGAGAGGGATTTTTTCATTTAAGTTTTACTGTAAGTGAATATAATTCTATTACTGTAATAACTAAAACAGGTAAAAAAATACTTTGCCAAAATGATTTTGAGGAGGCAATGTAATGGTACAAATTTTCACAAAAAAAAATATTGTAACGCATAATAAAAATTTTATGACATTGCTTTTAGCGAAAATAGTATCAGAAACAGGAAATTGGATATATTATCTTGCCATAATATATTTGGTAGCAGAGAAAACCAAATCAACTTCAAGCACAGGTATCGTATTGTTTTGCAATATATTTCCGCCTATAGTTTTTGGAATAATTGCAGGTCATATAAGTGATAAGTTTCCAAGAAAAAATATATTAATAATTTCAGATTTTACAGGAGGAATTTTATCGCTATATATAGGATTTAGGGCTTTATTGGGATCGTTAAGCATTTGGGAAATTTACACAATAACTTTTTTACTAGGAATTTCAAAAACATTTTTCTCTCCTTCTATTAATGCAAGTATACCAACGATTGTTAAGGAAAATGAGTTAAATAGAGCCAATTCATTGCTACAATCTGTAAGCAGTATAACCAATATTTTAGGACCAGTATGCGGAGGAGTAATTATAGCTTTTATTGGTACAGCTACAGCTTTTATACTAAACGGAGTATCCTTTATAATATCTGCAATCTGTGAGTTGTTTGTAACAATCCCATATGTGCAAAATAGTATGGAGGGTAAGAAAACTTATTATAAACAAATAATAAACAGCACTTCAACAGCATTTCAATTTATTAAAACAAATAGACTTATTAAAACTATAACCTTAATTTTTTCAATTATGACTTTTTTCGTTGCGCCAATGATATTATTTTTGCAACAGTTAGTGGACAAGTTTTACAATATGGGTCCAGTGGCTTTAAGTATTATTATGATAGCTGATTCTTTAGGAGTGCTTTTAGCTGGGCTACTGCTAATAATTAGGCCAATAATAAAAAATCAGAAGTTGTTCTTAGCTACATTTCCTATATTTTGTGGATTAGCATTAATAATAATAGGAAATGTTAGAAATTTTTATATTGCTGTTATTACAATGCTATTTCAAGGCTTTTACTCAGGGTTTGGTGAAATAAGCATGATGACTATTTTTCAAAGAGAAACCCCGGACTATAAAAGAGGAATGATTTTTAGTTTATATTCAATGATTATCAACATATTGACTCCAATTTCGATGCTTGCATCAGGAATAGTATTAAATTATATACCATTATATCTTATACTTACTATATGTGGATTAATTCTTATAGCCTGCTCAAGTCTCTTGATTAAGAATTTGTTCTTTGTGAAAACAGACTAGATATAAAATACTATTAAGGTATGTTTTTATGTAATCATTATAATTATCACTGTAATATGGTAAATTGTCCAACTTATTAATATAAGCTATAATAAAATTAAGAATTATGAACATTGCATTAAATATATAGGGAGTTTTAGGTTATGAATTTATATTTAATAAGACATGGACAAACTGATGGCAATCTTAAGAGACGTTATATAGGAAGTTCTGAAGATGAGCTATCTATGCAGGGCATAGGTGAAATTGAAAAAGCTAAAAGGCTTATTTATGGGGTGTGTTTTGACAGGGTATTTTCTAGTAAAAGAAAGAGAGCCTTGGATAGTGCAAAAATATTGTTTGATGGAGAAATAGTATCTGACTCCAGATTAAACGAAAGGGATTTTGGAATATTTGAAAATAAAACCTATGAAGAATTGTGTGATAAATATCCTGCTGAGAAAAAGGCTTGGGAAGAAAATTGGATAGATTACAAAATTCCTGAAGGAGAAAGTGTAAAAGAAGTTTATGATAGAGTTATGGATTTTATGAAGACCTTGGAAAAAGCTGATTATAAGAATTGCCTTGTGGTAACTCATGGTGGTATTATAAGATTAATTTATTGTTATATACTAGGTGGCGGCTTAAATAATTTCTGGAAATTTACAGCTGGAAATGGCAATGTAGCTATAGTTAAATTTGAATATGACAATTGGTATATTGATTCCATAATACAATTAGAGGCAATTGGAGGGAAATAAGCTTGAGCAAAATAACATTAGTTACAGGCGGAAGCAGAAGCGGAAAAAGCAGCTTTGGCGAAAACCTGCTTAAGGGAAAAGATAAGGTATTGTATATCGCTACTTCTATTATAACAGATGAGGATATGAAAGAAAGAATAGCTATTCATAAGGCAAGAAGAAATGAAAATTGGCAGACCTTTGAAGGCTATAAGGACTTACATAAGATTATTGAGAAAACAGAATGTACTCATATTATGCTTGAGTGCGTCACAACTATGATAACAAATTTAATGTTTGATAAATATACCGACTTTGATAATATATCAAAAAAGGAAATTCAACTTTTGGAGAATAATATAAGTGAGGAAATTAAGAAAGCGATCTCTGCTTGTAGAAAAGCTGATAAAGAGCTTATAGTGATAACTAATGAAGTAGGCTTTTCTCTAGTATCTGAGTACAGGCTAGGAAGAATCTTCACAGATATATCAGGAAGAATAAATCAAATGCTAGGTAAATTGTGTGATGAGGCTTATTTGGTGGTAGCAGGGCTGCCGCTAAAGCTTAAATAAATTATTGGAGGCTGTTATGAGAGAATATTACTATAATTTTTTGCTTATGCTTCAATTCATGACCAGAATACCAATAAACAAATCTCTTCCCTGTGAGAGAGAGAATTTTAAGTCTGGAGCCAATTTTTTCTGGCTGATAGGACTATTAATAGGGGGAGGCCAGTATTTACTTTATATGCTGCTGATTAAAATAATGCCAGTTAGTTTAACAGCTATTGTAATAATTATATTTGATATATTGATTACTGGAGCCCTGCATATCGATGGTTTTGGTGATACCTGTGATGGATTCTTTGCCTTTAAAGGTGGCAAAGATAAGATAATTGAGATAATGAAGGATAGCAGAATCGGTACCTTTGCCTGCATAAGCATAATATTAAATATTTTAATTAAATATCAGGGATATATAATCCTGCTGCAAAAGAAAAGCCCTTTGCTCTTAATATTGATTCCTATTATAAGCAGATTTTCTATTACTCTGCTTAGCTTGATTGGAAAACCTGCTAAGGAGAAGGGCTCAGGAAATTTATTTATTGATAATGTAAGTGTAAAAGAAGTTTTGGTAAATATAATATTTGCAGCGGCGGTGGGATTGGCATTAGGTTTGATTTACGATACAGTGATACTATTTATCACAGCTGTAATTATAACTTTTATATTTAATTATCTTTGTAAATGCAAAATTAACGGTGTTACTGGAGACAGCTTAGGTGCAAATAATGAATTGGTAGTGCTTATGAGTTTGATGGCACTTTCCTTGACATAATGCTAAAAAGAAATTATAATTAAGTGAAAATTTAATATTAAATTTAGGTGCCTGTAAAAAGGTGAAAAGGGAATGCGGTTAAAATCCGCAGCAGCCCCCGCTACTGTATTTGAGGACGAGTCTTTATAAACCACTCTATTCTATAGGGGAAGGAAAGATAAGGGAGATTCATAAGTCAGGAGACCTGCCTAAATTTGTGGTTTTGGTATGCTTTCGGAGGGAAGGCCTATGAGAGTTCTTATAGCTATTTAAGGTGGCACGTATGCCCTTTTGGGTGTAGTATACCTTTTTTGTAATTAAGTTAATTTCAATGGCAATACGTCTAGGCGTATTGTCATTTTTACTTAATGGCGAAAAATAAAGAGAAGAGGTAAAAAATGGCTAAAATAATGATTCAAGGCACTGGATCATCTGTTGGAAAGAGCATTTTAGTTGCAGCCTTATGCAGAATATTCAAACAGGATGGTTATTCAGTATGTCCTTACAAATCCCAAAATATGTCTTTAAATTCATATATCACTTTAGATGGAAAAGAAATGGGGAGAGCCCAGGTGCTTCAGGCTTATGCGGCGGGGTTAGAACCTCAGGTATTCATGAACCCAATACTTTTAAAGCCTACAGGAGACAGCAGATGTCAGGTAATTGTTAATGGAAAGGTGTATAACAATCATTCAGCTCAGGAGTATCACAATTTAAAACCAATTTTTAAGGATATGCTTAAGGATGAGTTTCTAAAATTGGAAAAGGAGTTTGACATAATTGTTATGGAGGGAGCAGGAAGTCCTGCTGAAATAAACCTAAGAGAAAGAGATATTGTAAATATGGGAATGGCAGAGCTTGTAGATGCGCCTGTACTCATAGTTGGCGATATAGATAAGGGCGGAGTTTTTGCAGCCCTTGCAGGCACTATGCTGCTTCTTACTGAAGAGGAAAAGAAAAGAGTTAAGGGAACAATAATAAATAAGTTTAGAGGAGATATAAACCTTTTAAATCCAGGTATTATCATGTTGGAAGATATCATAAAAAGACCTAACCTGGGAGTTGTGCCTTATTTTAATTTAACTCTTGAAGATGAAGATGGAGCAATGATGGAAATAAACAAAAAAGTTAATGCCACCATAGATGTAGCTTTAATAATGCTGCCGCATGTATCTAACTTTACAGATGCTGATGCCTTAAGGTGTGAGCAGGATGTGAGTGTAAGGTTTATTGAGCGTAAAGAAGAATTCGGAAATCCAGATCTGCTTATAATACCTGGAAGTAAAAATACTATAGCTGATCTTGAAGCCATAAGAAAGGTCGGTTTAGAGGAGCTTATAATAAATTATAGCAGCAGTGGAAGAATTCTTGCCATCTGTGGTGGATATCAAATGCTTGGCAAAGAGATAAAGGATCCATTAAATATTGAAAGTGATATGGAAAGCATAAGGGCCATGGGAGTTATAGATGCCGTGACAGTGCTTGAGAATCAAAAGGTAATGACAAGGGTAGAAGGACAGGTAAAGCTTCCTGATTTCAAAGGAAATATATATGGTTACGAAATTCATATGGGGAAAACCACAGTAGCGGAGGAAGAAAACAGCTTCATAATTTTAAATAAGGAAAATGGCAGAGAGATCAATAAAATCGATGGCGTTTTTGCAAAAGCTGAAAGAGTCTTTGGTACTTATATTCATGGAATATTAGATTCTACAGAGTTTAGAGAGTATTTACTTAACAAAATAAGAGCTGAAAAAGCTTTGCCTGAAAGAAAGTCTCCAGTATATGAAGGCTTTAGGGAAGAAGAATTAAATAAGTTGGCAGGTATTGTTAGAAATTCACTAGATATGGGCAGTATTTATAAAATAATGGGGTTAAAATAGCATGACTGATTTTATATTTGCAAATTTTATAGATGTGTTAATAGCAATAATAATAGACCTTATGTTGGGAGATCCAAGCTGGTTGCCCCATCCCGTGATATTTATTGGAAAGCTTATAAAATTAATTGAAAATAGGGCTAGAGCTAAAGCTAAAAGTGATAGTGAGTTAAAATTTTTTGGAGGAATAATGGTTATTATTGTTACATTAACCTGCTTTTTGCTTCCAGCAATTTTACTTTTTATTACTTGGAGGGTTAAGGCATTATTTCATGTAGTAAATATTATTATCCTTTGGACCACTATTGCTGCCAGGTGTTTGAGAGATGAAAGCATGAAGGTTTATTATGCTTTAGAAAAAGAAGATATTGCTGAGGCAAGAAAATTTACCTCTTATATCGTGGGCAGAGAAACTAAAGATTTGGATGAAAAACAGTTAGTTCGTGCTACAGTAGAAACTATTGCAGAAAATGCTTCGGATGGAGTGATTGCACCTATTTTTTATGCCTTTATAGGTGGAGCTCCTTTAGCTATGCTTTATAAGGGAGTCAATACTATGGATTCCATGGTGGGATATATTAATAAACCGTATATGCATATAGGCTTTTTTCCTGCAAAGACTGATGATGTGTTCAATTTTATACCTGCTAGAATTACTGGCTTATTTATGTGCATTACCGCTCCGCTTTTTGGAGGAAGCATATTAAAAAGCATTAAAATAATGCTAAGGGACAGAAAAAATCACAAAAGTCCTAACTGTGCCTATCCGGAAGCTGCAGCAGCAGGTATATTAGAGGTTCAGCTTGGAGGAAACAATATTTACTTTGGAAAAGTGGTAGAAAAGCCTACAATTGGAGATAAACTTAGAGAGCTAAGGAAAGAAGATATTGAAATTACAAATAAAATTATGTTTGCAGCAGAGTCTTATTTTGCAGCAGCAGCTTCAGCCTTAATTTATTTTATAGCAGGGAGAATAGTTTAATGAGCAATGATAAAAGCTTTATGGAGCATGGTGGTGATATTTACACAGAAGGCAAGTTTAAAGGGGTGGAGCTTATAGACTTCAGTTCTAATATTAATTTTCTAGGAGTACCTGAAAGCTTTAAAAAGAATATAGGCACGGCTTTAGAGAATATCATATGCTATCCGGATTTAAAATACAGAGAAACTAAGCTTCACATTAAAAAATATTTAAAGCAGGAAATAAATGAGGAAAATATTATTTTAGGGAATGGAGCTGCAGAGATAATAAATCTTGCCATTTCTACATTGAAAAGGCCCTGTATTGTTATTCCGTCCTTTGCTGAATATGAAAATACTGCAAAGAAATTTTCTGAAAGAATAGTATATTCTAAGCTTAAGGAGGATTTCTCCTATGACTATCGGGATATACTTGAAAAACTTAAGGAAAGCGATGGATTAATCATTGCTAATCCTAATAATCCTAATGGCGGCATATTAGATAAAGTGGTCTTTCAGGAGATTATAGATTATTGTGAGGAGCATGAAAAGAAGATTATAATCGACGAGGCTTTTGTTGAATTTATTAAGGATGATAAGCAAAGCTTTATAGATAAGTGTTCAAGCTTTAAATGCTTATTTATCATAAGAGCCCTTACTAAGTTTTTTGCTATGCCAGGAATTAGATTCGGGTATGGCATATGTTCAGATATAGAATTCATAAGGAAGCTATCTAAGCTCCAGCTGCCTTGGAATATAAACAACTTTGCTGAATTTGCAGTTAAAAGCGTTTTAGAGGAAGAAGAATACATAAAGGCTTCTAAAACTATGATTTTAAAAGAAAGAGAGTACTTTACTAAGAAACTTAATAAGTTCAAGTTTATAGAAAGAATTTATGAAAGCCATGCTAATTTTCTGCTTTTAAAGCTTAATAAAATTTCAGGAGAAGAGCTTTTTACCTATGCTCTTTCAAATAAAATACTTATAAGACGATGTAGAAATTTTACAGGACTTGATGACAGCTTTATAAGAATAGCAGTTAAAAATAGAGAAGCTAACATTGAATTGTTAAAAATTTTCATGAAGTTTGAACTTGAAAAAGGAATTGAATTATAAATAAAAAAATATTTAATAATAGAAGGATGATGAATAAATGAAAAAAAGAATTAAAAGCCTATCAGCAGCATTTCTTGCTTTGGTTATGATAATTGCCTTTACAGCATGTGGAAAAACAAATAATGATACCAGTTCTTCCCAAACCAAAACTACAGTTTCAGCTACTAAATATCCATTTACCGTTAAGGATTCTAGAGGAAAAGAAGTTGTTATTGATAAAGAACCAAAGAGAGTTATATCTATAGCTCCAAACATTACTGAGACTATTTATGCCTTGGGAAAGGGCGATGAGCTAGTTGGAAGAACAGATTACGATGATTACCCATCACAGGTTAAGAATGTGGAAAGTGTGGGTTCTTTAACTGATCCAAGTGTAGAAAAAATTATTGCATTAAAGCCAGATGTGGTAGTTGCATCAACACATTTCAAAGATGATGTAGCTAAAAAACTAGAAGACTTAGGCATTAAGGTAGTGGTTTTATATGATGCTAAGGATTTTGATGGAGCATACACTACAATAAATACTTTAGGACAGATGCTTAATGGTGAGGATAAAGCAAAAGCAATAGTTTCTTCCATGAAGAAAAAGATTGAAGATGTTGAAGCAAAGGTTAAGGGAAAGAAAGCTCCAAAGGTTTATTATGCAGTTAGTTTTGGTAAGGACGGCGATTTCACAGCGACTGGGGATACTTTTATAGCTCAGATGATTAATATGGCTGGCGGCGATAACATAGCTAAGGATTCTACTAAATGGATGTATAGCCTTGAGAAAATAACAGAAAATGATCCAGAATATATTATTATATCAAAGAATTACAATATGAAGGAGCAGTTTATATCCACAGCAGGTTATAAGGACTTGACCGCAGTAAAGAATAATAAGGTTGTTGAAATAGATGACAATTTATTAAACAGACAGGGACCAAGATTAGCAGATGGAGTTGAAGCTCTTGCAAAAATACTTCATCCAGAAGCATTTAAATAATGAATAGATTTATTATGAAAAAAAGAAAAACCTTATTTTTCGCATTATTGGGGATTTACTTTGTGTTGGCTATTATAGCCACATCAATTGGAGCAGCCAGTATTACACCCTACAGCGTATTAATTGCCATATTAAAAGAAATACCAATTGCAGGGAAATATATAGGAGGAGATGTGCCTAGAGCACATTTCCTCATAATATTTATGGTGAGGATGCCTAGAATTGCAATGGCAAGTCTGGTTGGTATGGGGCTAGCAGTAGTTGGAGCCTCCTTCCAGTCCTTGTTTAAGAATCCTTTAGCGGATCCCTATGTACTTGGAATATCTTCTGGATCCGCTTTAGGTGCCTCAATAGCAATGGTGATGAAGCTTTCAACCATACTTAATTTCTTGAGCATAGTAACCGTCTTTGCTTTTGTAGGTGCTGTGGCTACTACCATTTTAGTTTATTTCATAGCTCAGGTAAGAGGAAGGGTAGCCACAACTAATCTTTTACTTGCAGGAAGTGCTATAAGCTTTTTTATGTCATCTCTGATTTCATTAATAATGGCCTTTAATCAGCAGGAAGTCAATCAGATAGTATTTTGGATGATGGGAAGCTTCAATGCTTCAAGCTGGAAAAATATTTTTATAGTAGCTCCAGTGGTATTCATTGGTACAGCAATCATTTATTTATTTTACAGGGATTTTAATTTAATGCTTGTGGGAGAGGAGAATGCCAAAAGCCTAGGGGTATATACAGAAAGATTAAAGAAAGTCATAGTAATAATTTCTTCTATGATTATAGCGGTAAGTGTTTCTTTCTCAGGTATAATAGGCTTCGTAGGTTTTATAGTGCCTCACATGGTAAGGCTCATATTTGGTCCTAACAACAAGGCTTTAATACCATTTTCTGCTTTAGGCGGAGCTATATTTTTGTTGTTTTCAGATACTATTGCAAGAACAGCAGCTTCACCGGCAGAGCTTCCAGTAGGCGCAGTTACAGCATTGATCGGATCTCCTTATTTTATATATTTACTTATTAAAATGAAAAAGAGAGGTGAGTAAAAATTATAAATATAAAAAATCTCAGTTTTTCATATGATAAAAAAGTAATATTAAAAGATATAGAATTAAGCTTTAGTAAAGGAAAGTTCTATTCTATAATCGGACCTAATGGTTCTGGAAAATCTACTTTTATTAAGAACATATCAAAAATAATAACGCCGAATTCAGCTAGTGTTTTTATAGACAATGAAGATATATGTGATTTAAAAGCTAAAGCTTTGGCAAAAAAAATGGCGGGTATACCTCAAAATATATTAATAGATTATGAGTTTACTGTTTTTGATATAGTAATGATGGGGAGAAGTCCTTACAAGAGAAGATTTGAAGATTTTAATTTCCAGGATGAAAAAATAATAGAAAAATACATGAAAGCTACCAATACATGGCTGCTTAAGGATAAGCTCATAACAGAGTTAAGCGGAGGGGAAGTTCAAAGAGTGATAGCTGCAAGAGCCTTAAGTCAAGAAACTGATATAATTCTTCTGGATGAACCTACCTCACATTTGGATATACAATATCAAATCGAGTTTCTAAATATATTTAAAAACTTAAAAAGTGATAAGATTATTATAGCTGTACTTCACGACTTGAATCTGGCATCTATCTTTAGTGATGAAATAATCATGATTAATAAGGGGGAAGTGATAGCTAAAGGGAACCCTTGGCAGGTTATAAGTAAGGAGAATATTAAGCAGGTGTACAATCTCCATGTGGAGATAATTGAAAATCCTATAAGCAAATGCCCACATATAATTCCTGTGGTATAGAGGTGTATGTATGAAAAGTATAATAATATCATCAAATTGCAGTGGTGGAGGGAAAAGCACCTTCACTTTAGCTTTAATGAAAGCATTAATTGATAGAGGCTATGAGGTTCAAGGCTATAAAGCAGGTCCAGATTACATAGATACAGCCTTTCATACTCATCTGTGCAAAAAAGCATCAAGAAATTTGGATTTATTTATGATGGGAGAAGAAGGAGTAAAAGTATCTTTCTCAAAGGGTGAGGGAGATGTAGGAATAATCGAAGGAGCTATGGGCTTGTATGATGGATTAGGCTATGACAGCCAGTATTCCACTTATCATCTATCTAAGGTACTTGATATTCCTATAATACTGGTAATAACTCCAAAGGCCCAAAGTAACACACTTTGCGCAGAACTTATGGGGTTATTAAATTATGAAGCTGTAAGTATCAAAGGCGTTGTGCTTAACAACATTACAGAAGGGTACTATGAGCTTTTAAAAGCCATGATAGAGAAAAATACGCCTTTAAAGGTGTTTGGATATCTGCCAGGCGATGAAAGAATAACTCTTGGAAGCAGGCATCTAGGTCTAATTCAAAGCAGTGAAATAGAAGATTTGGATGATAAAATAGAGCTTTGCGCAAAGCTTTTAGAAAAGCACCTAAAAATAGGAGAAATAATAAATTGCTTAAAGGAAACTCCTAAATTTATAAACGAAGAAGTTCAAAGTGAAGCAAGGGTTATGATAAATAATTCTGATCCTCTGAGAATAGCTTATGCTTATGACAGAGCCTTCAGCTTTTATTATAAGGACAATCTTGAGCTGTTTGAAAAATACGGTGAACTGATTCCTTTTAGTCCTCTAGCGGATAAAAAATTGCCTGAGAACATAGATTTTCTTTATATTGGAGGAGGTTATCCTGAAGTCTTTGAAAAAGAGCTTAGCGATAATAAAGAGCTTCTGAACGATATAAAAAATAAATTAGATGGTGGTCTACCTGCATATGCTGAATGCGGCGGCTTGATGTACCTAACTAAGGGCTCAGAGAAAAATACTCTTGTAGGGTTTTTAGATGGTATTTATAAAGTGAGTGACAGATTGGTGAACTTTGGATATGCCAAGCTTAGAATATCTGAGGAGAATCATATTTTTGATAAGGGCTTGAATATAAATTGTCAGGAATTCCATAAGAGCTATGTAGAACTTAAGGAGCCTACAATATATACTTTAGATAAGAATTACTATGTACAAAAGCAGTGGCAGTGTGGGTATATAAAAAATAATATGATTGCAGCCTATGCACATGTACATTTTTATGGCAACATTGAGTTTTTTAACAGCTTAATAAAATTAGCTAAAAGCCACGCTGAAAAATTAAATTTTAGGGAGAGTGAATAATTATGAAGTTGAGAAAACTGATTTTAATGGCACTTTTTATAGCAATAAGCTTCATAGGCGCCAATATTAAAATAGCGGGAACCATAGCCTTTGACTCTATGGCAGGTTTCCTTGGAACGTTGATTTTAGGACCAGCGTATGGTGCACTTATCGGTGCAGCTGGACATTTTCTTACTGCGGTTACTAGCGGATTTCCTTTGAGTCTTCCTGTACATCTCATAGTTATGGTGGATATGGCTCTTACTATGTATATATTCGGAGTGTTATATAGAAGCATATCAAAGAAAAATTCCAGATTAGCTATGGTGATTGCTAGCATTGCAGGAATAATGATAAACGGTCCTATATCCATTCTTATGGTTATGCCTATAATCGGTTCAGGAATATTGGCAATGCTTCCTATACTTTGCTTAGCGGCATTTTTAAATGTGCTTATAGCAAATTTCGTTTATAAATTCTTGCCGGAGGAAATAAAGCTATGGAAAGCAGGAAAATAAGAGATTTAAGTCTTATTGAGCTTGATACTGATCGCACTATGGTAATAGCCTGCGATAGCTGTGGCAGCATTGGTATGAAAAGTGGTGATGAGCTTAAAGTGCCTCCAATTTATGTAGGGAAAATGACCGTAAGAGTAGCTATCATGGAGGTAATGTGTTCAGGAGCAGATATTATATCAGTGATAGATGCGGTTTGCAATGAGATGGAGCCTACTGGAAGTGAAATTATAAAAGGAATTAAAGAAGAACTAAAGCTAGCTGGAATAAAAGATATTACACTTACAGGCAGCACAGAGGAAAATTTTAAGACATGTTCTACGGGACTGGGAATCACAGTGGTTGGTATTGCCAGAAATAAAACTTTAAAGGTAAATAAGGTAAAAGGCGAAGCGTTGATTATCAGTGTAGGTGTTCCTAAGGTAGGAAATGAGATAAATCTATTTGAAGACAAGGAAATAGTGGATTATCTATCAATAAAAAAGCTGCTTGAAGAAGAGAGTGTGTATGAAATAGTGCCAGTTGGCTCTAAGGGGATAGCCTATGAAATGGAACAGCTTGCTTTAAATAATAAATTGACTCCATGGTTTGAAAAGGAGACAAAGGTAGATTTAAAAAAATCTGCAGGTCCTGCAACTTGCGTAATTGCAGCAATAGACAATGAAAGTTTAAAAAAAATGTCACATCTTGTTCCTAATGTAAATATTATAGGAGTATTAAAGGCTAATAAATAGGTATATTCCAAGGAGAGAAAAGGCATGGAAGCTGAAGGCTGCTATCCTGGCAGTGTAGGAGAACTTCTGCAGGGTAATTTTCAAGGCAGGGATATATTATTATCTTGCCCAGTGAATCTATATACAAGAGTTAAGCTATTTGAAAGCAAATCTATTAGCAATAAATATAAAAATGAAAAAGCAGATAAATTTTTATTGAATATGCTTAACCGTTGGGAATGCGGTATGTATTATAATACTTTGGATATTGAAATTTGCTCCCATATACCTAAAGGAAAGGGGTTTTCCAGCAGTACTGGAGATTTGTGTGCCCTTTACAAAGCCTTGCTTAAATTGTTTAATAAGAAATTTAACCAGCAGGAGCTTTTAGAGGAATGTATACTCATAGAACCAACGGACAGCATTATCTTTGGAGAAATGACTCTCTTTGATTATAAAAATGGAAGCTTCCATAAATCAATGGGAAGTTATTTTGAATTTTATGTAGTGGTATATGAAGGAAATAATATAGTTGACACCATAGAGTTTAATAAAAGAGCACTTCAGCCCTTAGCTAATATAGAAGATTTGGTGCCGGTATTAGAGGAGGGCATAACAGAAAAGGATATTAACAAAATTGGTTTTGCAGCATCTGAAAGCATAGTAAGAAATCAACAGCGACTAAAGTATGGTATACTAGGTAAAGTTTTAGATATAAACAAAAAAACTGGAGGGGCTGGAGTATTAGGAGCCCACAGCGGAGACTGCCTTGGTATAATCTTTGATGATGAAGAGCGGGCGAAGTACACCAAAGAGCATTATTTATTTCAAGACAGCTACAGAAATTATATAGTGAAGAGCATAAAGATTTTTTAAAATCGTATTGGAGGAACCTGATACGTTTTTTGTCTATTTTAAACATTGTACCCATACACTTTGTTTTTTACGATAATTGCATTATAATGAATGTTATCAGAAAGGATGGTGCAATAATGAGTTTAAGCAAACAAAAGAAAATCGCTGTTGTGAATGATTTTACTGGCTTTGGCAGGTGCTCTATAGCAGTAGCATTGCCTATTATATCAGCTATGAAAATACAATGTTGTCCATTGCCTACTGCAATATTATCAGCACATACAGGATTTTCAAGTTTCTTTTTTGATGATTATACCTCTCATATGAGGGATTATATAAATAATTGGAAAGAACTAGATTTGCAATTTGATGGAATTTCCACTGGATTTCTAGGTTCAAAAGAACAAATTGATGTTGTTGTAGAATTCCTTAAGAATTTTAAAACAAAGGATACTATTGTCATGGTTGATCCTGTGATGGGAGATAATGGGCAACTTTATTCTACCTATACACAGGAAATGTGTGATGAGATGAAGAAGTTAATTAAATATGCAGATGTAATAACCCCAAATCTTACTGAGACCTGCAGACTTTTGGATATACCATATCCAGAAAGAGAGTTAGAGCCTAAAGAACTTGAGAATATTTCCAGAGAACTTTGCCAAAAAGGCCCAGATAGAATTGTTATCACTGGATTGCAGCATAGTGGTAATATAAGAAATTTTATATATGAAATAGGGAAGCCATATACTATGATAGAAGTAAAAAAAATTGGTGAAGATCGTCCAGGCACCGGAGATGTATTTTCTTCTATTGTGTCAGCTAATATCGTAAAAGGGGTAGATTTGGTTACAGCGGTAAAAAAAGCATCAGAATTTATCAGTAAAGCAATTGAGTATACTGGTAAAATAGGCACTCCAGTTGAGAATGGGATTTGCTTTGAAGAATATTTGACTGAATTAAAATAACTTAGGCACTGATTTAAATTAGAAACATACATTTTACTCATAAAGAAAAGAGGAAGATAAATATGGTTATATTATATATTTGTATCAATGGTGCTTATACTAATTTAGAAAATATTGATATCAGTAAGCTGGAGGCTAATCAAAAAAAAATTTATGTTAATTTAACTAACAAGTGTCCTTGTGCTTGTACCTTTTGCTTGAGAAATACTAAGGAAATGGCTGAATCAAATAATTTATGGCTAGATAGAGAACCTACAGTCCAAGAAGTTATAGAAGAGTTTGAAAAATATGATTTAGCTCAATACAATGAAATTATATTCTGTGGATTCGGTGAACCTACTACTCGTCTTGATGATGTATTGGAAGTGGCAAAGTATTTAAAGAATAGAAATAACAGCATTCCAATTCGTATAAATACTAATGGATTAACGGATTTAATTCATAAAAAAGAAACCGCTTCGCTTTTAAAAGGACTCATCGATACTGTATCCATAAGCCTTAACGCATCAAATGAGGAAGAATATTTAAAATTAACTAGAAATAAATTTGGAATTAAATCCTTCGATGCTATGCTGAAATTTGCAGCAAGCTGCAAAGAATATGTTCCTAAAGTAGTTTTGACAGTAGTGGATTGTATTGGAGAAGAAGAAATAGCTGCTTGCCAGGCTATATGTGATACTATTGGAGTACCTTTGCGGGTGCGTCCTTTGGAATAAGAATATATAATTTTTTTATATATAAATAAGGCCTCATTTTTGTTAATAAGCTAACTTAAATGAGGCTTTATATAATTTATAAATTAGTTAATTATGCTTCCAGCACAGAGTTATCTACACTGTACTCTTCTTTATTATCTGGTACTTTTGCAAGAATTATTCCTCCTACAATGAATAGAATTATAATGCTGAATAGACCGTTACTAGATTTACCAGTAATTTGAGTGACTATTCCTACCAGAAATGGACCTAAAATAGCAGCGAATCTTCCAAATATGTTGTAAAATCCAAAGAATTCATTGCTTTTTTCCTTAGGTACAAGTTTTCCGTAATAAGATCTGCTTATAGCTTGTATACCACCTTGTGAAGTAGCAACCATCATGGCTAAAATCCAAAAACCAATTGAATTATGTACAAAGTGTGCATATATGCAAATAATAGAATATATTAGTATTCCAACAAATAACATAGTTTTACCGTTATATTTTTCTGACAGCTTACCGAAGATAATAGCGCAGGGGAAAGCAACAATTTGTGTCATTAAAAGAATGATAAGCATACTGCTGCTGCTTATTTTAAGATCAGAGCCGAAGGAAGTAGCCATGGTTATTATTGTATTTACTCCATCAATATAAAAGAAATATGCTAGTAGAAACATAAATAAATTCTTATGATGCTTTATGTTTTTTAAAGTGCCGCCTAATCTTTTGAAACTATTAGTAATTGGGCGGGGCTCCGGAATTATTCCATAAACCTGCTTAACGTTTTTTATCATTGGTAAGGAGTTTAAGCCCCACCATAAAACTGTTACTAGAAAACATAGTTTAAAGGCGCTAGCTATAGATAATGGAATTATATTTGCTTGAGACAATAAAACTATTGTCATACATATGCCAAAGGATATAGTATTGCCAGCATATCCAACTGAAAAACCTATAGCAGATACCATATTCATTTTTTTTTCTTCAGTAACATCTACCAGAAATGAATCGTAAAATATGCCACAACCAGAGTACCCTATGGAACATATGATAAAACAAATAAGAAGTAATTTCCAAGAAGAGCTTGGAACTAATGCAAGCATTAAAGTAAATATTAGTCCTATAAATAAAAAGCTCTTAAAAAATTTTTTCTTATAGCCTTTGTAATCGGCTATGGTTCCTAACACCGGTGCAAATATTGCAATAATTAATGTGCTTATAGAATTTGAATATCCCCAAAATGCTGTGGCTAGAGAAGAGTTTCCGCCTGAATTTTCATATACCATTCTAAAATATAGGGGCAATATAGTAGTAATGATTATCATGCTAAATGTAGAGCTTGCCCAATCATACATTATCCAACTTTTTTCTATTTTGTTATATTTGCTCATGAGAATCCTCCTAATTAAAATCATAGAATTGATTCTAACACATAAATTTTATATAAATGTTAAATTTATGTTATCACTATGTTTAATGGACTTAGTAGTATTACCTATAGTTTTTATGGTAAAAACTATAATTTTTGTATTGTTTTTCAATGTAAATATAATAAAATTTTCTTAGCTGGCAAAATCCATTTACTAACATTAATGCTAATAATAAACGATTTTTCATGCAATCCTAAGGAGGTGATAGTATTCCATAATCAAATTTTCTCAAAAGGCAAAAATTTAGGAGGGGTAAAATGAAAAAGCTATTGTATAAGATTATGGCTGTTATATTTCTTTTCTCTATTGTCTCTAACTATGGAGCATTAAACATTAAAGCGGCTGCATTAGGGAGGTTTAAAGTAGAGGGAAGCAAAATTATCGGCCCGGATGGAAACGAATTCATACCGAAGGGGGTAAATGTACAAGGGCTTCATTCTTGGGAAGTGAGAAATATTCTTCAAGATGTGGATCTTATTGCTAATGCATGGAAATTCAATGTTGTAAGATTAAATTGTTTTATTGGCGCTAATAATCCTTGGGGAACAGGCTCAGGAGCAAATGATGATATAGATGCCATTATTAAAGCATTTACAGATAGGCATGTTGTAGTTCTTGTGGAGATGCATGATAGCACTGGTTTGCAGCCATATTCAAATACTTCTAGTCCAACATTGGATGAAGCAAAAAGCTGGTTTTCAAATTTAGCAGCAAAATACAAGGACAATACTTATGTTTGGTATGGGACAATGAACGAACCAGGATCATCTACACAGCCGCTTAATGATTCTTGGGACACAGTGAATAAAACATTAATTCAATCCATAAGATCAGCTGGTGCAGATAATATTGTTGTTTGCGATGGATGGAATTATGCAAGTGAAGGCTTAGGCGACTCTGATGTTACTATACCTGATAATAAAAGTGCGTTTTTAACCTATGGACAAGATGTTTTAAATTCTGATCCAAATAAAAATACTATTTTTGCTTTGCATAACTATTTAGCTATGAATGTAAAAAATAAACTGGAGGATTTTATTAATAGGGTAGAAGCAAAGGGCTTATATATGTTTTTGGAGGAGTATGGTAATGATATTACAGATTCCAGTAAGACTGGGGTGAAGGCCTCTTTGCAGACTTGCTATAAATATAATTTAGGAAGAGTCTATTGGAATTGGGATGGTTTTGATTTATATGATTTAACCTCTGGAACAGGAAGAGGCAGCGGATGGGAAATAGATAAGACAGATGGCAGCAAGCCTACAAATCTAAGCTGGGTTGGAGATAAGATTTGGGATGACAACCATGGTAATTCAGTCACTTTTGATGATACAAATCCTAAAACTGACTTGGGACTTGAAAGACTTATTTCTAATGATACTACTTTTAAAGTAGGAGATAAAATAAAATTTACAACTTTTCTGCACAACACAGGGGATATTCCAGTGAATAAAGGCAAAAGTACTTTTGTAAAATTCTATGTAGATGGAAAGCAAATAGGAGATGCTGTAGAAGTAAAGGATGAAATAGGAACAGATACCAGAGTGCCTATTACTTCTCCCGAATATATCGTAGAAAACCCAAATTTTGTTGTAAAAGCTGAAATCGATAACAACAGCACTTATGTGGATGGAGCAAATGATGCACTAAAGGATAATAATTCAATAACAAAGAGTTTTAGCTGTGACACATCAAAGAATGGATATGATCTGGCAGTAACTAATATTAAGGTAACTCCTGATACCGTAAATGAAGGTGACTATGTTGAAGCTGAAGTTACTGTATCAAACCTAGGGAACCAAACAATGCCTTCTCAGATGATAACTGGATGGTTCTATATAAATGATTACTATTATACTGGTGCAGATTCAGGACCTAGCTGTGTTCAAAGTGATTCTCCTAAAGCTTTAGCACCTGGAGAGTCTATCACTTTAAAGACTTCCGTAAAGTATAGGGCTAGCAGTTCATTTAATATGAGTTATGTGCTAGAAAATAAGTATAAGGACGATTTGAATCCTTCAAATAATGCAATAACTGTAGACGTTCCAGTAAAAGCTTCTGAGGATTCAGTTAACATAATCACAAATCCAGGCTTTGAGGATGGTATAAATAATTGGCAGGATTGGCAGAATGATATGTCTGTCACAGCTGATTCACCTTATGCAGGAAAAGCTTCACTTAAGATATGGGGAGGAAAGGCTGCAGGTGGAGGACAAAATTTCACTTTAAAACCAAATACCACATATATACTAGGAATGTGGGGAAAATTTGATGCTAAACCACAGGGAACCTGCGATGCAGTAGTGCAATATCATTTAAAGGATTCTAATAATACCTATATCCAGAATATGATACATTTCAATGAAACTGAATGGACATATAAGCAGGTTACATTTACTACTCCTGCTGAATTTGGAGATACTCCACAGCTTGCTATATGGAAAGGAGATACTACAAGTGCCAATTTCTACGGAGACAATGTAACATTAGTGGAAGTAAATAATAATATATTGCAGAATACAAGCTTTGAAAATGGTAAAGATGGCTGGCAGGATTGGCAAAATGATATGAGTGTTGTTCCAGAGGCTGCCTATACAGGAAGTGCTGGATTAAAGATAGGGGGAGGAAAAGCTGCAGGTGGAGGACAGAATTTTAATTTAAAACCAAATACCACATATATACTTGGCATGTGGGGAAAATTTGACGCTAAGCCACAGGGAACCTGTGATGCAGTAGTGCAATATCATTTGAAGGATACTAATAGTACCTATATAAAGAATATAATAAATTTCAATGAAACTGAATGGACCTATAAGCAGATTATGTTTACTACTCCTGCTGAATTTGGAGATACTCCGCAGCTTGCCATCTGGAAGGGGGATACTACAAATGCTGATTTTTACGCAGACAATGTAATATTGACAGAAGTAAAAAATGAAGTAGTAAATGGTACGGCGGAAAATAAAATGGACAGCTGGCAGGATTGGCAATCAGCTATGGCTGCAACTCCAGAGGCAGCAAAGGTTGGAAATTATGGATTTAAGATATCTGGAGCACAAGCTGCAGGCGGAGGACAGGATATAAGCACATTAAAGACTGATACCACTTATATGTTTGGATTGTGGTCAAAATTCGATAATAAACCTACCACCACCTTTGATGCCGTGCTTCAGTATCATTTAAAGGATGCAAACAATACCTATGTAAAAAATATTATAAATTTTAATGAAACAGATTGGACATATAAGCAAACCATGTTTACAACTCCATCTGAATTTGGAACAACACCTCAGCTGGCACTATGGAAAGGAGATACCTCAGGAGCTGATGTGTATACAGATAATATAGTTGTTACTCAGTTACCTTCACTAATCTATAATGAGCTATCAGCACCAGTACAAGTAAATCCTGATCCACAGCCAGCAACTATTAGCAATATAGATGATATAAATGCGAATGTTGAAACTGGAGAGGCTTATGCACTGCCATCAAAAGTAGCAGCAACTTATAGTGATGGCTCTAAAGCAGATACAGCGGTAACTTGGAGCCCAGAAATTGCGGATACAAGCAAAGCAGGGACTTACATCTTCCAGGGAACTGTAGCTGGTTATGATAAAAAAATTACATTAACACTTACAGTAACCGCAAAGCCAGTTGTTATAACAAGTATAGATGATATAAATGCAAATGTTGAAGCTGGAGAGGCTTATATACTACCATCAAAGGTAGCAGCGACTTATAGTGATGGCTCTAAAGCAGATACAGAGGTAACTTGGAGTCCAGAAATTGCGGATACAAGCAAAGCAGGGGCTTACATTTTCCATGGAACTGTAGCTGGTTATGATAAAAAAATTACATTAACACTTACAGTAAATCCTAAGCCTGCTGTTACCATAACTAGTATAGATAATATAACTGTCAATGTTAAAAAAGGTGAGTCTTATACTTTGCCAGCAGCAGTAGCTGCAAAATATAGTGATGGAAGCATTAAAGATGTAGCGATAACTTGGGATACTCAAACAGTTGATACAAGCAAAGCTGGATACTATGAATTCTATGGAACTGTAGCAGGATATCAATCAAAGGTTAAGTTAACTCTTACAGTTGATTTACCACAGACAGGCTATTTTATAGATTCTAAGATTCTTACCACATTAGGATTGTCTATAATTGCAATAGGAATAGGGCTTATTATTCCTAGGAAGAGAAAGAGATTAATATAAAATAAATTTTAAAAAAGAGTAAACTGTTCTTCGTAAGATAAATAGAGACCTTCTGCTCTACAGAAGGTCCCTAAAATATTATTTAGCTGATCTAGCTTTATCATCCAATGCTTTACGATTATTTGCTTCATTTTGTTGATATTTTACACAATCAGCATATCCATAAGAATTAGCTTTATCAGTCATTTCTTTAACTATAGAATTGAATTCGTCATCAGATTTAGCATAGATTGCTTTCCAAGAGTAGCTTGTTATTGCTGTCTTAACCTGATTCCAAGTTGTAGTTAATTCATTGCTTTGTGCAGTTGCTGAATAAGTTGTTCCAAGGGAAATAGCAACTTGCTTATTCTTTGCTAGAGCATCTTTTGCATTTGTTGCACCAGTTTTAGTTTTCCAATCTTTTTCTATATCGGTTACAGGCAGATTTTGTCTGCTTGCCCAGAATTTATAGTTGTAAGTATCACCATTTTTTGCATCTGGGTTTACTGCATTTATTGACCAAGTAGTGTTATTGATTTTGCATACTCCATCAGTGAATTTTCCACTGTAGTTACCAGTAAGTTCAGTATCTTGGTTGGACATGCAAGTCTCTCCTAACTGAGTTAAATAAGGTTTTCCGTCTTTATCGTAATCCCAAGTAACATGCTGAGGTCCATAATTGTAAGTCATTACGCCTTCAGGAGTGCTTAACCAGTTGATAATAGCCATGCAAAGCTCTGGATACTGAGTTTTAGCACCTATAGTCCAAAGACGATTTCCACCGTTAACATTTAAGCCATAAGCTACATTCTTTTGATCTTTTGCAGTTAATTGCTGCATAGATTTTCCAGCTTTTAAGTGTGCATCAGTGTTGTATAAACCGCTTCCCATCCAATCAAATATATTAAAGAATGCTCCACCTGTTTTGTATGTTTCAGACATGTCGTCATAAGTTTGAGTCATTGAATCTGGAGCAAGAAGTCCTTTTTGATAAAGTGTATTGTAGAATTTCAAAGATCTTAAATACATTCCGTCTTTTTTAAGAGCATCCTGATATTCGCCAGTTTCTACATTGTATAGACCAAATCCAAATTCATCCCAGCCATATAGAGCTGCTGTTGCTTTAACAAACATTACCATATTTCCATCCCAGTCTTTAAACAAGGATACACCATAGGTCTTTTTGCCTGTGTCTGAAGTAGGAGCAAGCTTCTGCATATCGCCGAGAACGCTTACAAAATCCTCTAAAGTATTTACTTGAGGGTAGCCTAACTGCTTGTATAAGTCCCATCTGATATCTGGTCTGTAGGAGGAAGGAGAGTATTCCTTAGAACTACTTCCTACATCATACCCAAAGCCATACAAAGTTCCGTTTGAAATAGATTTGTTCTTTTCTAGTGCTTGTTTCATATTCTTGGAAATGTAAGAACCATAATCTTGCACTAAATTATCTTGATTCCAGTCAAGTAATAGCTTTCCAGTAACAGCTTGCTTGTAATTAGTAGAATCATCACCGAAAACTACAATATCCCCCAAATCCTTAGATTCTGCTCTTGTAGCAAATACTCCATCTCCGGATTTAACAATATTCAACTTTACGTTGAATTTATCTTTAATTACTTTTGCAAACCAACCTATCTGTTCACCTGAAAAGTTAGCTAATTCAGAATAAACATTAAGAGTAACAGTATTTTTGGGAATGATATCCTTTAAGTCATTTTTTGAAGCTGTTGATGTGGTGTTAGTTTTTCCTTTGCCGCAGCCTACGAGAGAAACTGCAACCATGCAAGAAGTTATGATGCTTAGAACTCTAGTTGTTTTTTTCATTTTTAAAGATCCCTCCTATAATATAAAATAAAAGACTTGATTTGTTACATATATATATAATTCTTCCTATTATTTGTTAGCCTTTAACTGCACCAATCATTATTCCTTTTTCAAAGAAACGCTGCATAAAAGGATAAACCAGTAAAATAGGGAGAATAGTAACCATAGCGACAGTAATTCTTATAGTTCTCATGTTAAGAGTAGCATCAAGTACGCCTGTTGATACTGAACCTCCACCTGAACTCATAAGTGCTGATAAATCAGAGGTACTAGTTAAATAAATATATAATCTGTATTGAAGAGTGTAGAGAGCTGGTTTACCAGACATTAAAATCATTGAATCTGTGAAGCTGTTCCAATGTCCTACTGCTCCGAATACAGCAACTGTAGCTAAAATTGGTTTGCTTAAAGGAAGTATGATTCGCCAGAATATAGTGAAGTATCCAGCTCCATCAATTTGAGCGCTTTCTTCCAAATCTTGAGGAATAGATTCAATATAAGTTTTTACTAAGATTATATTGAAAGGTGCCACAATACTAGGTATTATATATCCCCAAAAATTGTTAGTTAATCCAAGCATGGATAGATTCAAATACCAGGGAATCAAACCAGCATTAAAATACATGGTAATTATTATGAATCTATATATGAATTTTCTTCCCCACATTTGCTTTTTCGTTACCAGATATCCGACAAAAGCGGAAGCCAAAACCATTAATACAGTTCCTATTACAGTTCTAGCTATAGATACCATTGCAGCGGTTCCAAGATCATTAACTTTAAACAAAGATATATAGTTATCAAAATGAATTCCCTTCGGAATCAGTTTTATCTCACCATTTCTAACAAGTTTATTATTGCTTATGGTATTTATAAACAAATAGTAGAAAGGGAATATGCATATTAATGAGAATATAGCAAAGAGTGTATAGTTAAAAAAGTCAAATACAATATCAATTATAGTTTTTTCATTTCCAAATTTTTTCTTTCTTTTTTTATACTTAGGGCTGAGATTTGTATTAGTTACATTTGAGCTGTTAGTTATCATTTTTAATTCCTCCTATATAATACTATCGCCTCGGATTAGTTTTGAAACCCAGTTAGCGCCAAGCAATAGCACAACGCTAATAATTGATTTCATCATACCTACTACAGTAGCTAGAGGTATATTTCCAGTTCCTCCATTACCAAGACCAAGCAAATATACATAAAGATCTAAAACTTCAATAGGATTTTGATTTGCAGAATTTCTAAATACGTAGTATTGATCCATTCCGTTGGAAAGAATACCGGCTATGCCCAATAGAAGAAGCACGCAGAAAGTTGGAATTAATCCAGGAACTGTTATGTGCCAAATTCTCTTGAATCTCCCAGCACCATCTACGGTGGCAGCTTCATAAAGCTGCTGGTCTATACTTGATATAGCTGCTATATATATAATTGCACTCCAGCCTAAACCTTTCCAAGTACCCCAAGCCCACATTTTAAGCCAAATATGTGAACCGCTCATTAGAAAGTTTGTTCCTGTTTTTATTAGGCCTAAATCTATCAACATAGAATTGACGAAGCCTTCAGTAGAAAACAATGCAAAAGCAAAACTGAAAACTAAAACCCAGCTTATAAAGTTTGGTATAGTTGTAACTACTTGCACTAATTTTCTAAATTTATTAGATTTAATTTCTGTGAGAAAAATGGCAAATGCCATTGGTACGAAGGAGGTTATTATACCAAGCCCGCTCATAGCAAGAGTATTTGTCATGACTCTGATGATATCTGCTCTGCTTGCAGCATTTTTAAATAGAAAGGTAAACCACTTAAAACCGACGAAATTATCTGAGCTTAAATCTATTCCTGGTTTATAATCAAAGAAGGAATAACGCCACCCCCAAAGTGGAAGGTAACAGAATGCGAAACACAGTATTACGAAAGGAAGAATCATCAAAAATAATCTGTATTTAGCTTCCATTTCATATTTGTCTTCTTCAGTAAGCTTAGGAATCGATTTCATATTTATGAGAGCTAAAACCCCACAAGCTATAAATAAAGCAGTGAAAACCCAAAAACCAAATGCAAACATTGGTTTAATGCTGCCAGGCCTGCTTGACCCAGATAAAGCTAGATATGCAGGTATTAAAAGCATTAAATCAAGAATACCAACACTGCTTCCAATAGAAATTATTAAGGTTCCTAATTTTTGTAGACGTTTTTTTCCTAATGTCATGCAGCAGCCTGCAACAATTGTAAGAATACATAGAAGTCCTAATAGTGAAGAAATATAAATAGTAATTAAAGTACTGCTGTCCACCCAACCCCTATTAATAGCACGTGTAAATGCTTCTGAAAGTGAACCATATGAAGTAGCCATTGTAAAAAAGGCTGAATTCTTGTCTATTAGTTCACTCATTCTTGCTGGATTGAGTGGAGGTATAATTAAGGCTGAAACTAGTACAATCACAGCTCCCCTTAATAGAAGCATCAATGAGTTGCTTTTTTGTAATTTGATTTCTGACATTTTTACATCCACCACCTGTTAAATTTTGTCTTAGAGAAAAATATTATCGTCACCACTTCAATAATTAAGCTTTGAAGAAAAGATAGATTATATATTTCTGCATTTGTTAGAAAAAGTTAATTTCGTTATCTGTATGTTAACATGTTATTAACAAATGGTACATTATAATTATTAGATATAATTTCACATATTTTTTTTATATAAAAAATTATTTAAGAGTTGAAGGAAATATATTGAGATGATACAATGTAGTAGTAGATAATAGTGCAACAACTATATATGTGTAATTGAGGTGGCAGCCAAATGAAAACGTTATTAAGCTTTTTTAGGAATCTTAGCGTAAGTTTGAAGTTTGCATCTACTTATTTTGGAATTTTATTAATCGAAATAATATTCACCGCAGTTTATTTGTATGTTCAAACCTCAAATACTTCGATCAAACAGGCAAGTCTTTTAATGGAACAAAATATCCTTCAAGCTAAAGAAAGTATACTTCAAAAACAAAATTTAATAGAAAGTGAAGCTGCTAATATAATTTACGATAGTGATGTTCAGAATTTTCTTGACACTAAATTCGAAAATCGAATTCAACAGCTAGAAGAATATCAATTTCAAATATCACCTATTATCGAGCATGTTATTAAGCTTAATAATAATATAAATTCTATGATGCTATATATGTCAGATAATGTAGTCACTGAAAAGGCTTATAGTTTTTATAGCGTGAATGAATTAAGCGATTCTAATTTTTACAAGCAATTAGTTAGTGAAAAAAAAGTAAAGGATGGGTGGATAAGCACTCATAAAGAAAATTATTATGTTAATTCAAATGAAGAAACAAATTCAGATCAGGTGCTTACTTTTTCAAAAAAGATAATTTCGAAAAATACATATCAGGACATAGGATTACTCAGTATAGACATAAAAGAGAGCGTAATTTTTAATATGCTTAGGAATCCTATTGTAACAAAATTTGGACGCGTGTTCATTGTAGATGGCAATAATACTATAATATCAGATAACATATCAGAATTATTTAAAAAAAATATTTCTGAAACGGGGATAAGTAAATTTTCTGTACATGATAAAATAAATAGGATTCAGAAGGTGAATGGAGTGAATTCATTACTAATTTCTATTCCTATAGATGAGCTTGGATTTAATATTATTGGAATATTTCCAACAAGTCATTTTAATAATAATGTGAATAAAAACTTTGAAAAAACCGTAGCTGTACTAATTTTCTTTTCAATTCTCATCGGTATTATAATTTACATAACTACCTCAGCTTTGCTTGCTAGAATCAAGATATTAGTAAAAGCTATGAAGCAAGTGAGGGAAGGAAATCTTAATGTTTCTGTGGAGGTTAAGTCTAAGGATGAATTTGGGCAATTAGGTTCAACCTTTAATCATATGACTAGCCGAATTCATGAACTAATAGAAACGGTATATAAGATAAAACTTATAGAAAAAGAAACAGAACTTAAAATTTTACAAGCTCAGATAAATCCACACTTTTTATATAATACTCTTGCGACTATATCATGGACAGCAAGAAAAGTAAAATCTCCTGAAATAGAAAAAATATCAAATTCTCTCGCTAAGTTTTATAGATTAGTACTTAGTAAAGGTCGTAATGAAATCACTGCTAAAGAAGAAATAGAAATGGTTAAGGCATATTTAAATATTCAAAAGATAAGATTTGAAGATATGTTTGATGTTGTTTACGATATAGATGAAGAGGTTTACAATCATAAAATGATAAAAAGTGTTCTTCAGCCGCTTGTTGAGAATGCTCTCAACCATGGGATAGAGCCTAAACGAAGTCATGGTACCATCATTGTAAAAGCAAATATGCTTCAAGATAAACTTTGCTTCAAAATTATTGATGATGGAGTTGGAACAACTAATGAAGTGTTGAAGGAAGTATTATCGGGACAAGTTACTGGAGCTAGAGAAAGCGGATATGCAGTAAAAAACATAATGGAAAGGCTAAAGGCATATTATGGAACAAGCAGCAGCTTTGAAATCTACAGTAAACCTGGAATTGGCACAGTGGTAAGAATAGTTATGAAAAGTCTTTAAGGAAGGAGAAAAATATAATGAAAGTACGCTTTATCAAAGGTTTAAATATTTTTATTACAATTACTGTGATAACTGTAGCCTCATCAGGTTTATGGGGATGTAAAAAAGCTCCAAGGGAAGCAAATAAAGCTGTAAAAGATGATCAGGAAGAAGCATTGAAGCTAGATGTGTTTTCTATGACATCCAATTATGCTGGAAAACAAAGCGGATGGTTTGGAAAAGTTGTTAAAGATAAATTTAATATAGAACTGAACATAATTGCTCCTAATCTTCAAGACGGGGAGGCAAAATACGGTACTAGAATGGCTGCAGGAAATCTTGGAGATATTATTATTTTTTCTACAGATGATCAAAAATATACAGATGCAATAAAGGCAGGGCTTTTATTGGATTGGAATAAGGATGCTTTGTTAGACAAATATGGTAAAGATATAGTTGAAAATTACTCTAAAGCTATCGAAAAAAATAAAACAAATTTCGGCGCTGGAAAAAGTGTTTATGGATTAGGACACGATATATCTAATATGTCCGCAAATTCGCCATCAGAAGGTAATTCCATGGCTTTCGGACCGGACTTAAGATGGGATGTCTATGAAAAAGTAGGTGCACCAAAAATGAAAACCATGGAAGATCTTCTGCCTGTATTAAAGAAAATGCAGGAGGCTGAGCCTAAAAGTGATTCAGGAAAACCTACTTATGGATTCTCCTTATGGGGAGATTGGGATACTTATTTTTTAACGGCTGGAAAACAGTTTGCCTGCATGTATGGTTATGATGAGTTGGGCTTTCTTTTAGTACATGCTAATCAAGAAAAATATCAAGATATTCTAGATGCTAAAGGGTATTATTTAAGAACTCTTAAATTATATTATGATGCCAACAAAATGGGACTTATTGATCCAGAATCAATATCGCAAAAATATTACGATGTAAACAATAAAATCATAGATGGACAAATATTGTTTTCTTGGTTTCCCTGGATGGCCGAAATGTATAATACCTGTGAAAGGGTAGATAATGGCAAAGGAATGGCTTTTGTACCTTTTAGTGATGAGAGTGTATATTCCTATGGAGCTACAAGCTATGGAGGGAATAGGGTAATTGCCATAGGAGCAAAAACTAAGGATCCTGAGAGGGTAATGAAATTTGTTAACTGGCTGTATACCCCTGAAGGAATAATGACCTCTAATTACGGACCTAAAGGGTTAGCGTGGGATATTAAAGATGGACATCCATTTGTAACAGATTTTGGCAAAAAAGCCCTTCCTTCAAATAAGGTAACTGTGCCTGAAAAATTTGGAGGTGGAGATTTTAATGAGGGAGGAAATCAGATAAACTATTGCAATGTAAAGACAACTTCAATAAATCTGGAATTTAATGAGCCCTATGATTATAATCTATGGAAATCTACCTTAGAAAGTCAGCCTACCAGCCTAGAGAAAAGCTGGAAAAGTGCTATGGGGGCTTCCACATCTAAGGAATATCTTATAAAAAACAATATGATAGCTATAAGTCCAGCACTTAGTATTAGCACAGATACACTTGGCAGTTCTCTACAGCAGAAACAAAGTAAAATTTCTGCTATAATCAAGCAGTATTCTTGGAAAATGATATTTGCGAATAATGATAATGCTTTTACTTCACTGGAAAATGAAATGATAACTAAGGCTAAAAACCTAGGCTATGATGAAGTGGTTAATTTTTATATAGGCCAGGCTAAGAAACAATTTTATGCTAGAAAAAATGGAAAATAATAAAATATTTATGTTATCAGTTTTTGGGAGGTAATTGATATATGTTGAAGGTATTAATAGTTGATGATGAGCCTAAAGCTAGAGAAGGAGTAAAAGAGTTTATACCTTGGGAAGAATATGGATTTTACATATGCGGAGAAGGAGTAGATGGCATAGATGCTGTGAAAAAGATAAATTCATTGGAACCAGATCTTGTTTTAATGGATATTAGTATGCCAGGAATGGACGGAATTGATGTTATAAAATATGTGAATGGAAGAGGCTTTAAAGGAAAATTTATTGTTTTTACTGGATTTTCAGATTTCGAATATGCAAGAAGTTCAATAAAATTAGGAGTGTGCTCATATATACTTAAACCAATAGATGAGGAAGAGTTTATAGAAGCGGTAAAGCATGCCAGAGATGAGATACTAAAAGAAAAGGAAGTCCAGCAAATGATATCCGATGGTGAAAAAAATTCTAAAAATATGGCTTTAAGAAATATAATTTTAGGAAATGAAAGCTTTCAACAATTTGAAAAGGTTAACAGTTTGAAAAAATCCTGCGAACCAAATATGAATTTCCAGACAGCATTAATATATAGCAAATTATTTCTGGAAAGCAATGCAGTTAAGGAAAAATTGATGTCTCTTATCTTAGACTTTATAGGAGAAATGGAAAATATTGATATTGTTACTATAGATAATAATATTGTATTACTAATTAAAAATACTAGCACTTCTAAATCAGTAAGAATATGTGAAAGGCTATATAAAAGAATAATCAGAGCTGAGAATTTAGAAATATTTATTACTATAGGAAGGATGATTGAAGGATGGAACAATATATCATTATCTTATAAAGATGCAATAAGACTACTGGAAATTGGATTTTTTAAAGATGAAATTAAAGTTGTATCTTGGGATAATATATTTAATAAATTTGTGATAAAGTCGTATAATCCTAAGAAAAAGGAAATATATGACTATATTGAAGAGCTATTTACCTATATAGAAGTAAACGATAAAGAAAGAATGATGAATATACTTGATGATCTAACCTCTTATTTTGTCCGTAACGATTATTCCTTAGATAAGGTAAAAGGCATATCTATAAATATTGCTGTGGAGCTTAAACAGAAGATTAACGCAAATTATAACCATATTAGTAATATGACTCCACCATGTGAAGAAATTATTTATCATATTTACGAAAAATCAAATTTATATTCCGTAATTAAATATTTGAATGATTTATTTTGTAGTATCTCTGATAAAGTTTGCAATAATTCTACTGATGGTGTTATAAAACGCATTTTAAATTATATTGATAAAAATTACTATAAATCATTAAGATTAGAAGGTCTGGCAGAGATATTTAATTATAATAGCGCGTATTTAGGTAAAATATTTAAAAATTATACTGGTGAAAATTTTAATAACTATCTAGATAAGGTAAGAATAGAAAAAGCAAAAATTATGTTGGCAGAAAAATCAATTAAGATTTATGAAGTCTCTGAAAAAGTTGGATATAGCAGCATGAACTATTTTTATGAAAAATTTAAAAAGCATGTAGGAGTAAGTCCTATGGAGTTTAGAAGAAAAAGTATGTATGTTTCAATCCATCATTAATATATTCTATAGAATCAAACATATGATTAATGAAAGGTGCTGTTCCGTAATGCATAAAAGTCCTAAATAATATGAAAACCATGCATAAATAGATATGAGAGTAATCTATTATGTATGGTTTTATTTGTATTGAAGTATCCTTTTTTTATATTAATGTCTTAGGAATTAATACCACTCATTATGGCATTAATTATTCCTTGTTGAGTTATAGCATAAGTAGATCTGTTAAACAATCCAAAACCATATTGTCCATTATATCCATTATCCCAGTATACTGGTACGGATTTATACTTTTTAGCTGTAGAACACACTGCTTTTGCAAATGCAGCACGATAAGTATTATTAGTTGAATCAGCACTCGTTTTATCTACTGCTCCATATTCTCCAATTACTACAGGATATCCTTGGGCTACGAATTTATTATACATTGACTGAAATTCTGAATTCAAATAATCTTCTTGTCCCCAAGTAGATTTCTTTGAACTATTAGTAGCAGTTGCTCCCCATTGCGTTATTGTGCCAGATTGATCACCACAAAAATCCCATGGAGAGTAATAGTGAGCCGATATCATTATTCTTTTTTCTGAACTTGGTATTGTACTTGATCTATAATTATCTGTAGGGAGAACAAAGCCATAATTTCCAGCTGTATAATCTATATTGGTGTTCCAGCCAGGAATTAAAAGCCATCTTGCACTATTGTTACCACCTGTTTGCCTTACAGTGTCAACAAAAATTTGATTATAGGCATTTATATTTGAATAGTAGGTAGTATTAGGTGTGCCGTAAGTACCATCAAATTCTTCATTCATAGATTCAAATATTAAATGCTCATCATAATTTATAAATTGGTTTGCTATTTGCTGCCAAACTTTTTGATATTTTGCTTTAATGGTAGTTTGGTCATTCGAATTACATAATAACCATGAGCCACTAACTGAAGTATATCCATCTCCGTGTATATTGATAATTACATATAGACCTTGGCTGTATGCGTAGTCAACAACTCCCTTTATTCTGGAGAGCCAAGAAGCATCTATAGTATAATTTGGAGCATTTCCTATTTTATTTAAGTATGACACAGGAATACGTATAGTTTTAAAACCTGCTGCTTTTACTTTTTGGATTAAAGCCTGTGTAACCGTAGGATTGCCCCAGGCAGTTTCGCTGGGTACACCATTAGAATTAGCTTCAAGCTGATTTCCTAAATTCCATCCAGCACCCATGTCAGAAACTATTTGTGTAGCATTTAATTGATTGAAATCACTTGTTAGTGAAGAGGAAGCTAAAACCGCAGAACTCCAGCCAGAGAGGATAGTTGTAAGTGAAAACATCATAGTAACAAGAAAAATTTTAATTGATTTAATTCTTGGCATTATAAAACATCCTTTCATAATTCATTTTCATTTAAATTTTCTACACAGTACTGGTTGAGCTTTTTTAGATTTAAATTTGAAGTTTTGTTATAAAGTGTATGATTTGGTAATCGTTAAGTTAGAATGATTTAATAATCACCTCCTTTAGATACAACTATTTAACAAAAATAAGGCTATATTTTAAGAGAATGCTGATAAAGGTTTTGATTGCCTAGGTATGGTTTCTTTCATACTACATAGAAGAAACTTTAAGGGTTGCTTTGTTATAATTGGCTACCAATCATAATGAGCCATCCTCGGTGATAAAATGGCTTTGCATGTCCTATTTTGGAGCATAAAAGATATTACTTGAGATAGATAGTATCTTTATCCTCTAAAGTAATCGGTTACAGCAAAGTATAAAAGGTGAAGTTATTTAATACATTATAGTCTAATAATACAATTATTGTACTATAATGTAAAATGTCAAAAATAAGCAAAATACAAAATGTAAGTTGAAATACTTACATTAATCCTAAAAATATCTACGATAGACAATATAGCTTCTATTATTACATAGATTAATTATATTTATTTTAGGATGTGGGTTAATAAATTAGATATTTTATGCGATTTGAAGTATAATTTATATGTTTGGATATGTTTAATAAATTAGAGAAGATAGGAGGATATTATGAACAAAAATAAAAAAAGTAAAAGAAAATTATTCCTATCAATGCTGACTAATCCAGTATTTATTTTAGTGTACGTTATAGCGTTTTACGAATTAGATATCTTGTGCCGAGTTGGAAGAAAAGATTATAATACTGTCATTTTACCTGTCTGTGCTGCATTTTTTTTAATATATCTAATCATTTTTATAATTAGAATTGTAAAAAATTTGCGTAATGGAAAAATAGATAAGGTAAGGGATGATTTAGAATCTGATGAAGATCACAAAAGCGTTTATAAGACTTTGTGGTCTTGTATAGCTATAGTAATTATAGTGTTCATAACATTATTTTATGGAACTAGAATATATCATAGCTCACAGAAATATAATGGAAAGTTAGCTTGGTTTTTAAAGGATCTAGAAGATAAAAGAACTGTGACCTTTGTACATAATAATATCTATAATGATGGAATAGAAGGGATTTTTACTGATATTAAAAGTAAAATTACTATGCCTGAAAAATTATATATTTCCACAAATTTTGCCTTTAAATTTAACTCTAGCGGAACCATTACTTCTTTAGATACATTTATTTATGGAAAAAATTCTAAGGGTAAAATGGAAAGCTTTTTAATTAGCTATGATAGCGTTAAGTCAAATAAGATAACTATATATTTAAATGGTTATGCAAAACCTGACTATAGTGAAGATAAACTCTTAGAACCATTATTTAAAACCATGAAAGTTATTCCAATCAAGAAAACAATAAGCAATTGGAAAGATCAGAAGGAATATGGGATTCTGTATTCTGGTAAACGAAGCTTTGGATATAGTACAACTGGGGTGGTTTATATTGATGGAAAGGGAAATACAAAACAAGCCTATCAAGCTAATTCAGAAATAATAGGGTATTTCGTATCAGTATATGTGCCAGGTAAAGAAAATGCATATACTCCTGTTAGATATAATTTTACTGATGATTTAAATAATATCAAATCTGAAAATGAGAATAACAATATAAGCATTGGAACAGATGACAACAACAAGCCAGATGTAGCGGAACAATTCTATTTATCTAAAAAAATAGGATATCGCTTAGAAGTCACCGCAGCTGCAGCAGGTAGCAGATCCTATTCATTAGCATCTACTTCCGATGGAGGGGCAACTTGGAAAACTATAAATCAGGATCCTTTTTCAGGAAAGCTTGGAGTAGCAGCAGGAATAACTTTTTTGAATGATAAGCTCGGCTTTTTATGTTTATCCTATAGCGGAGGAAAGAGTGGTGAGTTGTATCGTACAGAAGATGGAGGACTGTCTTATAAAAAGCTAGATTTTCCAGCTGTAAAAGCTACATTAAAGGGAGGGGAAACTTATAATCCTTTTGATTTACCTGAGATGCCTTATAATAAAAACGGAAATCTTAATGTCTTAGTTGGGCAAGGAGCTGATGGTGATTATAATGGTGGAAGTAAAGCGCTATATCAATCATCAGATGAAGGCAAAACCTGGCATTACGTTCAAGAAGTTGTAAAAAATTGATGCTGAATATTTTAGAAACATTTTTAAATTGAAAGGTTAGGTATCATGGAAAATAATTTTTATACAATAGATAAGGTTGCAGAAATATTAGGAATGCACCATAAAACTATAAGAAAATTTATATCAGATGGAAAACTTGAAGCCAGCAAGGTAGGAAAGCAGTGGCGAATATCAGAGCACGCATTAAGTGTATTTATGGAAAAAAATAGTCATGGAGTTAAAGAAGAAAAAGTTGAGGATGAGGAAAATATAGATTTTGTAACTACTGAAAAAATGGAACATGTTTCGAAGGAAAGGATTAATATATCAACCGTTATAGATTTAAAGGATGTAAATAAGGATGAATATATGAGAATATCAAATACTCTCATAGCTGTAATGAATATTAATGATTCTAAAATGGATAAAGCCACACTTAATATGAAGTATCAGGAGAAAGAAAGCAGATTAAGAATAATGCTATGGGGAAATATGAAGTTTATACAAGATATGTTAAGTTCAATTTCAGTGCTCATAGAGAAAAAAGACCAAGAAGAATTATAGAATAGTTGATAAAAAAAGCCGCCTAGAAAGGCGACTTCTCTCTTTTTTACCATTTTCCTAATTTCATGTGTCCAGCTAATTCAGTCTTACATCTTTGTTTTATTGTCCAAGCTTCATTCTTTGCTTGATTAAAAGCAGCTACACATTTTGGATCTAGATTATCTTCTATTCCTTCTTCGCTTAAAGCTATTATTTTTGAAGCTAAAGCTATTACTTCCATATGAATATCATTTGTTTTATTAGAACGATATATTTTTTCAGCATCTTCGCTGCTTAATTCCTCAAATTTATCTGCTCCAACTCCGCATTTAGGACATTTTTCTGGTGCTGCTTCTCCTTCGAATATGTAACCACAAACACTGCATTTAAATAATTTTTTCATTAAAATCCTCTCCTTCAATCATAAAATTGTTTTTTAAACTCTAATAAATTCATTATATGAGTAAAATAAAAATTGTGCTTTTCAATAATGCTTGTATTAATAATGTTCTTGTCTATATTTATAATATAATACCAATAAAGGGAAAAGTCAATATTTTTTATTAAATAATAATTATTATTTACAAACTTTTATTTTTTAAAAACGGTAATGCAATATTACTTCAGTTTGGATATATTTTGTAGGACATAGGCTAATTTTTAAAGATAATATCAACATTTTAAAACATAACATTATATTTTATACGTATTTAATTATTGGCGAAATATTTTTGCTAATGAGTGGTAAAATATAGATAAGTACCCAATATTAAAGTTAGGAGTGATTATTTATGGAAGAAAAAAATAAATTGCCTGATAAAGAGGAGCTGGTAAGAGAAATATTAGCCAAAGACCGGGATTTAAAAGGAAGTAATATTGATGAGGAACTAATACACGAACTTATTAGCGGAAAAGTTTCTAAAAATATCAATAAGACTCAAGATGATAACTTAACTGTTGGGCAAAGAACAGCAGATAAAATAGCAACCTTTGGAGGAAGCTGGATATTCATAATTGGTTTTGTAGCAGTATTAATAATTTGGATTGCAATTAATACAGTTATATTGGCTACAAGGGCCTTTGATCCCTATCCTTTTGTTTTTTTAAATTTAATGTTATCTTGTCTTGCGGCTATACAGGCTCCAATTATTATGATGTCACAGAATCGTCAATCAGAAAAGGATAGATTAACAGCTTCAAATGATTATCTTGTTAATTTAAAATCAGAAATAATAATAGAAGATCTTCACAATAAAATAGACTTGCTAATAGAAAGACAGGAAGAATATAGAATAAATCAAGAAGCTTTACTAAAAGAAATGGAAAGCTTAAGAAGTAATAGTAAATAGCTGTAGGTTTGTATACATAAAATATAAGCTTTTGAGAAGGAAATGGATTTATAATATATAAGTAGCACCATAGTAAAGAGAGGAATTAAAATATGAACTTATATAGTAAATATTTCAACAAATACAAAGTGCCATTTCTAGTGGCTGTTTTTTGTGTGGCCTTCGAAGCAATCTGTGACTTGCTTGGTCCAACACTTATGTCAAATATTATTAATATGGGAATTGATAACAAATCACTTTCCAAGGTCTATTATTGGGGAACTCTTATGTTAATAGTAACTGCTGCAGGAGCAGGTTTCGCGGTTATACGTAATATTTTAGCAAGTAAAGTATCTCAGCGAGTGGGGGCAGATTTGAGATATGATTTATTTGAAAAAATGATATACTTTTCAGAGGAAAGTACCGATAAAATTGAAAGCGGCTCTCTTATAACTCGTATGACAAATGATACATCACAAATTACACAGTTTGTAAATGGAATTATGAGAATCTTTTTAAAAGCTCCTATCACCTGTGTTGGAAGCATTATACTTGCAAGTCTGCTCAATTTTAGATTAAGTATTATCATTTATATAATTGTGGCAGCGGTGGCTGTGCTTATTGTAATTAGTATGAAGCTCAGCTATCCTCGATTTTATAAACTGCAGAAGGCTATGGATAAGGTAAATTCAGTGGTACAGGAATATCTTATAGGTGTTCGTCTAGTGAAAGCTTTTGGTACCTATGATAAGGAGACAGATAAATTTCAAGCAGCCAATATGAATTTAATGAAAAAAGGCATATCTTCTCAAATTGTTATTACTTTAATATCCCCGCTTATAACACTTACTGTAGGAATAGGCACGGTAAGCGTTATTTTCTTGGGAAGCAGGATGTTTGTATCAAATCTAGCTAAACCTGGAGATATAACAGCATTTACAATATACATGGCACAAATACTTACATCTTTGATTATGATAACAAACATATTTAACACTTTTGTAAGGACAAAAGCTTCTACAGCCCGCATTAAAGAAGTGTTTGACTGCAAGGCGGATTTCGACAATAAAGGTGAGAATAGAGAGCTAAACGGCTATATTGAATTTAAAAATGTGACCTTTGCATATCCTAATGGAAGTGGAGTTCCGGCAATAAATAATCTATCTTTTTCAATCAAGGATGGACAAAGTTTAGCAATAATAGGTCCAACAGGCAGCGGTAAATCTACAATTGCTTGGCTACTTTTACGATTTTATGATGTAAACAGCGGTAAAATTCTAATTAATGGTGATGATATTAAATCCCTTAGTGTTGATTCTGTGAGAAGAGATATTGCTATTGTACCTCAGGCACCTATGTTATTTTCGGGATCCATTGCAGAAAATATTAAATGGGGAAATAAAAAAGCTAGCAATGAAATGCTTCATGAAGCTGCAAATAAGGCAGAAGCAGGCTTTATTGAAAAGATGCAGGAAGGATATGAAAGCAGGCTAGGAAGTGCAGGAGTTAATGTATCAGGTGGACAAAAACAGCGAATTTCAATAGCCAGAGGTATAATAAAAAATTCATCTGTAATTATGTTAGATGATGCTACAAGCGCTCTTGATGCGGTAACTGAAGCTAAAGTGATATCTAATTTAAATTCTAAATCTGAAAAACAGACTATAATTACTATTACTCAACGCTGCGGAACAGCTATGTTTGCAGATAAAATTCTAGTTATGGATAATGGAATAAATGTTGGGTTTGGTACTCATGATGAACTTATGAAAGATTGTGAAGTATATAGGGATATTTATAGGACGCAAATAGAAAGCAGTAAGGAGATGTAGCATATGGCTCAGCAATTTTCTAAACAAGAAGTAAAAATTCCATCCATGGGCGGAAGGCCAGGAGGTGGAGGACCTAATCGTTTTGCTCCCACTGCAAAACCTAAGAATGCAAAGAACACGTTGATGAGAATAATAAAAATATATATGCGTTGGGCTAAAACCATATTTGCAGCTATGATACTTACAGCTTTTTCATCAGTAATTTCTGTAGCTATCCCTTATTTTATCGGAAAAACTTTTAATAGCTTTAATATAGCTAAAAAAACAGTGAACACAGATATACTTATAGGATTTTTAATCATAATTACAGCACTATACATATCCAACTGGGTGATTTCTTTTATAAACGGGATTACAATGCTCAGGGTATCACAAAAGCTTGTATTCGTTTTGCGTACAGAATTCTTCGAGAAAATGCAAAAGCTTCCCTTAGGATTCTATGACACGCGATCTCATGGTGATACTATGAGTAGAATTACAAATGATGTAGATAATATCAGCACAACAATAGCACAAACTACCACACAATTAATTTCAAGTGCTTTAACTTTAATTGGATCTTTTGTGGTAATGATAGCACTTAATATACCGCTTACTTTTGTGGTTTTGCTATGTATTCCTCTTGTAATGCTGCTTACCAAAGTAATTGCTTCGAGAAGCAGAACTTATTTCTTAGATCAGCAGAGAAGTTTAGGAGCTTTAAATGGAGTGATTGAAGAAAACATACTAGGCTTAAAGATGGTAAAAGCTTTTGGAAAGCAGCAAGATGTACTGACACAATTTAAAGAAATAAATGAAAAATTGTATGCAAGCAGTAACAAAGCTCAGGTATGGTCTGGATATATGATGCCTCTTATGAATGTGATTAATAATTTTATTTTTACTATGGTTGCCATTACTGGAGGTATATTATCTGTAGAGTATGGACTAGCTATAGGTACTGTAGTAAGCTTTATGAGTTATTCCAAGCAATTTGCACAGCCGCTTAATTCAGTAGCAGGCATGTTTAATACTATTCAATCTGCACTGGCTGGAGCAGAACGTGTATTTGAAATCCTAGATAGCAAAGAAGAACTGGCAGATATAGAAAATGCTATTGAGATTGAAGCTCCAAAAGGAGATGTTACTTTTGAAGAAGTGTGCTTTTCCTATGATAAAGCTACGCCTATATTAAGACAGGTCAGCTTTAGCGTAAAAGCTGGAGAAGTGGTGGCTTTAGTAGGAGAAACTGGTGCTGGAAAGACTACCATTGTAAATTTATTAACACGATTTTATGATGCTGACAGTGGTAGAATTTTGATTGATAACGAACCCATTACAAATTTAAAAAGGGATAGTCTCAGAAAATGTTTTTCAGTGGTACTGCAGGATACCTGCCTCTTTACAGGTACAATTATGGATAATATACGTTATTCACAAAGAGAAGCTACTGATGAACAAGTAATTAAAGCTGCTAAAATAGCGCATGCTCATGATTTTATTGATAAATTACCAAAGGGATACCATACAATGGTATCTGGAGCCACGGATAATTTAAGTCAGGGGCAGAGACAGCTCATAGCTATTGCAAGAGCAGTACTTTGTGATAGCCCTGTATTAATTTTAGATGAAGCAACCAGTAGTGTGGACACAAAAACAGAAAAAGAAATACAAAGAGCATTGATAAATCTAATGAGAAACCGAACTAGTTTTCTAATAGCGCACCGCCTTTCTACTATACGTGATGCAAATCATATTATGGTGATAGGAGGAGGAAGAATATTAGAAAGTGGAAATCATCAAAGTCTCATGAAGGATAAAGGTCAATATTATAAAATGGTGATTAGTCAAATGGGAAAAGCATCGAAGAATAGTATTTGAATATATAATCCCCAGCAGAGATTAATCTTAAAAAATATACTTATTGAGAATTTTGTATTAAATAAAAAAGCTTGTTAGTAATGCCTAACAGGCTTTTTCAAAAAGTTAAATTATCCGTCCTTATAAATAAATATCGGAGAACTCTAGCTTTATATTTTCTACAAGACTATTTAACTTTTCACATTCATTAAAGACTTTATCTGATTTGTCTTTAACTAGCTTTATAGGGATTCTAATTATAAATTCACTGCCTACACCAACTTTACTTTTTACACTGATTTCACCACCATGCATTTCTACAAGAGATTTTGCTAAGAATAAACCTATTCCACTTCCTTCAGCACACCTTTTAAAAGAACTATCTACCTGAGTGAAAGTGTCAAAAATTTTTTCAAGCATATCCTCTGGAATGCCGCATCCTGTATCTTTTATGGAAATAAATATATAGTTATTCTGCTTAGAAATATTAACACATATTTCTCCGCCTGAGCTAGTAAATTTTATAGCATTTGATAATAAGTTAAGTATTATCCTTTCGAATTTTTCAGGGTCAAAGGCCATTAACATTTCTTCGATTTCAGTATCAAAGATTAAATTAATGTTTTTTAAATTTGCATATTCCACCACAGATAATGTTATATCTTCAATAATTTTTACAATGTCACTATTCTTTAAATTAAGATTAAAAAAGCCTAATTCTATCTTATTCATATCTATTAGATTATTAATCAATCTTAGAAGTCTGTAGCAATTTTGCTTCATTATTTTCGAATATTTTAAAAATATATCATTCTCAGATGTGAATTTACCAGCTGAATATAGTGTTTCCATTAGTTGAAGGGAGCTGAAAATAATATTAAGAGGAGTTTTTAATTCATGGGATATTGTTGAAAAAAGCTGAGTTTTAAGCTTACTATATTTTTCAGACTCATCTAATAATAAATCTTTTTTCATTATTTCAATTTTTAAGTTTTCTGAAATGTTCTTTAGCCTTATTTCTTCGTATCCAATTTTAGATAGGGCGTTTGCGATGGTAAATAGAACCTCTGCCGCTGCCTTAACATTCTTTTCAGCTGTGATTTTAACACTTCTTAACGCTTTCACAAGTTCGGTTTCATCAACACCTATATCATTAGCTGTTTTCTTATATTTTGATAATTCAGGTTTGTTTGTGAGAATTTGTCCACCTAAAATTGTACCTATTTGCTTATTTTCAACTAAAATAGGGGCGGCAAAATCTATAAGTCCAGCATGGCAGGTATATATATAGGGTCTGCCTAGAAAAGCTGCCTTTTCTCCACCAATTCTATGAGATTCTGCACATTTATTATCACCTAGTGGAGTAGAATGTATAAGTTTTATACAGAAATCTGTATATGAACTAGGATTTGTAACAGGTGTTCCTTTCAAGCCAACAGTTACACTAGCAATATCCATGCTTTCAGCAAAATTATCTTGAAATATTTGCAATAAATCTATATTAATAACATCCTTTATTTCAAGAAAACCTATATCAATGTCTCCATTGCTATCTCTAATTATCATTTTGATACCTCCACTTAATAAATAGGATAAGCTGGTTTATATAATAAAATATTATAATTTTACAATATATTTATAGTAAATACTAATTTCTACATTACTTTTTAAAAACCTTTATTTTTAAATATAAAATTTATAATTATTGATTTTCTTAGAGAATAATATAATTATATAGAGAATAAAATGATATGCTATAAGCATGCTAGTAACTTTCATATATTAAAAATTAGGACTGATAAGTAACATTTTTAATTAAGCAGGATAAGAATATATTGGGAGTGGTGTTGTATTATGGATTACATGGATTATAAGATATTAGAGTGTTTAAAAGCTAATTCTAGAGTTAAAGCATCAGCTATAAGTAAAGAAGTGCATTTGTCTGTGTCTGCAGTTCTTGAACGTATTCGAAAAATGGAGACAAGCGGTATAATAAAAAATTACACAATAGTGTTAGATGAAAATAAATTGGGCAACGATACAAGTGCTTTAATGGAAGTAAGCCTAGATCATCCTAGGTTCTATGATTCTTTTACAGAAGCGGTGAAAGAAAATAAAAATATCGTATTTTGCTACTATTTAACCGGTGATTTTGATTTTATGCTTAAAATACTTTGCAGCTCCTCAGAAGAATTGGAGAAAATTCACAGAGAAATAAAAAGTATAGATGGAGTATCTAGAACAAAGACTAGTTATATTTTAAAGAATGTGAAAATGGAATTTTAAAGTGCTAAAAAATGATAAAATAATAATATGAAAGATAAATAGTTAGCACACCGCAAAAATTACATAATATATATTGATAAACCGGAAAAAATTCTGGTAAAACAAAAAAACAAATAAATTATACAGAAATTTCAGTAAATATTGAAAAGAATTAGTTTCTACTATAGTATTTATGTATGATTAAAACTATTAAAACTCATGTGTACAAGTATGAGTTTTTTATTTTACGGGAGGAATATATATATGGAAAATTTGGGATATTATAATGGAGAGTACGATTTAATTGAAAACATGAAAATACCAATGAATGATCGTGTGTGCTATTTCGGTGATGGGGTGTATGATGCTACTTATAGCAGAAATCATAATATATTTGCATTAGATGAGCATATTGATCGCTTTTTTAATAGTGCAGGTCTCTTAAGAATTAAAATTCCATATACAAAAGAGGAATTAAAAAATTTATTAAAAGAAATGGTTAAAAAAGTCGATTCTGGAGAGCAATTTGTATATTGGCAGGTTACGAGAGGAACAGCTATGCGTAATCATGCTTTTCCAGGAGAAGATGTAAAGGCCAATATTTGGATAGTATTAAAGCCGCTAACTATAAAGGACATGTCTAAAAAACTTAAATTAATTACATTAGAGGATACTAGATTTTTACATTGTAATATAAAAACTCTAAATCTGCTTCCTAGTGTAATTGCAGCTCAAAAAACTGAAGAAGCTGGCTGTCAAGAAGCTGTATTTCATAGAGGAGACAGGGTAACAGAATGCGCTCACAGCAATGTATCAATTATTAAAGATGGTATTTTAAGGACTGCCCCAACGGACAACTTGATTTTACCTGGTATTGCAAGAGCACACATTATAAAAATGTGTAAAAAGTTTGAGATTCCAGTAGACGAAACAGCTTTTACCTTAAAGGATTTAATGGATGCAGATGAAGTAATTGTTACTAGTTCAGGACAGTTTTGTATGGCAGCCTCTGAAATAGATGGAAAGCCAGTTGGCGGAAAAGCAGCTGAAATTGTTAAAAAGCTTCAGGATGCATTACTTAATGAATTTTTAGAAGAAACAAAATAAATTTAGGAGGTAGTGTATGGATCAGCAGCAGTTAACAATATTAAATATGGGAGAAAACTTGGACAATTTAATGAATTTAGATCCAAGGGGCTATGGAGTATGCAGAATTTTATATAGCGCAGCAAGAGAATACACTAAAGAGCCTTTAACTATGAATAGTGCTAAGAAGCTAGTAAATATATTAAAAGAAGGTGATTTGGTATATATAATGACTGGGTTTGTTTTACTGCCTTTTAAGAAGGCGGAAATGGATGGAATAGTAAGTTCCATGCTTTTAGCAAGAGCTTTAATTAAAGGCTTTAATGTTAAACCTGTAATTATATGTCCTGAAGATAATCTTCAAGCTGTAAAAAATCTTTCTTATATAATAGGACTTCATTTTCATGATAATATTGAGGATTTAAAAACATACCCTTTGTCCTTGGCTGGAATAAGTTTTACTAAGGATATATCAAAAGCCAACAAGCAGTCTGAGGGGCTTATCGAAAAAGGCCTTCCAAGTGCAGTTATAAGTATAGAATGTCCTGGAGCTAATTCTCTTGGAGTTTATCATAATGCTACTGGACTTGATGTAAGTGAATTAGAGGCAAAACAGGATGTTTTATTCAATAAGCTTAAAGATTTAGGAGTGCTAAATATAGCCATAGGAGATCTTGGAAATGAAATTGGTATGGGTACTATAAAGAAACAGCTAGAAAAATATGTTCCATATATAGCTGAAGGTAGATGCAGATGTGGCTGTAACGGAGGAATACTGGCAAGTACAAAAGCTGATAATATCATAACTGCTACTGTATCAGATTGGGGATGTTATGGACTTATAGCGGCTTTAGCCTATCTGAAAAAGGATATAAATATAATGCATACCAAGGAAATGGAAAGAGATGCTGTAATTACAGCTTCCAGAAGTGGAATGATAGATATGTATGGCGATTTAATACCTGCTATAGATGGCTGCAATTTAGAGATAAATGTGTCCATAGTAAGTCTTATGAGAGAGAGTATAGAATCTGCTATAAACTTGGAAAAAACTTGTGCTACTTGGTTTGAAAAAGTACTTGAGCTTGGTTTTTATGAAAGACAGAATACTAGTGATGAACAAAGTGATTTTTGGGAAAATATTATATAAGGTGGGATGAACATGGATTATGCAGACATGGAACCTTATGCTATTCGCAAACTAATAAGAGAAGGGAAAATCACAACTCCTACAGCAGGTATGTGCGCAGGTTACGCACAAGCTAATTTGGTGATTCTGCCTAAGGAATTAGCCTATGACTTTATATTGTTTGCTCAAAGAAATCCTAAATCCTGCCCTATATTAGAGGTAAGTGATGTAGGAGACAAAAAACTAAAATTTTTAGGACAAGATATTGATATCACTAAAGATATTCCCAAATATAGAATTTATAAAAATGGCATTCTATCTGGAGAATATACAAGTGTAGAAAATTTTTGGAGAGAAGATTTTGTTAGCTTTTTAATTGGATGCAGCTTTTCTTTTGAATCAGAGCTTATAGAAGCGAATATACCTATACGGCACATAGAAGAAAAATGTAATGTGCCAATGTATATAACTAACATTGACTGCGTTCCAGCAGGAATCTTCAATGGAAAAATGGTGGTAAGCATGAGGCCTCTTTCTTATGATAATATAGTTAAGTCCGTTTTGGTAAGCGGAGAAATGCCTAGAGTGCATGGAGCACCAGTTCATATAGGTGATCCTTCAATTATTGGAATAAAGGATATTAATAAACCGGATTTTGGGGATTCTGTGACTATAAAAGAAGGCGAAATTCCTGTGTTTTGGGCTTGTGGTGTCACGCCTCAGGCGGTTATTATGAATGTTAAACCTAAGATAGTTATAACTCATGCCCCTGGACATATGCTTATTACTGATATAAAAAATATAGATTTGAAATATTAAAGGAGATAATATGTACAAGGTTGATTTAAATTGTGATTTAGGTGAAAGCTTTGGAAATTATAAAATTGGATCAGATGAGGAAGTTATCCCTTATATTTCATCGGCAAACATTGCTTGCGGATTTCATGCCTCTGACCCAGTGGTAATGGATAATACAGTGGGATTAACAAAGAAGTATAATGTTTCCGTAGGAGCACATCCAGGCTTTCTTGATTTGATGGGGTTTGGCAGAAGAAAGATGGATATTTCTAATAAAGAGGCTAAGCTCATAGTGCAATATCAAATTGGAGCGTTAAAGGCTTTTTGTATGGCCTACAAAGTAAAAATGAATCATGTTAAACCTCATGGAGCACTTTATAACATGGCAGCTAAGGATTTTGATTTAGCTCTAGCTATCTGCCAAGGAATAAAGGAAGTGGATGAAAATCTGATTTTGCTTGCATTAAGCGGCAGTAAAATGATTGATGCAGCAAAAAGCATAGGATTAAAGGCTGCAAGCGAGGTTTTTGCAGATAGAGCCTATAATGAGGATGGTACCTTGGTAGATAGAAAAAAGGAAGGCGCCGTTATCACCGATGAAGAGGAAGCAATCAAAAGAGTTGTTGGAATGATAAAAGAAAATAAGGTTAAGACCATAAGCGGAAAAGACATTGAAATTAAAGCGGATTCAATATGTGTACATGGAGACGGAGTAAAAGCGCTGGAATTTGTAAAAAAAATAAGACAAACACTTGAAAAAGAAAGTATAGAGATAGCATCATTAGACAGAATAGTGTGAAATTTCGCCGTTTAAGAAGGAAGGTAGCAGGCTTTATGGAAGAATATTTGAGAACCTATGCAAAAATAGACTTGGAGGCTATAAGACACAACATAAATGAAGTAAAAAGAAAAGTAAAGGATAATGTGAAAATTATGGCCGTAATAAAAGCTGATGCTTATGGCCATGGAGCTGTAGAAGTTGGAAATTTTCTTAAGGATAAAGTGGATTATTTCGGAGTAGCAACTATAGAAGAGGCAATAGAACTCCGTGAAAATGGCATAGATATACCTATATTAATATTAGGATACACCTCTCCAAGTCAATATAAGTGTTTAGCACAATATGATATAACTCAGACTATATATAATGTAGAAATGGCTGAAAATCTATCTAAATGTGAGCTGGAATTTAAAAAGAAAATAAAAATTCATATTGCTGTAGAAACTGGAATGAATAGAATAGGTTTTAAAGTAAATTCTCAAAGTATTATTGATATGAAAAATATTGCGAATATGGATGGAGTGATACTAGAGGGTATATTTACTCACTTTTCCTGTGCTGATGAAAAAGATAAAAAGTACACACAAACTCAGAAAGAAAAATATGATAATTTCATAGATATGTTAGAAAGTAATGATATACACATTCCTATTAAGCATGTATGCAATAGTGCTGGTATTATTGATTTTGATGACCATCATTTAAATATGGTAAGAAGCGGAATAATTACTTATGGATTATATCCTTCAGAGCAGGTTAATAAGGAACTAATAAAGCTGAAACCTGCATTGAAATGGAAAGCTCATGTAATCAATGTGTCAGAGGTATGCCAGGGCTCTGGAATAAGTTATGGGAAAACATATATTACAAAAGGTAAAACAAAAATAGCCACTATATCTATTGGCTACGCGGATGGATATATGAGAGCTCTCTCTTCTAAGGGGAAGGTAATAATCCATGGACAGTATGCACCAATTTTAGGAAGAGTATGCATGGATCAGATGATGGTAGATGTGACAGATATAAATGATGTAAATATAGAGGATGAAGTAACTTTGATAGGAGAAGAAGGGAAAAGCGCTATTACCGTTGAAGAAATTGCCAATATGGCGGGAAGCTTTAATTATGAGTTTGTTTGCGGAATAAGTAAGCGTGTAAAGAGGGTTTACAAGGAAGTATAAGAGAAGGAATTGAAGAGGAGGTACAAGCTATAGTGGGAAATCCTGTGAATATTTTTCAAATAAGTGAAACTTCAGCTTTAGTAGAGTTTGGAAATGAAATACATAAGGATACAAATAAGCAAATTAGATTATTTTGTGAGAGTGTTGATAAAAATCCATTTCATGGATTAATAGAATATATACCTTACTTTTCAAGTGTTTCTTTAATTTATGATCCTATAAAAATAGGGAAGGACCCCTTTAAAACAGTGCGACTAAAGCTTGAAGAAATATTATCAAAGATGGACTTATCAGAAGAATATGAAGAACATATAGTTAAAATACCAGTTTGCTATGGTAAGGAACTAGGGCCAGATATTGAGCATGTTGCAAAAACAAACAATCTTACAGTGGAGGAAGTGATACAAATTCACTGCAGTGGTGATTATCTGGTTTATATGATTGGCTTTGCACCTGGATTTCCTTATTTAGGGGGACTATCTAAAAAAATCCATACTCCAAGGAGAAGTTCACCAAGAACAGCTATTCCAGAAGGCTCAGTGGGTATTGCAGGAACTCAGACTGGAATTTATCCAATAGAAACTCCAGGAGGATGGCAAATAATAGGACGAACGCCGTTAAAATTATTTGATTTAAATAGCCAAGAAAAAACTCTTTTAAAATGCGGAGATATAGCTAAATTTTATCCTATTTCCTACCAGGAATATGTAGATTTGAAGGAGAAGATATAATGAATATAAGAGTATTAACTTCAGGTCTTTTAACCACAATTCAGGATAAAGGAAGATATGGTTATCAAAAGCAGGGAGTTATAGTTAGTGGCGCCATGGATATGTATTCTATGAGACTTGCAAATATTGCCGTGGGAAATGATGAAAATGAGGGCGTTCTTGAAATAACTTTGATTGGACCATCCTTAAGCTTAGAAAAGGGAAGCTTGATTTCTATAATTGGAGCTGATATATCACCTACAATTAATGAGAAAAAAGTTCCTATGGGAAGACCAATTTATTTAAGAGAAGATTGCGTACTTAAGTTTGGAAAATGTTTATCAGGCTGCAGATGTTATTTAGCTGTAGCAGGTGGTTTTAATATACAAAGATGCATGGAAAGCAAAAGTACTTATTTAAGAGCTAAACTAGGTGGAAAAGATGGAAGAGCTTTAATAAAAAAAGATGTGCTTGAGCTTGGAGAAAAAAGTAAGCTTTCATTAAACATAATAAAAAAATTAAAAGAAATAAAAAGTAAAGAAAATTTTGTTTTTGATAAATGGTATATGAAAGATTCTGTAGTTCCAAATATATTTAATGCAGCAGTCAGGGTATTTGAAGATAGGCAATTTGAAAAGATAAGCGAAAAGAGTATTGATGACTTTTTCAGATGCTCCTTTGCTATAGATTCGAAATCAGATAGGATGGGCTATAGATTGAAAGGCCCTAAAATAAATTTTAGAGAAAATATAGAAATGATATCTGAAGAGGTATCCTTTGGAACAATTCAAATCCCACCTGAGGGAAATCCTATAATTCTTCTAGCGGATAGAGCCACAGCAGGGGGATATCCCAAAATTGCGCATGTGGCTTCTTATGATCTCCATAAATTAGTTCAGCTTAAACCTTCTGATACAGTAAACTTTAAAAAAATAACTATGAAGGAAGCTGAAAGTTTATATTTAAAAAGAGAAAAATATATAACTGAGCTTAAAAAGTCCATCGATTTAATAAATATATAGTTTATTTTAGTATGTTATGTGCTTAGGTACATAACATAAATTATATAGGGAGGAAGATAAAAATGATTAATGCGGATGATTTGGACAAGATACTGAAAATTGCGGAAAAATATAACTTTTCTAGATTAGAGTTTCAACAGGAGAACAGTAAGGTAATTATAGAAAAAGGGGATTATTTACAGGCAAAAGTTAAGGAAAGTATTGAAGCAGCTACATCAGAAAATTATTTTGAAGAGAAGTTAATTAATAAGAAAGAAGAGAGAACTTATATAAAATCAAGTTTAGCAGGCACATTTTATCTATCAAAGGAAGAGAATGCAGAGCCTCTAGTAAAGGTTAAAGATATAGTAAAGGAAGATACAATTGTAGGATTAATTGAAGTAATGAAGCTTTTTAATGAAATAGAAGCAGGGGTCAGCGGTGAAATTATAGATATTTTAGTGGAAAATGGTGAGTTTGTTGAGTATGGACAGCCTTTATTTGAAGTAAAAGGAAGTGGTAAATGATTATGTTTAAGAAAATCCTTATAGCAAATAGAGGAGAAATTGCAGTTAGAATCATACGAGCCTGCCGTGAGCTTGGGATTTCTACAGTAGCAATTTATTCTGAAGCAGACAAGGAAGCCCTTCATGTAAAATTAGCAGATGAAGCTTATTGTATAGGAAAAGCATCTCCAAAGGACACTTATCTAAATATAAATAGCATAATAAATATAGCTCTTCATTCAATGTCTGATGCCATTCACCCAGGATACGGGTTTCTTTCGGAGAACTCAAATTTTGCAAAAGCCTGCGAAGATTTTAATATATGCTTTATGGGTCCTGATTATAGAATAATAGATAAATTGGGAGATAAAGCTAATGCCAGAGCTACAATGAAAGCGGCGGCAGTTCCAATTGTAGCAGGAACAGAAGGTGAAATAACAAAAGTAAACAAGGCATTAGAAATTGCAGAGAAAATAGGATATCCTGTTATAGTAAAAGCCTCCGCTGGGGGAGGTGGAAAGGGAATGAAAGTAGCAAGAAGTAAAGAAGAACTTGAACATGCAGTAAAAACAGCTCAAAAGGAAGCTGAAAGCTATTTTGGAAGCCCTGCAGTTTATTTAGAAAAATATTTGGAAAACACAAGGCATATAGAAATACAAGTTATAGGAGATAACTATGGGAATGTTGTACATTTAGGAGAAAGAGATTGTACAATTCAGAGAAGACATCAAAAACTTTTGGAAGAAGCGCCATCTCCTGCATTAGGAAGAGAGCTTAGGCAGCAGATTGGCAATGCGGCTATAAGAGCTTGCAAGGCTGTCAATTACAATAGTTTAGGAACAGTAGAATTCCTATTAGATGAGGATGATAATTTTTATTTTATGGAAATGAATACAAGAGTGCAGGTAGAACATGGAGTAACAGAAATGACAACGGGTATAGATTTAATAAAAGAACAGATATTAGTGGCTCAAGGAGAAAGGCTATCTTTTTCTCAAAAAGATATAAATATTGTTGGATGCGCCATTGAATGTAGAATAAATGCAGAGAATCCATATAAAAATTTCATGCCGTGCCCAGGAAAAGTTATTAATTATATAGTACCAGGAGGTATCGGTATAAGAATAGATAGTGCTGTGTACAGTGGATATAGCATTCCCCCATTTTATGATTCAATGATATCAAAGATTATTGCCTGGGGAAGAGATAGAAATGAGGCAATTGAAAGAATGATAAGAGCCTTAGATGAATTTATTATCGAAGGCATCGATACTACGGTGGATTTTCATAAAAAATTAATGAAAGATGAAATTTTCAAAAGCGGAAAATTCAATACAAAATTTCTAGAAACGCACGATATATTATAAATTAAAATGATTACATAATTATCATTGATAGTTTGTGACTCTAATTTCATGCATCATAGAACTAAAGAAAACTATCAATTAAATAATTGTGTAATTTTTGTTTTATAGTGGAAAGGAGTAATAGTTAATTCTATTAAAAAACCTATCTTTATATCTATAGTAATAAACAATAAAATAAATAAAAAATCTTTCCTGGTTTGTATTGAAAAAATAACATAATTGTAATAAAATTGATATGTGATGCAATCGGTTGCATGATTTATGTAAAAGGAGGGGTATATTGAAAAAAAATAAAAAAATACTGAGTCTTCTTATGACCATCATTTTTCTAATCAGTTTTGCACCAAAGAGTTTGATTTATGTTAATGCTGCAGATAGTATTAAAAGCACAGTAATCAATTCTGATGGTACTGTTACTTTCAATTATCAAGGTGATGGCAGCGAAACAAAGGTAATAGTAAAAGGATCTTGGGATCAAAATTGGACACCAGTTCAAATGATAAAAGGGTCAAACAATGTTTGGTCAGCTACAATAACACTACCTAAAAAGGCTTTGTACCAATATGGAATATGTACTTGGTCACCTACTACAAAAGATCAAAGTAACGGCGATTGGAAAGGTGATCCGCTAAATTCAATTAAAGCAGCAGATGGAAATCCGCTGTTAGTAATGAGTCCTATAATAAACAATGATGATACTATAACATTTTATTATGTGAGTAAAGGAGATGAAACAAAAGTAATAGTAAAAGGCTCCTGGGATGCTAACTGGTCGCCAGCTGAGATGCAAAAGGATGCAACTAATACAAATCTTTGGTATAAGACTCTAAAGTTATCTCCTGGAAGCTATGAATATGGAATATGCACTTGGTCTCAAACAACAAAGGACCAAACCAATGGAGATTGGCAGGGAGATCCACTTAATATAAATCCTAAGGGAGGAAATCCTGTTGTAAATGCTCCATCAGAATTTCAGAGCATTACAGTAAACGATAACAGAACTGTTACTTTCAAGTTTCAGGGAGATGGCAATACAAATTCTGTAAATCTAGCTGGGGATATGAATGGGTGGAGTTCATCGGTCACACCTATGACAAAGGGAGAAAATAATATATGGTCAGCAACAACATCCCCAATAAATCCAGGTAAGCATGAATATAAATTTGTTTTAAACGGAAGCAATTGGATTACAGATCCACAGAATCCTAATAAATCCTCAGGTGGAAATTCTCTTGCATATATTTCAGGCTTTTACGCTATAAATGCTTTAGGACAAGTCCAGCAGAATACAACAACTCAAGTGTCAGGTATAAAATTAAATGCAGATGGTACAGATTTAACACTAACAGGTGTTAATTGGAGCGTATCTCCCAGCAGTTTAGCCTCAATAGATTCAAACGGAAATCTTCAGGCTAAAGCTTTACCTTCTAATGCAGATAATGGAACCGTTACCATAACAGGAGAAAAAGATGGAATTACAGTTACTAAAGATATGAGTGTAGTAAGAGAATTAAGTGAGCAGCCAGGGGGTAAAGAAGTAGTTCTGGTTGGAGATATACAAACAGTTGCAGGAGCAAGCTCCTGGGCGCCAGCAGATACTAAGACTAGAATGCTCTATCAAGGAAATGGATTGTACAAAATAACTCTAAAAAATGTGCCTGTAGGAAATTATCAATATAAAGTAGCAATTGGAGGCTCTTGGGCTGAAAACTACGGCGCCAATGGAGCTTCTAACGGAGGCAATATATCTTTAACTGTTCCTAGCGCTGAAGATGTAACTTTTCTATATTCTGATAATACACATCTAATAGTTGATACTACCACTTACGTTATGGCAACTCCTAAACTATCAGGAATGGATGTGCCAGAAAATGCTATAATGCAGGATTACAATTTAACAGGAGTATACAGCTGCAAGATTGCATTAACAGAAGGAGTTCACAGCGATTTGGTTATAGCCGATGGAGCAAAGAAAATAAACGTACCTCCAATAACTATAAAAGATACTTCTAAGGAGGTTACCATAAATTATGATGCTGGAACAGAGATAGTATTTAATGATTTATCAAGTGATAAACTGGATATTTCAAGCTTATACTTCGATTCTAAGGACTCAAATTATAAATCCATTTACGGAGCAGTACCAACCAATTCAAAGATTACTTTCAATTTACGAGCTAAAAAAGATGATTTAACTGCTTCAAAGCTTGTAATTTTATCAGGATCTGGAGCTCAAGTTATTGATATGCAGAAAAATGGTACCTTTACTTCTGACGCAAATAATCAATATGATAAATGGACAGCAGATTTTAAACCAACCGCAATCGGTATGTATCAATACTATTTTGTTGCAATTAAAGGATCAGATGTAAAAGCTTATGGTGATGATGATGGATACTATGGTACTGGCAAAGCTGATGATTTAGGGAAGGTTGGAAAATATGATTTAAATGTTTATGATGAAAATTTTAAAACCCCTGATTGGTTAAAAAATGCTGTAATTTATCAGATTTTTCCAGATAGGTTTTTCAACGGAGATACCAGCAATGATTATGCTGAAACCGAAGCAAGAGGAGATATTTCCTATGAAAATGTGAACAACTGGTATTCAGTACCTGAAGATCCTGATATTGAGTATGAAAAAGACTCAGATGGGAATATTAAGAAAGATTCAAATGGTAAGCCTATTATAAATCCAAACTACAAGGGGAATGTTGGAGATGGACAATGGAATAATGATGTATATGGAGGGGACTTAAAAGGAATACAGGATAAGCTAAATTATTTGAAGGCTTTAGGAGTAAATACTTTATATATTAATCCAATATCTGAAGCAAGTTCAAATCATAGATATGACACTAAGGATTATTCTCAGGTTGATCCTATGCTAGGTCATATGGATGATTTTATAAGTCTTGTAACAGCAGCTCATAAAATGGGTATGCATTTAATCCTTGATGGTGTATTTAATCATGTGTCTGATGACTCAAATTACTTCGATAAATATGGCAAGTATATACAATCAGGAAAACCTATAGGTGCATATCAATATTGGTCAAGAGTATATGATTTGATGAATAAGCAAAGCATTAATGAAGAGGATGCAGAAACAAAGGTGGAAGCTGATTTTAAGGCACAGGGAATAACAGATTTTCATTATAAAGATTGGTTTATTGTTAAAAATCAAAAAGACCAATCAGGTTACTATGAATATAATGGATGGAACGGCAATGATTCTATGCCAGAAATTCAAGCCTTAAATAATTCAGAATACAATGTATCCTCTTGGGCAAATGACATAATTGATGGGCAAAATTCGGACTCTGAATATTGGTTAAATGAAGGCAGCGATGGTTGGAGGCTTGATGCTGCAGACAGTGTTTCAGATGATACTTGGAAGCATTTCAGACCTGCAATTAAAAATTCTAATTCCCAAGATGTTATAATAGGAGAAATTTGGGGAGACTCTTCAAAATATCTTCTCGGAAACATGTTCGATTCTGTAATGAATTATAGATTTAGGGGAGCTATTCAGGAATATGTTACAGGTTCGGGAGATGCTGTACAGGCTACTAAAGATCTTGAAAAAATAAGAGAACAATATCCAAAGGAAGCTTTTGAAGTTTTAATGAACATAGTGGATTCTCATGATACAGAAAGGATAATATCAGATTTAGATGGAGTTGGAAACGATAAAGAAGTAGCTCCAGATCCATCAGAGGATGCACTTGCAAAAATGAAGCTTGTTCCTTTTATACAAATGACATATCCAGGTGCACCTACTATTTATTATGGTGATGAGCTTGGAACACCTGGGTCTGCAGATCCTGATGACAGAAGAGCTATGGCGTGGGGAAAAGGAAATAAAGATCTAGTTAATTGGTATGCTAAGCTTGCTAATATTAGAAATTCTTATTCTGTTTTGAGAACAGGAGATATGGTTCCTATTGAAGTAAGCAGCGATTATTCCAGTGATGTATTAGCTTATACTAGAAACGATTCTTCTAATCATGCCATAGTGATAGCGAATAGAAGAACTTCCGATATAAATGGATTAAAAATAAATGTATCAAGTATACCAGAAGGAACAGTACTAACAAATGCTTTAGATAGCAGCGAAAAATTTGCAGTAAATAATGGTGCTGTGACTATTAATGTTCCAGCTGAGTCAGGCGTAATTTTAGTGGCTAATTATACTAATGTAACTGTAGATCAAGCAAACTTAAAGGATGCATATGATACAAGTTATATAGTTAGTGAAAAAATAAGAGTGTCAGGTATAACTATAGATTCTTCAATTTCATTACAAGTGGGAAAAACAGGTACTCTTACAGCTAAGGTTAGCCCAGAAAATTCTACATTAAAAAATGTGAGCTGGATATCTAGCGATGATAAAATTGCCAAGGTGGATAGCAATGGTATTGTTACAGCCATAGGAGAAGGAACAGCCTATATAACTGCAACTACGGTAGATGGGGGATATAAGTCTACTTGCAAGGTAACGGTAACTAAAGTGAGCAGCAATGCTGAAAATGCTGGGACTGGAGGCGGTGACGCCACAGTTCAGAACAGTACAGTTAATTTAAATGAAGCTAATCTTCCTAAAACAGGAACTATTATAGATAGTTCAGTACTTATTGCATTGGGCTCTTCAATGCTTATATTTGGGCTTATAATAGTTTTATTACCTACTAAAAGACGAAAAATAAAATAAAAATCTTGATTTATATAAAAAATTGTGATATTGTTAAGAAGAACTTAAATTAATGGTAATTAATGCAACACAATATGTTTCAATTAGTATTAAAATTAGTATATTAATATAGAAATTTTATTAGTGGGTTATTACAATCAGTTTAAGAATAATAAAATTTCGGAGGTACACATTCATGAATGGTACAGTAAAATGGTTTAATTCAGAAAAAGGCTTTGGATTCATTACAGGAGAAGACGGAAAAGATGTTTTCGCACATTTTTCTCAGATCAAAGTAGATGGTTACAAAACACTTCAAGAAGGACAAAAAGTTTCTTATGAAGTAGTTGAAGGACCAAAAGGACCTCAAGCTGAAAACATTACTACTCTTTAGTAAGTAAAGTTTATCCCTTAAATAGTTAATCTATTTAAGGGATTTTTATTTTTTATCAACATTCTTTCAAGAAATAGCCTAGCTATTAAATTGAAGCCCTTTTTTCCATCTGCCTCTAATAAAACGAGTCAAAAGAAGAATAAATCTAGTTACATTATCTGCTACCATGCATAGCCAGACTGCATTTAATCCAAGTTTAAATATTGATATACAGAGGAGTGTAGATATAATTCTAATGCCCCACATGCTGAATACTGAAAAGAAGAAAGGGGTTTTTGTATCTCCAACTCCATTGAAAATTCCTTCTAAGATTATAAGGGATCCGAACATTGGCTCTGAAATGGCAACTATTCGCAAAGCTGAAGCTCCAGAGTGAATAACGGTTGTATTTTCAGTAAAAATAGACATCATCACATTCGGAAATAGAAATAATATTCCACCTGTTATGGACATGACAGTTACAGCCATTATTATTGTTACTGATGTTCTATGCAGCTTTTTCTCATTTTTCTCACCTACAGCATTCCCAGCAAGAGTGGCTGCAGAGGCTTGCATACCATATCCAGGTATATAAAAGGCTTGCTCAGCGGTTAATGCTATGGAATGAGCCGCAAGAGCAACCGTACCTAATCTTGTAACCAGCGATGTGAAAACTACTTGACCAAGGAAAGTTGCAATACGTTCCAAAGAAACTGGAAAGCCAACTCTAATACATTTGTACATAATAGGTTTATTTATTCTTATTTTTTCGCCTTTAGGTGAAACTATTTTGTTTTTATAAAGTGCAATAAACATTAAAAAGCCGCTTATGCAGTAAGAGACAGCGGTTGCTATTCCGGAACCTACCACCCCTAATCCTGCACCGTATACAGTTAAGTGAAAATTGCCAAAGGTTACATTCCTAGTAGGATAAATCAACAAAAAGTTTAAAATTATATTGATTATATTCATAAACAAATTAACAATCATAGGAGTTTTCATATCTCCTGTGGCACGAAGCTTTGCTTTATCATATTTTTTTTGCTCCAATAGAAGCAGATATATATGCTAGGGCTCCAATTCCCATGGCGGAAAGAGGACTGTTTATTAACCAAGTTACTGTGGTTGTAAGTCATACAGCAGCAGAAGCTTCAGCACCTATCCGGCCTACCATTGTAGAGTCAGCATATTGAACTATAGTTTGTAGAGCTTGTTCAACAATTGAAGGCCACGCTAAAGCAACAATTGTAATCACCATATTTTTGCTATCATATAAGTATTTTCGAGTATTAATCATATTAGTTCAACCTCATGTTATTGTAGTAATGTTTTGCAATTGATATAATAAGGGGTATAGTAACTATATAGTCAAGCGGTTTAGAAAGATGAGCGATAAAATATATTTTACCACAGGTGAATTGGCAAATATGCTAGGAGTAACAAAGCAGACAGTAATTTACTATGATAGGATTGGCCTTATATCTCCTGCTAAAAGAGGGGAAAAAGAATATAGGTATTATACTTTGGAACAGGCAGATGAATTGGATTCCATTTTAACTTTTAGGAATCTTGGCGTATCTATTAAGATGCTAAAAGAATATTTAAGTGAAAGAAACGCTGAAAGATGCATAGAAATGCTAAAAAAGCAAAAGGATAAAGTAGATATGGAAATTCAGAAGCTAGATAGGATTCGAAAAAAAATTGAAGGAAGATCAAAATTGCTAGAACAGGTTATCAAAGTGAAAGACTTTAAAAAAGTTGAGATTTCTGCTTATGAAACAGATCTTTTAAGCACACTTACTAATTTGGATAGAGATGAATATATGAAACTTATAGCTATACAGGTATGCAAGCATTAGTTTTGAATAAAAATTATTCTTCATGTCACTACTATTATTATATTTGAAGTGATTTTTAAGGCTATGTTTTAAAATATTGATGGAGATTTTGCTTTTTTAGAAACTTATCAATATTTTTAGGCATAGTCATTTTTGCGTGAATAAGATTATAAAAATTTAATTGACTTTTCTTTGCTTTATAATTGTTATACAATAATTAAATGGTGTAAATTTGCCACTAAAAATGTACTAAGGATGGGAGAGTGAAAAATTTTGACTACAGATATGACGAAAGGAAAGATTTCTAGGCATTTAATTAAATTTGCTATTCCTTTAGTTCTTGGAAATTTATTTCAGCTTACTTACAATGCAGCAGATTCTATAATAGTAGGTAAGTATGTTGGAACTAATGCTTTAGCAGCAGTAGGTACAGCTAATCCTATTATGAATATTATAATGTTTCTTATAATAGGAATTTGTATGGGAGCTTCTGTGTTAATGAGCGAATATTTTGGGGCAGGAAATATAAAAAAGCTTAAGAGAGAAGTTTCAACAACTATGGTGGCTGGATTCATATTTACTGTATTTATAATAATAACTTGTGTGATACTTACAAAACCCATTTTAAAGCTGATAAGAACTCCAGAAGAAATTATTCCTGATGCGTCCAATTACCTTAGAATCATATTCTTTGGATTGATTTTTACTTTTTTGTATAATGTTTATGCTGCAGCTCTTAGAAGTATTGGTGATTCAAAAACGCCGCTTAAGTTTCTTATCATATCTTCAATTTTGAATGTAGTAATGGATTTTATTTTTGTAGTAGGACTAAAATTAGGAGTAGAGGGATCTGCCATTGCTACAGTAACAGCAGAGATGTTTTCAAGCTTATTCTGCATAGTCTACGTTCATTTTAAAGTACCGCTTCTAAAGTTTTCAGTAAAAGAAATGATTATTGATAGAAGTTTGTTAAGAAACACTATAAATTACAGTTGGGTCACAGCTATGCAGCAAACTTGCTTATATGTTGGAAAAGTCTTTGTCCAAGGTGCGGTAAATCCGTTGGGAGTAGAGGCTATAGCTACTTTTAATGCTGTAAACCGCGTAGATGATTTTGCATTCGCACCGGAGCAAAGTATAAGTGCAGCTATGACTACTTTCTTGGCGCAAAACCGCGGAGCTAAAAAAAAGGAACGTATAAAACCTGGATTATGGTCTGGAATGCTTATAGAAACTATATATTGGCTATTATTGGCTGGAATAGTTTACTTTGGAGCGAAAGGATTGATGCAGCTTTTTGTACCTGAAAAAAATTCTAAAGTAGTAGAACTTGGAGTAATGTATTTGCACATGATGGCCTTTTTCTATTTGCTTCCAAGTTGGACAAATGGTATTCAAGGATACTTTAGAGGTATGGGAGATTTGAAAATTACGCTAATTTCAACATTTATGCAAATGGTAGGAAGAGTAGCGTTTTCCTACATACTAGCACCTAAAATGGGAGTGGCGGGAATAGCCATTAGCTGCCTTGGAGGTTGGATAGTCATGCTTGCTTTTGAAGTACCATTTTTTATTAGGCATAGGAAATCAATGCTTTAGCAAATTAGTTTGTAGGAAGATTTATCCTATACAAATAGATTTTTAATAATTTTAAGATGGCTTTGCAAAAAAATAAAAAAATTTTTATGTTTCAAAATTTAAAGTGTTATTAAAAATAAATTAAGCTGTTAATAAATTAACTTATGAATATGACAAAAAAATGTTAATATATGCGGTTGGAAATACTAATAATATAATGGATTTAATAAGAGTATTTATATATCGCTAAACATTTATTAAGGTTTAAACTAGTAAATATCAATATTTATGAAGAAAATTCTGATATGCTAAATAAATTTCACATATTATTTTTTGCAATTATAACAGAGAAACTAATTAACAATAACAGCTTAATAAAAAAATGTAATCCTATTCTTTTTTACGCAAAAAAATGTTCACGTTAACAATTTAACTATTGTTTTTTTGTTTTGGCTATATTATAATGAACTTGTTGGTTTATGTTAACGTGAACAATAAGCAATTTTAGAAATTGGAGGTAGAGGTTAAATTATGAAAAAGTTTATGGATGAAAACTTTTTACTATCTAATGACACAGCAATAGATTTGTATCACAACTATGCTAAAAATATGCCAATTATAGATTATCATTGTCATATTAATCCAAAAGAAATCTACGAAAATAAAAAGTTTAAAAACATTACAGAGGTATGGCTATATGGTGATCACTATAAGTGGAGAGCTATGAGAAGTAATGGTATAGATGAAAAATATATTACAGGTGATTCTAGTGACTACGAAAAGTTTTTAGCTTGGGCTAAAACAATACCAATGACTATAGGAAATCCTCTTTATCATTGGACACATTTAGAGCTTCAAAGATTTTTCGGAATATATGATGTTTTAAATGAAGAAACTGCTCCTGCAATTTGGGAAAAGGTAAATGCTCTTATAACAAGTGAAGGCTTTGCAGTAAGAGATTTAATTAAGAAATCTAATGTTGATACTATCTGTACTACAGATGATCCAGTAGATTCACTTGAGTATCATTTAAAGCTTAAAGAAGATAACACTTTCTCAGTAAAGGTTCTTCCAGCTTTCCGACCAGATAAATGTATAGAAATAACTAGAGCTACATTTCTTCCATGGATTGAAAAACTTGGACAGGTATCTGGCAAAGAGATTAATAATTATGATGAATTGTTAGAAGCTTTGGAATCAAGGGTTAGATTTTTCCATTCAGTTGGATGCAAAGTTTCAGATCATGCATTAGATTCAGTAGTATATGCAGAAGCTACAAAAGAGGAAGTAGCATCTATATTTGCTAAAGTTTTAAACGGACAGGTTATAAGCAAAGAAGAAGAAAGCAAATATAAGACTTATACATTAAAATTCTTTGGAAAGCTATATGCAGAATTGAAGTGGACAATGCAGCTTCATATTGCAGCATTGAGAAATAATAATACAAAAATGTTCAATAAGTTAGGAGCAGATACTGGTTTTGATTCAATAAATGATGAAACAATAGCTTATGCTCTTTCAAGACTTCTGGATTCATTAGAAGTAGAAGATTCTCTGCCAAAAACTATATTATATACATTAAATCCAAAAGATAACTATGTGTTAGGAACTATGCTTGGAAACTTCCAAGGCAGCGGAATTCCAGGAAAAATTCAGTTCGGATCAGCTTGGTGGTTCAATGATAATAAAGAAGGAATGATAGAGCAAATGAAAACTCTAGCTAACCTTGGACTTCTAAGCAGATTTGTAGGAATGTTAACTGACTCAAGAAGTTTCTTATCCTATACTAGACATGAATATTTTAGAAGAATAGTGTGCAATCTAATCGGTGAGTGGGTTGAAAATGGAGAATTTCCTGATGATAAAAAACTTCTTGGACAAATTATTCAGGGAATATCCTATAATAATGCAAAACAATATTTTGGCATGTAATATATAAATTATTAGTGCAATTATTAACGTGTGCGTAATAAAAATTAAAATATTTCGTTGTTATTAAGCGCACGTTAGCCTAATATAATTATAAGTTTATTTAAATTAGTATTTAATATGATTTTTTAGTATGAAAACGTTATTTGCAATAATTAATAAAAAACAAAAAAACTTGGTATTAATTAGCTTAGCTAATAAATTATAAACTAAAAGGAGAAAAAAACATGAAAAAACTAAGCTTGAAAGAAAAGATTTCATATGGTTTTGGTGATTTTGGAAACGGCTTCATGTTCGATTTAGGTCAGGCATATCTTTCAAAATTCTTTACTGATGTATGCGGCATACCAGCTGCAATGGCAAAAAATATATTCGTATTTACTAAAATATTTGATGCCTTCATGGATCCAATAGCGGGATCAGCAGTAGATTCAAAGAAGCCAGGCAAATATGGCAAATTTAGACCTGTAATGATGATTTCTAGTATAATACTTGCTGCACTAACAATATTCACATTCACTATGCCTGATATGTCATTAACACAAAAATTAGTATATGCTTATGCTGCATATATGATATGGGGACTTGTATATTCCTTTACTAATGTACCTTATGGTTCTTTGGCTTCTGTTATGACTCAAGATGTTGAAGAGAGAAGCCAGTTGGCTACATTTAGACAGACTGGTTCTTTAGCAGCACAGCTAATAACAGGTGTTGCATTTGTACCTATACTTATACATTTTTCAAATCCTAGAATAGGTTATCCTGTAGCAGCTACTATTATGGCTCTAATAGGAATAATATCATTCTTTATATGTTTTAAAAATACTAGAGAATATATTCAGCCTGCAGCAAAGGTTAAAGAAAAAATGACTTTTGCGGATTACAAAAGAGCTATATTCCACAACAAACCTCTTATAGCACTAATTATAATGACTTTATTTACAATCTCAGCTATGAACGCTAACAATCAAATGATGATATATTATTGTCAATATGCTCTTGGAAATGTAAAACTTCAGCCAGTAATAAATACAATAATGATTGGCTGTTCAATATTGGGTATTGCAGCAATTCCAAAGCTTGTTGCTAAATTCGGCAAAAAGAAAACAGCAATGATAGGATTTGTCATAGGCATAACCGCAGATGCGTTGAATTTTATATTGCCAGCTAATATATATGTATTTACTATATTGGTTACAATAGGGTACGCTGGACTAGCTATACCAAATGGCGTAACTTGGGCATTCGTTTCTGATGCAATTGATTATGGTGAATGGCATACTGGAACAAGAAGAGAAGGTATAACTTATGCTGCATTTAACTTCTCAAGAAAAATAGCTCAGTCAATAGCAGCTTACGTTACATTAGGTGCATTGAGCTTAACTGGTTATGTAGCTAACGCTCATCAGACTGCTAAAACTATATTAGGAATGAAAGCTGTTATGGCTTTATATCCAGCAGTTGCGTTAACTATAGCTGCTATAGTTATAGCAATAATGTATAATTTAACTGATGATAAGTACAAAGATATAGTTAAAGATTTACATGAAGGTAAATTTGAAGCAACAAAATAATACTATTGCTTAAATTGAAGGCTGTTGATGAATGAGTTTTATCAGCAGCTTTTAATTCTTAAAAATGGCTAATTTCGTCACAAATTATATAAAACCACTAAACATTGACTTAATCGCCTTTTTAGTATAGTGTACTATAAAAAAATATGTTATTATTTTAAATAGATACATATAATTTAGAAAGAGGCGGACACTATGAGCGTAACTATAAAGGATATTGCAAAGCTAGCTAATGTATCACATACTACAGTTTCTAGGGCGCTTAATAACAGCCCATTAATAAATGATGAAACAAAGCAAAGAATTAGGGCTATAGCTCAGGAACTAAATTATGTTCCTAATTATAATGCGAAAAGCTTGGTATTAGATAAATCATATACTATAGGATTGTTTTTCTCTAGTATTAGTCAGGGTACTTCACCTGGTTTTTTCTTCGAAACAGTTAAAGGGGTAAGCAGCACTATAGAAGAAAATTATAATTTAGTTGTAAAAGGCATAGATAGTTATGAAGACTTTATACCTATCAATAATAAGAGATTTGATGGTATCATATTAATGAGCCAAAGCGAGAATGACAATGCATTTATTTACCATGTATTGAACAGTAAGATTCCACTTGTTGTTTTAAATAGAGAAATTGAAGTTAATTCATTGGCAAATATTTTGTCGGACGATAGAGAAGGAGCATTTAAGGCAGTTAAATGTTTGATTGATAATGGACATAAAAACATTGCAATAATTGAAGGAAAAGAAGATTTTAAGTCAACTAAAGAGAGAAAAGAAGGATACTTAAAGGCTATTATTGAGAATAAATTGCCTGTATATAGTGAATATATGATAAAAGGTAATTATGATATGAAGAGTGGATATGAATGTATGAAGAAATTACTAAGCCTTAAAAATGTACCTACTGCTGTATTTTGTTCAAATGATGATATGGCTATAGGCGCTATTAAAGCTGTGTTTGATAGTGGACTAACTGTACCTAAAGATGTTTCAATTGTAGGTTTTGACAACATTGGTTATTCTCAGTACTCTACCCCATCTTTAACTACCGTAAAAAGACCTATGGAAGAGATAAGCATTGAAGGTGGAAAAAAGATGATAGATATAATTAATCAGGTAAGTTACGAAGGAGAAAAGATATATATTAAAACAGAATTAATAAAAAGAGAGTCAGTAGCTAAATTAGATTCTAAATAGAAACTTATTTAGCTTAGTGACTTGTAGTATGAGAAAAAAGAAAACCATAAAAATATTAATTTAGATTTATTTTTTAAAACGCATTGTTAACGTGTGCATAAGATGATATAATGTATAAGGAAACTACATTAATGGAATCTTATAAATAAAGAAGAAAATATAAAAGGCATGATAATGCACACGTTAACGGAATGAATGGAGGAAAATTATAATGAAACTTAACAAAGAGTCCTATAAGGAATACAAAACTTATCCTGAAAAAGTAGTGCAATTTGGAGAAGGAAACTTTCTTAGAGCTTTTGTAGATTGGCAAATAGATAAAATGAATAAAGAAGCTGGTTTTAACGGAAGTGTAGTAGTAGTTCAGCCATTAGCTAATGGATTAGTTAATATGCTTAATAATCAAGATGGATTATATACACTATACTTAGAAGGAATAAAAGATGGAAAAGCTATAAGAGAGCATTCTGTTATAAATAGTATAAGCAGAGGAATCAATCCTTATACACAATACGATGAATATTTAAAAGTGGCAACTCAGCCTGAAATAAGATTTATAATTTCAAATACAACTGAAGCTGGAATAGCTATGGAAGAATCAGATAAACTTGAGGGCGGAGTACAATCCAGTTATCCTGGAAAATTAACAGCATTTTTATATAACAGATTTAAGCATTTTGATGGAGATAAGAGCAAAGGGTTAATAATAATTCCATGTGAACTTATAGATAGAAATGGCGAAAAACTAAAGAAAATAGTTTTAGAGTATGCTAAACTATGGAATTTAGGTGAAGAATTTGTTACTTGGATAAATGAAGCTAACACTTTCTGCTGCAGCCTTGTTGACAGAATAGTTCCAGGATACCCAAGAGATAGAATAAATGAAATACTAGCTGAATTAGGATATGAAGATAATTTGGTAGATGTTGGTGAACAGTTCCATTTGTGGGTAGTTGAAGGACCAGAATGGATAAAGAAAGAATTCCCGGTGGATGAAGCTGGATTAAATATAAAATTTGTAGAAGATATGACTCCATATAGAACAAGAAAAGTTAGAATACTTAATGGTGCACATACTGCTTTAGTGCCAGTTTCTTATCTTTATGGCTTGGAAACAGTTGGAGAATCAGTAGATCACGAGGTTATAGGTAAGTATATAAAGGATGTAATATATGAAGAAATAATTCCTACTTTAGATCTTCCAGAGGATGAATTAAAATATTTTGCTGGAGCTGTTCTTGAAAGATTTATGAATCCATTTGTAAAACATTACTTAATGAGTATAGCATTAAATTCTATGTCTAAGTATGAGACAAGAGATCTTCCAAGTTTAACTGAGTATGTAAATAGAAAAGGAGAACTTCCAAAGAAACTTGTTTTCTCTCTAGCAGCTTTAATTGAGTTCTATAAAGGAAAAAGAGGAACCGAGGATATAGCGCTTAAGGATGATGAAGATATATTAAATCTATATAAGTCATTATGGGCAAACTATGATGGAACTGAAGCAGGATTAAAAGAAATAGTTACTTCAGTTTTAGCATACGAGAAAAACTGGAAGAAGAATCTTAATGAAATTCCAGGGCTTACAGATGCAGTTACTAAATATCTAGTTTCTATAGAAAAGTTAGGAATTAAGGAAGCACTTAAGGAAGTTATGTAACTTATAGAAAGTATGAGGTGATTCCATGAAAAATTTTATAAAAATAAATAGTGATGATAATGTGGTGGTTGCACTTAGCGATATAAAAAAGGGAGATACTATATCTGTGGATAACGCAGATATAGTACTTAAAGAAGATGTGAATAGAGGTCACAAAATATCATTAATAGATATAAGCACAGGGGGAAATATTGTAAAGTACGGTTTTCCTATAGGTCATGCAATTAAAGATATAGCTCAAGGAGAATGGGTTCATACTCACAATGCTAAGACTAATCTTGAAGGCATAAAAGACTATTCTTTCAATCAACATCTTTTTAAAAGTATGTTTTCTAATGTAAATAAAACTTTTAAGGGCTATAGAAGAAAAAATGGAGTTGGAATAAGGAATGAATTATGGATAGTTCCTACTGTAGGCTGCGTTAATGGTATTGCTGATAAGATTATGGAAAGATTCAAAAAAGAAATTGGAGAATTGGCTATAGATAATACATTGGTCCTAAAGCATAATTATGGCTGTTCTCAACTTGGCGATGATCATGTGAATACTAGAACTATACTTGCTGATGCAGTTAGACATCCTAATGCTGGTGGAGTATTAGTATTAGGATTAGGCTGTGAAAATAATAATATGGTGGATTTTCAAAAGGCAGTAGGAGACATAGATGAAACAAGAATAAAATTCATGATAAGTCAGAAGGTTTCTGATGAAATAGAAGAAGGTGTAAAGCTTCTAAAAGAATTATATGACAACATGAAAAATGATAAGCGAGAAGATGTGTCTCTATCTGAACTTAAAGTTGGTCTTAAATGCGGAGGATCAGATGGGTTTTCTGGAATAACTGCAAATCCTCTTCTTGGTAAGTTTTCTGATTTCCTTGTAGCCCAAGGTGGAACAACAGTATTGACTGAAGTCCCTGAAATGTTTGGAGCAGAGACTCTTCTTATGGCTAGGGCTGAAAATGCGGAGGTATTTGATAAAATAGTGCACCTAATTAATGATTTTAAGGAATATTTTATAAAATATGATCAGCCAATATATGAAAATCCATCACCAGGAAACAAAGCTGGTGGAATAACAACTCTTGAAGATAAATCTTTAGGCTGTACTCAAAAAGCTGGTTCAGCTACAGTTAAGGATGTTTTAAAATATGGCGAAACCCTTAAGACAAGAGGCTTAAATCTTTTAAGTGCTCCAGGAAATGATTTGGTAGCGGCATCAACATTAGCAGCAGCTGGATGTCAGATGGTACTATTTACAACAGGAAGAGGAACTCCATTTGGAAGTTTCGTTCCTACTATGAAAATATCTACTAATTCACAGCTATATAATTTTAAAAGAAATTGGATAGATTTTAATGCTGGAAGTCTTGTAGAAGATAAATCCATGGAAGATTTGTTAGAAGATTTTATAGCTTATATTATAAGCGTAGCCAGTGGAGAATTTGTTAATAATGAAAAAAATGATTTTAGAGAAATAGCTATATTTAAATCTGGAGTAACGCTATAATAAAATGGTAGTTATTTATATAGGGAGGAAATAGAATGAAAAGAATAGAAACTATACAGAAAATAGTAGAAGCTGGTGTTGTTGCTGTAATAAGAGGAGAATCTAAGGAGCAAGCAATAAAAATAATAGATGCTGTTAAAAAAGGTGGAATAAAAGTATTAGAAATTACTATGACAGTGCCAGGCGCAGTGGATATAATAAAAGAATTATCCGAAATATATAAGGATGAGGACGTTATTATAGGTGCAGGTACAGTACTAGATTCAGAGACAGCAAGAGCTTGTATATTAGCAGGATCAAAATTTATAGTTAGTCCTTATTTTGATGTAGAAACTGTAAAGTTATGCAATAGATATAGAGTGCCTGTTATGCCAGGAATTATGACAGTTAAAGAGGCAGTAGAAGCTCTTGAGTATGGAGCAGAGGTATTGAAGGTATTTCCAGGAAATGCTTACGGTCCTTCTATTATAAGTTCATTTAAGGGACCTCTTCCACAAGCTAATTTTATGCCAACCGGTGGCGTTAATCTAGATAATGTTAAGGACTGGATTAAATCTGGAGCTGTAGCTGTGGGAACTGGCGGAGATTTAACTAAAGGCGCAAAGACAGGTGATTACGAGTTAGTTACTAAAACTGCAGCACAGTTTGTAGAAGCAGTAAACAGGGCTAGAGGTAATAACTAAAGGAAGGTGTTATTTGATATGAAGGAAGTTTTAACTTTCGGAGAAACCATGATTGTTATGAGTCCCGATTCAAATGGCCCTTTAAGGTATGTTAACAGCTTTAATAAATCTATAGGCGGAGCAGATTCTAATGTTGCCATTGCACTTGCTAGATTAGGTCATAGCGCAGGATGGTTTTCAAAGCTGGGAAATGATGAATTTGGTAAATATGTTTTAAATACCGTTCGTGGTGAAGGCGTAGATGTTTCCAAAGTAAGATTTGATGATGAAGCTAGTACTGGACTTCTTTTTAAGGAAAGATTCAACAATGATAATCCTAATGTATATTATTACAGAAAGAATTCAGCTGCCAGTAGATTAAATATAGAAGACATGGACTTAGATTATATAAAAGATACAAAAATTATTCATATAACTGGTATAACTCCAGCACTATCTAAAAGTGCTAGAGAAGTAGTTTTTAAAGTGATTGAAGTCGCGAAGCAGAATGGAGTTATGATTTCCTTTGATCCAAATATAAGATTAAAACTTTGGACAATTGAGGAAGCGAAACCAGTGCTTTTAGAAATTGCTAAGGCTTCGGATATAATATTCCCAGGCAATTCAGAAGGTGAACTGCTTTTAGGAACAGCTGATGAAAAGGAAATAGCTGATAAATTTCTTGCTATGGGTTCTAAGATTGTAGCTGTTAAGCTTGGCGCCGATGGCTGCTATGTAGCTGATAATAAAACAACTAACTACGTAAAGGGCTTTAGAATAGAGAATCCAGTGGATACTGTAGGCGCTGGAGATGGTTTTGCAGCTGGATTTTTATCAGGTGTATTAAAAGAACTTTCACTAGAAGAGTGCGGAATCTTAGGTAATGGTGTTGGGGCCATGGCTACCCTTGTAAAGGGCGATATGGAAGGATTCCCTTACTATGACCAATTAATGCAGTTTATGGGCAAAAAGAAAAAAATAGATAGGTAATAAATGTAACAAAGAGCTTGAATTTCATTCAGGCTTTCTTTTTTTGTCTTAAGAAACATGAGGTATTACACTTGCGTATGTATTTTAGTTATATATGTTATAAGAAAAAGAATACTTACTATTAATTAACTTGTTAATGGAAGTATATGAAATATTATGATATATTAAAAATATATTCATATACTGGAGGAAATACAGATGCATGAAAAGATTTTAGTAGTAGATGACGAAGAAAATATAGTAAACGTTATAAGCTATGCTTTAAAAAAAGAAGGTTATACCGTAGAAGGTTCTTATGATGGAAGGGATGCATTGAATAAAATGAAGGAATTTGTCCCTGATATTATAATTTTGGACTTAATGCTGCCAGAGGTAAATGGCTATGATATATGCAAAAAAATAGAGGATGAGGGAATTGGAATAATAATACTTACAGCTAAAAATGATATCGTGGACAAGATATTAGGGCTGGAATTAGGAGCGGATGATTATCTTACTAAGCCTTTTGATATAAGGGAAGTGATTGCTAGGGTAAAATCATTATGTAGAAGAGTTAAAAGATTAAGAAAGGAAATGCCAAGTAATGATGTGATTAAGATAAATGATATGGTGGTGCATGCAAAGCAGAGAAGTGTAACTATAAATGATGTAAGAGCTGATTTTACAGCTATGGAATTTGATTTGCTTTACCTACTTATCTCAAATCCTAATATAGTTTATTCCAGGGAACAGCTATTGGATAAAGTATGGGGAATGGATTATATAGGTGGGACAAGAACTGTGGATACTCATATACAAAGAATAAGGAAGAAATTAAGCTTAGATTATCAATATATTATCCAGACAGTTCATGGCATAGGTTATAAAGGAGTGAGCGACACTATTGAAGGTAGGGATTAAGTTAAAGCTAATAGCATTTACTACATTTCTTTTGATTATAGTAATATCCTTTTTGAGCTTTTTTGTATTAAACGGAATAAAGCAATATCAAAACAAGCAAGCAGAAGATACTTTATTTAATCAAAAGGACATGTTTGAACAGTATATTTCTGAAAGGGCTAGCAGTAACAATGACAAAGTAGAACTGGTAAGAGGAAGCATCTTTAATAAACCATGGCTCAGGACTATACCAAGCAATATATATGATATTAATGGAGAATTGCTCTCTGGATTTCAAACGGACAGCAGAACCAATGAAAATAAAGATAAAGAAATTATGCTTAAATATGCTATAGAAGGTAAGGTGTCCTATGAAACAAGCAATGGAATTATATATTTCTATTCCCCTATAAAATATAAAAATAAAACAGTTGTATTATTGGAGCTTCAATATCCAATAAAGGATAACTTAAGCTTTTATGAAAGCATAGAAAAGATGTTTTACATAATAGGTGCATTATCATTATCTATTGGTGTCATGCTAGGAATAGTATATTTTTGGGGACTTACACGGGATATATATATTATGAAAAATTCTGTGGAGAGTATTCAAAAAGGTGAATTCAAGGCTGTTAGAAAGATTAAGCGTCAGGATGAGCTTGGTCAATTAAGCAGCGGGATATGCTTGATGAGTAACACAATAGAAAAAAATATTGAGGAACTGAGAGTTGAGAGAGATTATTTGAGCAGAGCTGTTGACAAATTAAGAAAAATGGACGAACAACAAAAAGAATTTATAGGGAATATAACTCATGAATTTAAAACCCCTATCACTTCTATTAGAGCATATTCTGATCTTATGACTATGTATGAGGATGATATAAATCTAATCAAAGAGGGAAGTAATAGTATCTCAAAAGAGTGCCAAAGGTTAACTGATATGGTGGACAGGGTATTAAAGATAGCTGCTGTAGAAAAGTATGATTTTGAAATAGAGAAGAGTGAAATCAATATAAAAGAAGTGATAATTTCTATTGTAAAAAGAATGATGGGAAAAATAAAAAGAAATAACCTTACTTTGGAATGCAATATGGAGGATGCTGTGATTAGCTGTGATGAAGAAAGCTTAAATCATATAATAGTAAACATATTAGATAATGCAATTAAATACAGCAGGGACAACGGATGTATAAAAATTAGTTGCCACAAAGAAGAAAATAAGGCAATTTTACAAATCAGCGATAATGGTATTGGTATAGATGAGAAGTCTTTACCAAATATATTTCAGGCTTTTTACAGATCAGAACAGCATAGAAGCAGAAAAACCGGAGGTGTAGGTTTAGGATTGGCATTAGTAAAAAAATTAGTAGAAAAACAAAATGGAGTTATAAATGTTGAATCTGCATTGAATGAAGGAACAACATTTTCTATAGAGTTTTTTACAATAAGTTGACAAAACTGTGACATTGCTTAATAATCCTGTGAAAAAAATCTGATAAAATTAATTTATAAAGAAAAGGAGGGAAACGAGATGAACAAGAAAAAAATTTTATCAGTTTTATTAACTACCATGCTTATAGTTGGAGTTAGCGTATTTGCCAGCAAAGAAAATAATAATAGTCATGGTGGAAGCAATAAAAACATAAAGGTATTAAATTATAAACCGGTATCAAAAGCAGAGACTATTAAAGTAAATGGCTTTCAAATTGATAAGTACGAAAATCAAGATATTATTGACTGGATAAGTGATAATGAAGCACTGACATTTCATGAGCAGTATGTGGATTCAGCTAATTTTCATGTAGGCTACTGCAGTGTTTATAATTTGACTACAAAAACTTCTAAGGATTATAAAAATGTTGAGATTGCCAACTATATGGGAATATCTCCAGATAAGAAATACGTATTATATAAAGAAAAGAGATTTGTTCCAGAGGATAAGGTTCAATGGCAAAAGGAGTTGGATTCGGGAAGGTTATTACATGCCAATTTAAAACTTCTTAATTTAGCTACTGGAGAAATTACGGATGTAAAAACAGAAAATGATAACAAGGATGCTGAATTTAAGTGGATCAATAATAATGCTATAATGGCTAACTATTTTGATAAATGGGAAATAATAGATACCACAGGCAAGTTGTTAGATCAAGCGAGTTATGAAAATAACAAATACGCCTATCCTTCGATTTCTGGATTAGATAACATAAAACAGACTGATGATGGTTTTGAAGGAAGGCTGTATTACACTTCCAGTATAAGGGGAACGGCAGAGTCAAAATTAATGAGCATGGATATTAAATCTAAAAAGATTAAGACAATACTTCCTGCTTCTGATAAATATTTTCATGCTGATGAAAAATCAGATACCATTATAATGGACACTACGAATAATAATGGTCCAGCCAATTCTAAAGGAGTTTTCGAAAATAGAACCTTTGGAGCTCAGGTATTAGATACTACAGGAAAAGTTCTTAGAAATATTGAATTGCCTAAAGGAAGAATTGATGATAGCAAAGATCTACCCAAGGAATACACTCTTTCACCAGACGGAAGCAAAGCCGTCTATATAGAGAAAAATACTGATATAGGTGACGCTTCAGTTTATAAGAAAAAGGGAGTAGAAGCTGTACTTAAGGTTATAGATACAAAGACTGGTGAAGTAAAAAATATAGTTTCTGCAGAGGACATAGAAAAACAAATTCAACTAAGGGAGGATCAGAGACCTATACTAACTGGAGATTATTCCTATTTTGATAATCTCATCTGGAGCAGTGACAGCAACTCCTTATCCTTCAATTATGAACTGGGGAATAAAGTCAATAGTTATATAGTTAGTTTCGATAATATAGATTAAATTTGGATGTGATTAATTGTGGTAAACCTGGAACACTATAAAATATTCTACTATGTGGCAAAATATAACAGTATTACTCTCGCAGCTAAAGAGCTTTTTATAACTCAGCCTGCTGTGAGTCAAGCAATAAAGCAATTAGAAAATTCTATAGGTGGAACTTTATTTTACAGAAATGCAAAAGGAGTAAAATTGACTCCAGAAGCAGAAGTTTTGTATAGATATGTTTCTATGGGATATGAATATTTATCTTTAGGTGAAAAAAAGTTCCAAGAATTGCTGGCTTTAGAAGAAGGAGAAGTTAGGATAGGGGCAAGCGATATGACTTTAAAGTTCTACCTGCTTAAATACCTAGAAAAATTTCATAATCTATATCCTAAAATAAAGGTTAAGGTTACCAATGCTCCAACTCCAAGTACATTAGAATATTTGTTTGAAGGAAAAATTGATTTTGGTATAGTTACCGGTCCGGTAGAAGAAGATAAAAATTTAAATATATATCCTGTGGAGATGATTCAAGATATATTTATAGCAGGCAATAGGTACGAAAGTTTAAAAAATAAAACTATAAATATAAGAGAATTAAAAAATTATCCTATTATTTCTCTAGAAAAAGGAACCAGTACGAGAAACTATATGGACAATTTTTTTCAGGATGACAACTCTGACTTTAATGTGGAGTTTGAACTAGCTACTAGCGATTTAATTGTAGAATTTACTGCAAGAAACTTAGGCATAGGCTTTGTGGTGAAAAACTTTGCTAAAGAGCTTATGGAAAAAGAAAAATTATTTGAAATAAAACTAGAAAATCCTATAAAAGAAAGGAATATATGTGTAGTAACTAATGATAAAAACCCCATTTCACCAGCTGGAAAGAAATTACTGGATTTATTAGTTACATAATTTATACTTATATTAATCATAAATATTATTAATTTTATTTATATAGCCTTTTATGATACCATAATTTTGTTAATTAATTATTGTATTTTAGGAGGTATTTTTTATGGTTAAAGCTGTAGTTGGTGGAAATTGGGGAGACGAAGGAAAAGGTAAAATTACAGATATGCTATCGTGCAATTCAGATATTGTAGTCAGGTATCAGGGAGGAGCTAATGCAGGGCATACTATAATAAATAATTACGGCAGATTTACACTTCATCTTTTGCCATCAGGAGTTTTTAATAAGGGAGTAACAAATATTATCGCTCAAGGAGCAGCTTTAGATTTATATAAGTTATTTGAAGAAATTGATAAACTCACAGAAGAAGGACTAGACTTTCCTAATATTTTAATATCCGATAGAGCACAGGTTGTTATGCCATATCATATATTGTTTGACAGATTGGAAGAGGAAAGATTATCCTCGAAAAGTTTTGGATCTACCAAATCAGGTATTGCTCCATTTTATTCGGATAAGTATCTAAAGATAGGAATACAAGTCTGTGATTTATTTTATGATGATATTTTAAAAGAAAAAATTCATTTGAATTGTGAACTAAAAAATAATGCATTAAGGAACTTATATAAATATAATCAATTAGATGAAAAGAAAATCTATGAGGAAATTGTAAGCTATAGAGAAAGATTAAAACCTTTGGTATGTGATACTGCATTATTTTTAAATGAAGCCGTAAAACAGGGTAAAAACATCCTTTTGGAAGGGCAGCTAGGAGCACTAAAAGACCCTGATAACGGAATATATCCATTTACCACTTCCTCATCTCCTCTAGCTGGATTTGCTGCAGTAGGGGCAGGAATAGCACCTCATTTTATAAAAGAAATCATAACTGTAGTAAAAGCTTATTCCTCTTGTGTAGGAGCAGGAGCTTTTGTAACAGAAATTTTTGAAGATGAAGCTCAAGAACTAAGAGATTTAGGAGGAGATAAGGGTGAATACGGAGCAACTACTGGCAGGCCTAGAAGAGTTGGATGGTTCGATTCAGTAGCCACAAAATATGGATGCATGCTTCAAGGAACCACAGAGATAGCATTGTCTCTTATGGATGTTTTGGGTTATTTAGACAAGATTCCTGTATGTACTGCTTATGAAATAGATGGGCAGATTACAAAAAGCTTTCCTACGACTCCTAAACTTAATAAAGCAAAACCTATATATGTTATGTTAGATGGATGGAAATGCGATATAAGTGGTATAAAAAATTTTGAAAACTTGCCTTACAATGCAAAAAAATATATAGAATTTATAGAAGATGAATTAGGCTATCCTATAAAAATAATATCTAATGGCCCAAAGAGAGAGGATATCATTTATAGATAAAACTTCATTCAGTTGGAGAGGCTATGTTTTAAAATGGTGATCAAGGCCTTTATCAACATTCTTTTATAACATAGCCTAATTATTGATAAGCTATCTGTTATTTATGAGTCTGTTTGCATGCAAAGCAATTTCTAATGAGATAATTGAATCTTTTATATCAAGCCTGCTTTCAGTGTTACTGACGCAGCATTTAATAACATGATTGAGCGCTTTTTCATAGCAATTTTCATTAGCAAGCTCTAAGATTTCATGTTTATTATCTGTGAAAAGCTGAAAGGAACTTTCACTCTTATTTTCATAGCCGTTTTCAACAAACTCTAGAGTCCCTTCATCAAAAGCAGCTTCATATCCTACAGTAAAAGCATGATAGTAAGGCATCATGGAGGAACATTGGATTTCAACTAAAGCTTCATCGTAATTTAATAGAGCTTCTACATGAGATTGACCTTCTTTTCCGCTCATACCTATAGCTGAAACCTTTGAAGTATCTCCAAGAATCCAACTTATAAAATCAAATTCATGGAGCATTAGACTTGTTATTATTTTATTTAACCCTAAATCACCCCATATAGGAGGTGTTTTCCTCTTTATATTTAGGGTTCTTAATTTTCCTAGAGAATTATCTTTAATTATTTTGTAGAGGTATTCATAGGCTGGTTCAAAACGTATAAACATATCTACAAAAGCTTTCTTATCATATTTTTCAGCTGCATTTTTTATATTTTCTGCGTCCTGTAAATTTAAACATACGGGTGTCTCGCAAAAAACATGTTTTCCATATTCTAATGCTTTTAAGGCATACTGGGAATGAATAGCACTAGGAAGACAAACATCTATCAGAGTTATGCTTTCATCCATAAATATTTCTTCAATATTAGTAGTTATTTTTACATTTAAATCCTCTTTTAATTTGTGAAGTTTTTTTATATCACGCCCATAAACTGTTATGGATTCCACCTCAGGTATATTATTGTATATTTTTGTATGATAGGCTCCAAATCCAGTTCCTAATATTCCTATTTTCATAAATAATCTCCTTTCAATTTTAAGATTAGCTTAATTATAATGAACTATTGTTGACAATAAGTTGTCATAAATATATTATTATTTTAAATATAGCAATCAGTAAAAAAGGTGAATAAAATGAGATTACATAGAATGATTTTTATATTGCTATTAATCGAATCTAAGGGAAAAGTAAAGGCTAGAGATGTAGCATTTGAACTTGAAACTTCAGTTCGTACTGTCTATAGGGATATTGAAGCCTTAAGTGAAGCTGGGATACCTATAGTAAGTAGTACTGGGCCTAATGGAGGAATAGAATTTATAGAAGGTTATAGTCTTGGGATAAAACAATTAAAAACAGAAGATATTGTGAATCTATATCTGGGGAGTATGGGGATAAAAGCGGATGATGGTACTAATATGGCTTCTAAACTAAACTCAGCTCTTATTAGGCTTCAAAAGAATCTATCCAAGGATGCAAAAGAAAATTTAAACACTGTTAAAAGAAGGTTTTTTGTAGATGATACACCTTGGTGGGGTGAAAAAACTGGATTAAATAATATTGATTTAATTATGGAATCAATTTGGAAGCTGAAAAAGCTTAAAATTGCATATAAAAAAAGCAGTGGAGATTTATCATATAGAATTATTAGACCTTATGGTATCGTAGTTAAAGATAAGGAATGGTATATGGCAGCTTACTGTGAAAATAGCAAGGCTTTAAGAATCTTTAAATGTGACAGGATAATGAAATGCAGATGTTTGGAAGAAGACTTTGTATTACCAATGGATTTTTTTGTTGAAGATTTCTGGAATAAAAATAAGCAAAAGTTTATAATGGAATGCTCAGAAAGAGAAAGTTACCCTGTTAATATAAAAATAAAAAAAAGTTTGCTCTATGTATTAAAGAATTATCAGATTTATAATATGGAAGAAAAAGATGAATATGTGTTTGCCACCATAAATATGTACAAATATGAGTTCGCAATAGAAGATATAGCTGAAATATTATACTATGGGGAGATAATAAATCCTGCAGAATTAAGAGATTATGCTGCTTTAAAACTTAAAAGCATTAAGGAATATTATGATAAAAACTAGTAAGGAATCTTATAAAAAATTTTTAAAGGGTTGTTTTTATAGTTGGTTTGATTGTATCCAGGAGAGAAAATATTTACTACTTTTAAAAAGTATAAAGATATGTTAATGTAGAAAATATAAATACAAACTACATAAAAAGCGGTGAGAAAGTGAAATATTTGTTTATAGTCAATCCTAAAGCTGGTAAAGGTAGAGGGTTACAATATATAGAAAATATCAAGCATATCATAGATAATAAAATAGATTATAGAATTGAAGTGACTAACAAAAGTGGACATGCTACTGAAATTGCTAGGAAATATTCTCATGATGAGGAATATATAATTTGCTCTGTAGGCGGAGACGGAACACTTAATGAAGTAGTTAATGGAATGGCAGGAGGAAAAAGTACTTTAGCCATAATACCTACAGGCAGTGGAAATGATTTTGTAAGAACTATTTATCCCAAATATATATTAAAGGATCTTTTTTCTAAAGTTATATGCGGTGATACTAAATTGGTAGATTTAATAAAGATAAATGAAAAATACTTTTTAAATATTGCTTCTGTGGGCTTAGATGCAGATGTGGCGTATAATGCTATAAAATTTAAGAAAAATAAATTTATAAGCGGAAGTATGGCATATATGCTTAGCGTATTTAAAACTTTGCTAAATAAAAGAGGAACTTGGGTTAAACTAAATATAGATGGCACTCAGTATGATTACAAAAAATTATTGTTAATAGCGATTTCTAATGGAAAATCTTATGGCGGAGGTATACATATAACTCCTCAGGCTGAAGTCGATGATGGTTTTGCGGATATATGCATGATAGAAAATCTAAGACTTTTAAGAATATTTCGCATGATGCCTAAATTATTTAGGGCTCAGCATTTACAAGTTAAAGAAGTTAAAATGTATAAAGCGCAGGAAATCGAAATAGAAGGGAGAAGTGAATTTAAAGTAAATGTGGATGGCGAAATAGTTTCAGCTAGTAATATTAAGATTCAAGTGATTCCTAAGGCACTAAAAATTATAATACCAAAATTTGATGTTTTATAACATAAACTGTCAAATTTAAATTAAAAGCATAATTAGTTTAATATAAGAACAGTAATGCTCACTCTTTGAAATGGTTTCCTTAGTGATTTTATAAAAGATTGTAGGAATTTATAAAGAAATATCTATTGACATAATTCGATTACCTATCTAGACTTAATTAGGGAAGATTTTTAACATAAAATTAATATAAAGTGGAACATGGAGGATAAAAATGAGTAACGGTCAAATTTTTACCCATAATAATGGAGATTTGGGACTAATAGTTTTAGAAAGCTGTAGAGAAATAGGACAAAAAATTGATGAGCATATCAAAGGAAAAAGAGAAACTGAGGAATCTTTTTTAGTTACATCTGATGAAATACGTTTTTCCAATGGTGAAGGAAAAGTAAAGCTCTCAGAAACCGTTAGAGGTAAGGACATATATATACTTTGTGATGTAGGAAATTATAGCTGCACCTACAATATGTTTGGAATAAAAAACCATAAGGGCCCAGATGAACATTTTCAAGATATTAAAAGAACTGTTTCAGCTATAAGAGGAAAAGCAAAAAGAATAACTGTTATTATGCCTCTTCTTTATGAATCAAGACAGCACAGAAGAAAAGGAAGAGAGTCTCTGGACTGCGCTTTAGCTCTTCAAGAATTAGAGAGATTAGGAGTTCAGGAAATATTAACTTTCGATGCACATGACCCTAATGTTCAAAATGCAATTCCATTATTGTCATTCGAAAATTTATATCCTACTTACGATATTGTTAAGACTATAATTACAGAAGAAAATATAGAAAACTTAAGCTCAAAAAACATGCTAGTAATAAGTCCTGATACTGGAGCTATGGATAGAGCTATCTACTATTCCAGCGTATTAGGAGTAGATGTAGGATTATTCTATAAGAGAAGAGATCACTCCACCATAGTCAATGGTAAAAATCCAATAGTTAAACATGAATATATGGGCAGAGATGTAGAAAACCAAGATGTATTAATTGTGGATGACATGATTGCTTCTGGTGAATCCGTATTAGATATTGCTAAAGAATTGAAGAAGAGAAAAGCTAGAAATGTGTATGTGGCTACTACTTTTGCACTATTTACTGAAGGACTTTCTAAATTCGAAAAAGCCTTTAATGAAGGGATATTAAGCAGAGTTTATTCTACAAATTTAACTTATATATCTCCTGAACTTGAAAAGGCAGAATGGTTTAGAAAAGTTGATATGTCAGAATTTATTGCAACAATAATCAATAGATTAAATAAAGATAGATCCATTGCTAAATTTATGGATGCTACTTACGTTATACAGGAACTTTTAAAAGATAGAAAATAAGCAAAACAGCATGCCTGAAAGTATTTTTAGGCATGCTGTTTTTGAAGTATAGAAATATATAAAACTAGGAAACTATATAACTAGATAAGAATATAACTAGTTGTAATGATATCAAGGTTTTAGTTAAATTGTATTCAATAAAATTAGAAAGAAGGTGCATGCTTGAATAGATATGTTATAGTCTGTCTTTTGGAAGATAAAATACTGGAATTTCATAATAAGTTATTAGCTGAGCTGTGCCAAAAATATGATGTGAAAAGACAGAAACTAGGGGCTCATTTTACTATAAAGGCACCTTTTGAAAGAGAAAGAATTGACGATATAGTTGAAATAACTGAGGAGTATGCTAAATTAAACAAAAAGGCACCGATTATGCTTAAAGGCATTGGGAATTTTAGAGATTCAGTACTCTATATACCTATATATCCTTCTGAGGAAGCTATGAATTTAAATAATAATTATTTTAATAGGCTAAAAAGAATCCCTGATTTAGAATTTAAAAGAAATGAATTGCTGAATAAAGTGTATCACTGCACTATTTTGTCAAAGTTAAGAGAACCCTTATTTAGTGAAGTGAAAATTTATTTAGATGAATTTTCTCCTTGCTTTGAAACCTATTTTTCTAATATATCTATACTTAAATGGAACAACCACTCTTGGGAAATTTATAAGAAGTTTGATTTTAGTTAGATTACAATTAAATTTATGCATCAAATATTCCACTGGAAAAAGCTCTTAAAGAAGGCTGATATTCTTCTAAAAGAGCTTTTATAATATATTTAAAAGAAATAAAATTTAAACATCATTATTTTTTACTGAATGTTTTTTTGAATTTGGATTATGATTTTGCGCCTCAGCAGTAAGGGATGTTTGACCTCTGCTTTTTTCTTTTCTCACTTTTTTGTTGTCAGGCTGACTGTCCTTTGCCATAAAACCACCTCTACTTAATAATATTTGCTTTTGATTTCCCCGTTTTTGCCTTTCCTTGAATCTCTGGTACAGGTTCTACATCATTTTTAGATAGTTTCATTTTTTTATTGCTTTCTGTACCGTGAGGGTCGCTAGGATCAGGACGTCTCATACCGGCTTTTGCCATAGTTTTCACCTCATTTACTTAGAATATATAAATATTATCTGAAAAATAAAAAATAATATTCTAAGATGCATTAGAAGATCTAAACTTACCTGGAGATATTTTATAATGCTTTTTAAATATTCTACTAAAGTAGCTAACACTGGAAAATCCAGATTGTTCAGCTATGGATTGAAGAGAGAGATTAGTGTTAATCAAAAGATTAGAAGCATACTGCAATCTGTTAGCAATTAATTTTTCCTTAAAGCTCATAGAATAGTAATATTTCATTATTCTGTTAAGTTGTCGAACACTTATATTAATTATTTTAGCAAGTTCCTTGAGAGAAGAATCTGAGGTGCAGTGCTCCAAATAATTATCTATTACAAAACGCCTGAGATCATCTGGCACCTTTCTTGGAATATAGTAGTCGGAGGTTTTGTTTTGATCAAAGCATCTTATAGAATTTAAAATAATCTGACTTACTAAATTTTGTATGAAGAGATAGTAGCCTATACGCTTTGTTTCTAATTCATTAATAACTTTTTCAAATAGAGCTGAACTTTCAAATATATCTTTGCCAAACCAAAAATTAGTATTTTCTAGTATATGTAAAATTGAATCAATTTCAGATTTTAGGTAGAGCTCATTGTTATTTTGTTTCGTGTTTACCACATTAAATTCAAAGTTTATACAATATTCGCACATAGGATTGGCAAAGTCTGCATATTGTTCATGGTACACACCTGGTCCTGTTAAGTATAAAGTACCGGGTATAATCTTATAACTTTTGTTCATTATATTTAAAATACCGTATCCTTGAGGTATAAAATGAAGCTCGTAACCACTGTGAGAATGATTTCCATAATTCCAGTTAGGAACTGAGGATTCGTAATTTATATAAAGAATATTTATGATTATATTTCCAAAGGCCAATTTAAAATTAAGATCCATAAAATGAGAGCTTCTATTATTGTTCATATATTTGCCTCCAGTATAAAACTTATGTATACATATAGTGTAATCTATTGAAATACATATTTCTATAATTTAATTGAACTTTTATGCCGTTTAATAAAAAAATATGGCGTGTTTGTATATATATTTGTTTATTTAGTGCATATATAATATAATTCGAAAACAAATTATATTGTGAAGAGGTAATTAAAATGGATAAATTATTTATAAAGGGCTTTACCTTTGGCTGGATGGCTAGAAGGGGAGAATATGCAACTAAAGAAACATTTGATTCCTTAATAAAATTAAAGGAGACTGGATCGGAATGGGTGGCATTAGCTTTCCCTATAAATCAGGAAACAGTTTTTTCTACTAAAATATATTTTGATTATGCTAAGAGTGTTAGTGACAAAGAGATCACTGAATTAATCAATAAAGCTCATGAAATGGGGTTTAAAGTTTGTTTAAAACCAGTAATAAACTCCGGCGACGGAATATGGAGAGCTAGAATAAATTTTCCAGATGATGGAGAACAGTACTGGAAAGAATGGTTTGAATCCTATGAGGCATTTATCACTCATTATGCAGAAATAGCTGAAGATACAAATTGTGAAATGTTTTGTATAGGCTGTGAGATGACAGGTACTGAAAGAAAAACTGATTATTGGGAAGCTACCATATCCGAAATAAGAAAGCTGTATACTGGAAAAATTATGTACAATACAAATCACGGCGATGAAAATGATATAGAATGGCTTAACCAGGTGGATTTAATAGGAACAAGCGCTTATTATCCTGTGGGAAGAGATTCCAATGAAGATGAAGAGCAGATGATTGAAAAATGGGAAAAGGTTAAATTGGACTTATATAAAGTTCATAAGAAATTTAATAAACCTATAGTTTTTGCAGAAATAGGCTGCAGAAGCGCAAAAGAATGTTCAACAATGCCTTGGGATTTTATGCATAAAGGACTTCCTTTTGATGAAGAGGAACAAGCTAGGTTCTATAGTTCTGTTATGAAGTCATTTTGGAAGGAAGAATGGTTTGCAGGATTTTTTTGGTGGGATTGGAGCCATAAGTTACATTCTTTAGAAGAAGCAAAAAGTGATAGAGGATTTGGAATATATGGGAAAAAGGCAGAAAAATTAATTAAAGAATGGTATAAATAAAATATTACTTCCAACACATGAAGATAGGTGTTAAAATTATTCTATAATAAATTAGAAAAATTGAAAATGAGGTTTTTATGTGCAAAGAAGAATTTGTTAATGTACTAGATATAGCCAAAGAGCTGAATTTATTTGTTAAGGTAGTCACCTCTGTAAGCAGCTTTAGCAATTATAATAGCTTTTATAATATTTATGACGAGAATGATGAGCCTTGTAGGAGACTATTGGTTTTGACTCCTTATGAGGATTTAGAGGAAGTAACTGACCAGAATCCAGATGTACCAGTAATTGATTTAAAGCTAATAGATGGCAATGTGTGGATTAAAGATTACCCTTTAACTCAAAATCCGAAAAATATTGATTTTAAAGATATTAAGGTATCTAAATCAATATTATTGAAGGTAATAAGAGATAAATAAAATGCCATTTTAACAATATAGCTGCTTATTTTATGTGTAATTAGCAAAAATAAAAATATTTTGTTGATAATTCTCTATCAAACATTGAATTGTATTAACATTGTGCTATAATTCAATGTTTTGGGGAGATGGTAGAATGGTAGAGATAAAGCATCATATTTTTGTGTGTACAAGTTGCAGGCTAAATGGAAAGCAACAGGGATTTTGTGTATCCAATGCATCCACTGAGGTGGTAGCAAAGTTTATGGAAGAGATACAGGACAGAGATTTATCTAGTGAAGTAATGCTTACTAATACTGGATGTTTTGGAGTTTGTGATAAAGGTCCTATTGTAGTTGTATATCCGGAAGGGGTTTGGTATGGGGCCGTAACTGAAGATGATGTAGAAGAGATTATGGATTCGCATATTGAAGAAGGTAATGTGGTGGAAAGACTAAAAATTTAATGATTACATTAAGAGCAGGAGTTTAATTTATTCCTGCTCTTTTTCATTAATAAGTATAATTTTATCAAGATTAAAAGTTATACTCCACGGCAAGGGCATTTTCTGTATTTTATCCCATTCCTCCGTAGATATATCCCACAATAGATTATAATCTGAGCTGTCTATTGGCGGCTTATGAAGTTTAAGAAATACAAATTTTCTGAAGGGAGTTTCTGTTAATTCAGTGGGCCAAGCGTTGAAGGTATTTTCCTTATTGGCTTCTGAAAGATGAATATAATGAGCTCTTATTCCAATATAATTTAAATCACCATTTATGGGTTTATTTAAAATAATTTTGCATCCCCAATCAATAGCTTCTATGGTATGCATATCAACTTTTTTTGCAGCGCTTATATTTTTGCAGCCAGTGATTCTAGCTGCAGCTTTACTAGGAGGCTTCAGAAAAATATTATATTTACTATCGTAGCCTTTCATTTCCCCCTTTTCTAATACTATAATGTCTTCGGAAATCTGATATGCCTCATCCATATTGTGAGTTACAAATAAAGTTATTCCCTTGAATTTAGATAGGGTATCTACCATGCTTTTGACCATAAGGTTTCTTAAATGATTATCTAATGCTGAAAAAGGTTCATCTAACAGCAAAGCATCTGGATTTACGGCTAAGGCTCTTGCTATAGCAACTCTTTGCTGCTGACCGCCGGACAATTGGGATGGGTATCTCTTTCGAAGTGCTTTAATTTGCATTATATCAAGAAAGTACTCTATTATTTCTGCTTTTCTTGCTTTGTTAAGTTTGTTTAATGCATAGGCTATGTTATCTTCTACATTCATATGAGGAAATAGAGCATAATTTTGAAAAAGAAACCCAATATTTCTTTCCTGAATAGGTAAATTGATATTTTTAGATGAATCAAATAGTACTCTGTCATTTAACACTATTTTGCCGCAATCTGGAGTGATTAGACCAGCTATACAGCGAAGAGTCATGCTTTTTCCAGAACCGGATGCGCCGAGGATACCCAACGTTTTGCAGGATGAATTGAATTTAACATTCAGTTCAAATCCTGGCAAAGATTTTTTTATATCTATAAGTAATTTCATTAAATTTTTCCTCCAAAAGTTGTGAATTTTCTTTCATGATTTGACCAGTAATTGGATGAAATAATCACTATTAAAGATATAACCAACAGGATAGCTACCCAATAGATTGCTGTTTTTATATCTCCACCTTCTACAGCAAAATAAATAGCTATGGGTATAGTACTTGTCTTTCCAGGAATGCTTCCTGCTAACATTAGAGTCGCTCCAAATTCGCCAAGAGCCCGTGCAAAAGACAGAATGGTACCAGCTAATATACCTGGTAAGGTTAAAGGCATAATTATAGTCCTAAATATTCGAGCTTCGGTAACCCCAAGAGTTCGGGCTACATTTATAACATTGCTATCAATCTGTTCAAAGGCTGCCTTAGCTGTTTTATACATTATAGGAAATGACACTACAACAGCTGCAATTACTGTAGCTGACCATGAAAATACAACTTGAATGCCTAATGAAAAGAGTATCTTGCCTAAAGGTCCGTTTTTACCAAAGATGATTAATAATATAAAGCCTGCAACTGTAGGGGGAAGTACCATAGGAATTGTGAATAAAGCATCCAAAATGGAAGCGAATTTATTAAATTTATTTGATAAAAATTTTGCAGCTAGTATTCCGATAATAAAGGTTATTATTGTAGCACATACAGAGGTCTTAATGGATATCCATAATGGCGAGTAATCAAAATTCAAGATATTACCCCCTTAGTATAATATGTCTTAATATAAATTAATTTGAGCTCATTTTAAAGCCTGCATTTTCGAATATAGTTTTAGAATCTGAAGAAGATAAGTATTTTAAAAATTCTTTGGCTGCATCAGCTTTTTTACTGGCTTTTATTACAGCCACAGGGTAGACTACTGCTTTGTGGCTATCTGAAGGAGCTGTTGCGGCTATCTTTACTTTTGATGAGGAAAGAGCATCGGTTTTATAAACTATACCGGCGTCAGCATTTCCAGTCTCAACCCAATTTAGCACTGTGGTAACATCCTTTGCGTATACGGCTTTTGCTTTAACTTTATCTAATATTCCAAGCTTGGTAAGGACTTCCTCACCATATTGTCCTGCTGGAACACTTGAAGGTTCGCCAATAGCCACCTTTTTGATTGAATTATCAGTAAGAGATTTAAAATCAGAAATTGAATTAGAACTATCTTTAGGAATGACAAGAACAACATCATTTTCTAATAAATTGGACTTGGTATCCTCAAGCAATAAATTTTTGCTAGATAAAGCATCCATCTGCTTCGTGGCTGCGGACATAAAAATGTCTACATCTGCTCCTTGCTCAATTTGTTGCTGTAGAGTACCAGAAGCTCCATAGTTAAAGACTAAGGTAACATTGGATTTTACATTTTTATAAGACTCTTTGATTTTGTCTAATGAAACTTTTAAGCTTGCTGCAGCAGAGATGTTAAGTGTGACTGGAGCTTCTTGCTTTTTTTCATCAGCCTTCAGCTGCTTATCAGTACTAGAAGATGAACAAGCGGCTACTGATAAAGATACACCAACTGCTAATAACGCGGATATGATTTTTTTTGACAAGTTCATAATGATCCCCCTTTTAAAATTTAATTAATATAGAAGATATATAAGTAAAAATTATTATGTACATGGAAATAAACAATTTAATAATATGTTGTTTAGTATAAGAGAATTGACCTTATGTATGAAAATTTTAATATTAAAATTTTCAAAATTTTCAAAATTGCAAAAAATATAATGAAATATTATTAAAAAAACTTCAGAAAACGATTTTATAAAAGTTCATATTTAATAACATGAAAAGAATATAAAAATATTTGCTAAAAAATTGACACTTTGCTAATCTACAGCATCAATAAATATTAAATAATTAACTTATGAATGAAAATTATTAAAAAAGTGCATTAAAAAGTGAATAAAATTAACAAAATATTAATTTGGAATCGATAACAGAAAAGCGATAAATAAGATAAAAGTAAATTAAAATGAAAATTGCAAAAATTCAATAAAATAAATAATAATTAGTATAACCTTGAAATTCTAATTATAAGTCAAGGCACAAATAAACATAAAAGGAGGATTTGTAAATGAGACAAGTAGCTATTTATGGAAAGGGTGGTATAGGTAAATCTACTACTACCCAAAACTTGACAGCAGGATTGTCAACTATGGGTAAGAAAATAATGGTGGTAGGTTGTGATCCTAAAGCGGATTCTACTAGATTATTGTTAGGAGGGCTTGCTCAAAAAACTGTTTTGGATACTTTGAGAGAAGAAGGAGAAGACGTTGAGCTTGATGCTATCCTGAAGACGGGCTTTGGTGGTATTAAGTGCGTTGAATCTGGTGGACCTGAACCAGGAGTTGGTTGTGCTGGAAGAGGAATAATAACGTCTATAAATATGCTTGAAAATTTGGGAGCATATGAAAATGATTTGGATTATGTTTTTTACGATGTATTAGGCGACGTTGTTTGCGGTGGATTTGCAATGCCAATAAGAGAAGGAAAAGCCCAGGAGATATATATAGTAGCTAGCGGAGAGATGATGGCTATGTATGCAGCTAACAATATATCAAAGGGTATATTAAAATTTGCTAATTCCGGCGGCGTTAGACTTGGAGGAATAATTTGCAACAGCAGAAAAGTTGACCGTGAATATGATCTTTTGCAAGCTTTTGCTAAAGAACTAGGAAGTCAGCTTATTCATTTTGTCCCTCGTGATAATATGGTTCAAAGAGCTGAAATACACAAACAGACAGTTATTGAATTCGATGAAACCGCAGCTCAGGCAGATGAATATAGAACTTTAGCTAAAGCTATAGATGATAATGATATGTTTGTTATTCCTAAACCGATGTCTCAGGACAGGCTTGAGGCCATACTAATGGAATATGGATTAATGGATGCTTAAAAATTTAATTAATATTTTGGGAGGGCGAATTTATGTTAATGATCAGAGCTATAGTTAGACCTGAAAAAACTGCTCAAATATTATTGGAATTGTCTGATGGAGGATTCCCAGCTGTAACTAAAATAGAGGTTGTTGGACGAGGCAAGCAAAGAGGAGTTAAAGTTGGAAATATATTTTATGATGAAATTCCTAAGGATATGCTGATGCTAGTTGTTAATGATTCAAATAAAGATGATGTTATAAATATCATAATGAAAAATGCTAAAACAGGTGAAAATGGAGCATTTGGAGATGGAAAGATATTTATATCAGAAGTAGAAGAAGCTTACACCATAAGTTCAAACACTAAAGGATTATAGGAGGATTTTTATCATGAAAGAAATAATTGCCATAATCCGAATTAACATGATAAATAAAACTAAAGAAGCTCTTTTAAACCAAGGCATTTATGCTCTGCATTGCAGCAAAGTAGTTGGAAGAGGAAAAAAGAAGGTAGATTTATCTTTCATAGAGGACATTAAGAATTTAGAAGAAATCAATTACGGAAAGTTTGCTGGTGAAATCATTGAAAATTATCGATTGTCGCCTAGAAGAATGATAACAGTTATAGTAAATGATGCTGAGAAAGATAAAGCTATTAAAACTATAATTGACACTAATATAACAGGAAATCCTGGAGATGGAAAAATATTTGTGTGCAATATTCCTGAGGCTGTGAGGATAAGGACTGGTGAAAAGAACGAAGAAGCTCTATAAAAATTTGAAAGAGGTGAGATGATTGAAAAGTGTGGTTGATAAGGTATTAGAAAAATATCCAGCGAAGACCTTTAAAGCAAGAAAAAAGCACATAGTTATTAAAGATTCTGATGATATGATACCAGAAATAGAAGCAAACGTAAGAACTATTCCTGGAATTATAACAAACAGAGGATGCTGCTATGCTGGGTGCAAAGGCGTTGTTGTGGGACCTATAAAAGATATGGTTCATATAGTTCATGGACCAATAGGTTGTTCATATTATACATGGAATGTGAGAAGAAATAAGGCGAAATCAGAAGAAGGCGGAGATAATTTTATTAACTATGTTTTTTCAACTGATATGCAAGAAAAAGATATAGTGTTTGGTGGATTAGCGAGACTAAGAGAAGCAATAAAAGAAGCAGTAGAAATATTTCATCCTAAGGCAATATCAATAAGTGCTACTTGCCCAGTTGGACTTATAGGAGACGATATAAATGCTATTGCTGCAGAATCAGAAAAGCTTTATGGAATACAAGTACTAGCTTTTAACTGCGAAGGTTATAAAGGGGTAAGTCAATCTGCAGGCCACCATATTGCTAACAATAATTTTATTAAGAATGTTATAGGTAAAGGAACAGGGGATTATAGTGATAAAAAATGGAATATAAACATACTTGGAGAGTACAACATAGGTGGAGATGCATGGGAAGTTGAACGAGTATTAAACAAAATTGGATACAACGTAATAGCAACTCTAACAGGTGATGGTTCCCTAGATCACATAAAAAATGCTCATAAGGCAGATTTAAATTTGGTACAATGCCACAGATCCATAAATTATATTGCAGAAATGCTTGAAACCAAGTATGGAACTCCTTGGCTTAAGGTTAATTTTATTGGGATAGATGCTATGATTGAAACCTTAAGAAACATGGCTAAGTTTTTTGGAGACGAGGAACTTATAGCTAAAACGGAAAAAGTTATAGCTGAAGAAGTATCAGCTATGGAAGGCGAACTTCAATATTATTATGAAAAACTAAAAGGAAGAACCGCTTTCTTATTTGTAGGTGGGTCAAGATCTCATCATTATCAGAACCTTCTTAGAAGCTTCGGAGTTGAAACTGTGCTCTCAGGATATGAATTCGGACATAGAGATGATTACGAAGGAAGAGAGATCATACCAACTATAAGGCCTGATGCAGACAGCAAAAATATAGAGGAATTAAAGGTAGAGAAAGATGAAAAAAATTATAGAATAATACTTTCCCCTGAAAAATATGAGAAATTGAAGAAGGAAATTCCTCTAGGTTACTATGCTGGAATGATAAAGGAATCAAAGAAAAATGCAGTTATTATTGACGATTTAAATCATTATGAAACTGAAACTTTTCTAAAAATATTAAAACCAGATATGTTCTTTTCAGGAGTAAAAGACAAATATGTGGTGCAAAAGATGGGCGTTATGGCAAAGCAGCTTCATTCTTATGATTATTCAGGACCTTATGCAGGATTTAAAGGAGCTTTAAATTTCGCAAGAGATGTAGAGGCAGGAGTATTTACGCCAGCTTGGAAATATGTAACTCCTCCCTGGAAGAAAATGGCCTTAGTTGAAGGAACAGTAGAAGAGGAGGCGGTACAATGTTAGATATGACACCAAAAGAACACTATGAAAGAAAAGCTCTGGTTATAAATCCAGCAAAAACTTGTCAGCCTATAGGTGCTATGTATGCAGCTTTAGGAATACACGGTTGTCTTCCTCATAGCCATGGCTCACAAGGCTGCTGCTCTTTTCATAGAATGCAGCTTACAAGACATTTTAAAGAACCTATAATGGCATCTACAAGTTCATTTACTGAAGGTGCTTCTGTATTTGGAGGAGGATCAAATTTAAAAACTGCGGTTAAAAATATATTTACTATATATGATCCTGAAATAATAGCGGTTCACACCACCTGCCTTTCTGAAACTATAGGAGATGATCTTCCAACATATATTTCTCAATGCGAAATACCTGAAGGAAAGTATGTGATTCATGCAAATACTCCTAGTTATGTAGGATCTCATATTACAGGTTTTTCTAACATGGTGAAAGGAATGGTAAACTATCTTTCTAAAAATACTGGCACTGCAAATGGAAAATTAAATGTTATACCAGGTTTCGTAAGCCCTGGAGATATGCGAGAAATAAAAAAGTTAATGAATTTAATGAATATACCTTTTATTATGCTACCAGATACTAGCGGAGTAGTGGATACACCTATGACCGGAAGTCATGATATGTATCCAGCTGGAGGAACTAAAGTAGAGGATATTAAGGATACAGGAAATTCTAAGTGCACTTTAGCTCTAGGCAGCTTTTCATCAGAGGCAGCTGCAATACAGCTTGAGAAAAAGTGCAAAGTTCCATATGAGGGACTGAATATTCCTATAGGAATAGAAGCCACTGATAGATTTATGAACAAGCTGGTAGAAATAACCGGGAAAGAAGTTCCCTACGAAATTGAAGAAGAAAGAGGACAATTAGTTGATTTAATGTTGGACTGCCATCAATATCTGTATGGTACTACTGTGGCAATCGCTGGTGACCCGGATACTGTTATAAGCTTAGTAGAATTTACTCTAAGTCTTGGAATGCATCCTAAGTATGTAATAACAGGAACTCCTGGAGAGGCATTTACAACTACTATAAAAGATATGCTTATAAAAGCTGATATTAAAGATTGCATTGTTAAAAATCCAACCGATACCTTTGAGCTTCATCAATGGTTAAAAAATGAAAAGGTTGATTTATTAGTAGGCAATTCTCATCTAAAGCATATTGCTAAAGCCGAGGATATTCCTCTAATAAGATTTGGATTTCCTATAATGGACAGGTACGCTCATCAGTATTTCCCTTTTACAGGCTATAAAGGCGGTATAAGGATAGTTGAGATGTTTATTAATGCAATATTGGAAAGAAAAGAAAGAGACACTCCAGATGAAGATTTTGAATTAGTATATTAAAAATTATTAAGGGATTTCACTTTTTAGTGAATCCCTTAAGTATTAAATTGTGATGGGAGTGAAGAGTATGGCAATTAGTGATATAGATGTTTTGATTGAAGAGAGGGAAAAGTCTATATTTTGTAATCATAAAAATAAAAAAGATAATTTTGAATGTGATAAGGAAAGTGTGTCTGGTACTGTAAGTCAAAGAGCATGTGTATACTGTGGAGCTAGAGTCGTGCTAAATCCCATAACTGATGCCTATCATATAGTTCACGGTCCCATAGGTTGTGCCAGCTACACTTGGGATATAAGAGGAAGTCTTAGCTCAGGAGAAGAGATATATAGAAATAGTTTTTCTACGGATTTAAGAGAAACGGATGTAATCTTCGGAGGAGAAAAGAAGTTAACCAAAGCTATAGCTGAAATTGCAGAAAAATTTAAACCACCAATTATATTTATTTACTGCACCTGCATAGTAGGAGTAATAGGTGATGATGTAGATGAAGTTTGTAGACAGGCTGAAAAAAAATTTGGAATCAGAGTTATACCAGTAAAATCTCCTGGGTTTGCAGGACATAAGTCAATGGGATATAAAGCAGCGTGTAATGCACTTATTAATTTGATGGGAGATAAAAAGGAAAATTTGGAGGTTTCTAATCAAAGCAAGGGGATTACAGTGAATTATTTAGGTGATTTTAATTTATCAGGAGAGGTATGGATAATAAAAAATTATTTAAAAGCTATTGGTGTAGATGTTACTGCAACCATAACTGGTGATGCAAAATATGAAGATTTAATAAAGGCTCCGGAAGCTTCTTTGAATATAGTTCAATGTGCAGGATCTATGACTTATCTAGCTAAGAAGATGGAAGCAAATTATAACATACCTTTTTTAAAAACAAGCTTTTTTGGTTTGGAGGATACCAGAGAATCACTTTTTGCCATAGCTAATTTTTTTCAGGATGAAGAAATAATGAAGAAAGCTAAAGAATTAGTTAAAAAAAATGAGGAAGTTATCAATGAGGAATTAAACTATTACAGAAAAAGACTTAAAGGAAAAAAAGCTGCAATATACGTAGGAGGAGGCTTTAAGGCTATATCCCTAATAAAACAGTTCAGAGATTTAGGAATGGAAACAGTGCTGGTAGGAACTCAAACTGGCAAAAAAGAAGATTATGATGTAATAAGAAACATAACTGTGGAAGGAACTATAATTTTAGATGATACCAACCCTTATGAACTTGAAAAGTTTATGAAGAAAACTAAGGCAGATATACTAGTGGGAGGAGTAAAAGAGAGACCTCTTGCTTATAAATTGGCAGTAGCATTTTGTGATCATAATCATGAAAGAAAACATCCGCTTTGCGGCTTTATTGGAGCTATTAATTTTGCTAAAGAAGTAGATTTAAGTGTCAATAGCAATGTTTGGAATATTATTAAGAAGGAGAGAGGTGAATTATATGAGTAGAAGTTACGTTAATCTTAATGTGAATCCATGCAAAATGTGTATGCCTTTAGGAGGTGTATTGGCATTTAAAGGAATTGAGAGTTCCATGGTTATACTTCACGGTTCCCAAGGGTGCAGCACTTATATTAGAAGACATATGGCTGCTCATTATAATGAACCTGTGGATATCGCATCCTCATCTCTAAATGAACAGGGAACGGTTTATGGCGGCGCAGATAATCTTAAAAAGGGAATTATGAATATGGCCAAACTATATTCTCCAAAGGTTATAGGCGTTTTAACTACATGCTTAGCAGAAACTATAGGGGAAGATACAAAACGAATAATAGAAGAGCTTAAGAAAGAGGAGCCTTGGATTAATAATATTGAAATTGTGGCATCTCCCACTCCAGGATATGGCGGAACACAATATGAAGGATATTTCACTGCCTTAAGAGCTATAGTAGCAAAAGTTACTACAGATTCTAATAAAAATGTATCAAGTTTAAACAATAAAATAAATGTTATATTACCTCCTTTAAGTCCTGGAGATGTAAGAAATATAAAAGAGATTATAGAGGCTTTTACAAATGACTATATTCTTATACCGGATATATCAGAAACCTTGGACGGTCCCTTTGTAAAAGAGTATTCCCGCATACCTGAGGGGGGAACAAAACTTGACCTTATTGCAGAAATGAAAAATTCAAAAGCAACTATAGAAATTTCAAATCCTCTCTCGGATAATATATCACCTGGTGTATTTTTAAAAGAAAAGTATGAAATTCCTCTCTATCAGATAAGTATTCCTACAGGCATAAAAAATTGTGATAAATTTCTAGAGATACTTTCTATGCTGACAGAAATTAAAATTCCAGAAAAGTATTTAAAGGAAAGAGGACGCTTACTAGATGCCATGGTAGATGCACATAAGTATAATGCTGAAGTAAGGGCTATTATATACGGTGAACCTCATTATTGCAGTGCGCTAACAGATGTGGCTTTAGAGAATGGAATGAAGCCATTGGTTGTAGCCAGCGGACAGATTATTGAAATAAAAAAAGAAGACAAATTTTTTACTATAAAAGATGATCCCATAAATAATATGGAGCTTATAAAAAATCAGGATAAACCTCTGCTTATTGATGATACAGATTTTGATACCATTGAAAAGTTAGCAGTAAGCCTTAAGGCAAACATGCTTATAGGTAATTCAGATGGAAGAAGAATAGAAGAAAAACAGGGCGTTTTTTTAGTCAGAGAAGGCTTTCCTATTCATGATAGGTTAGGTGGGCAAAGAAAGAGAATAACGGGATATAATGGCACTATTGAGTTCATTGATGAAACTTCCAATGGTGTATTAGCATATACGGAAAGAACTTATAGAGAAGAAATGTACAATAAATATTATGTGCAGGAGGAAAAGCATATGGAAGAAAATAGTTTTTTTGATAATGAAACCATAAAGAAAAAAACTTTAGAGCATCCCTGTTATAATGGCTGTGCTTCTAACATGGCAAGAATGCATTTGCCAGTAGCCCCCAAATGTAATGTAAGCTGTAATTATTGCAATAGAAAATATGATTGTCCAAATGAGAGCAGACCAGGTGTAACCAGCGAAATATTATCTCCAGAAGAAGCTCTTGAGAAATTTAAAATTGTTAAAGAGAAAGTTCCTAATTTGAAGGTAGTAGGCATAGCCGGACCTGGAGATGCCTTAGCAAATTTTGAAGCAACCAGTAAAACTTTGAAGCTTATAAGACAAGCCGATCCTGATATTACTTTTTGTTTATCAACTAACGGATTGATGCTTCCTTTTTATGCTAATGAAATTATTAAATTAGGTGTAACACATGTAACTGTAACAATAAATTCCTTAGAGCCAGAGATAGTAGGAAAAGTATATAGAGAAATTAATTATCTAGGACAAAGGTACACAGGAAGAGAAGGTGCTGAAATACTAATAAATAATCAGCTTTCAGGTCTTAAATACTTAACTTCTCACGGAATAATATGTAAGGTTAATACGGTGATGGTTAAAGGTATAAATGATGAAAAGATACCAGAGCTGGTAAAGGAACTAAAAAAATATGGTATATATATTAACAATATAATGCAAATGATACCTGCTTCAGGAAGCGTATTTGAAAATATGCCTTTAGTTACGCAAAAAGAACTTAATGATATGAGAAAGAGCTGTGAAGTGGATGTAAAGCAGATGTATCACTGCAGGCAGTGCAGAGCAGATGCTATAGGAACTCTTTCAGAAGACAGATCTATAGAGTTTAGAATTAAATGCGATAAAAGTGAAGGAATTGCAATAGACAACAAGAAAAATATTGAAGAAGATTTGGTGAAAATTGCAATAGTATCTAAAAGTGGTCTTAATATAGATCAACATTTTGGACATGCTGAGGAAGTATATATTTATGTAAGCGGCAGAGAAGGAATAAAATTCCTTGAAAAACGCAGCGTAGAAAAATATTGTACTGGAAAAGAAGAATGTGATGATAAAGAAAAGGTTATGGAAAAAGTTATAGAAATGTTAGGAGACTGTACAGCCTTAATAGCTATGAGAATAGGGGATGCACCTAGAAAAAAATTAGAGGATAAAGGAATAAAAGTTTATCAGATGTATGATACCATTAGCTCTGCAGTTCAAAAGGTTATGTCCTATAAGGCTTAAGGAGGTATGAATAAAGTGCATAATACGGCTATTATAGATAGAACTTTATTGGAACTTTCTAATGCTGATTTAAATATTCCTAATGATGAATTTCTATGGATGGCTGAATGTTTGATAGATATGGGAGCAGATTTTATAGCTGTAAATGCTAAAATTAAAGATAAAATTTGCATGTCATGGAAAAAGTTCAGCACTATAGATTTAACAGAGGAATTTATAACAATTTATAGTGATGAGATAAATAATGAATCTTTAGAGAAAGTAAGAAAATTTGAAAAAACAGAAAAAGTAAATATAGCAGGATTATCTAGCTGTGCTCCTTGGCAATGGGAAAAATACGTAGGCTTACTTAAAAAGTATATTTCTGTTCCAGTTTGTATATGTCCGAGCAATAGAAGTGGAATGGCCTCCTCCACAGCTGTAGAAGCTGCTGCAGCTGGGATAGAATATGTCATCACTTCCTTTGCTGGATATGGTGATAATGGAGGGGGAGCAGCCCTGGAGGAAGTTGTAATGGCATTAAATTTACTATATGGAATTAATAAAAAATTTAACATGGTGAATATTCCTAAATTTATAGAAGTATTTGAATGGGTGACGGGAAGGGAAGTCCCTTCTCAAAAGCCTATTTTAGGAAGAGATATATTTAAATGCGAATCGGGAATACATGGTGATGGCATATTGAAAAAGTCTAGTACCTATGAACCTTATCCTCCAGAACTGGTAGGGCAGAAGCGAGAGTTTGTAATAGGTAAACATTCAGGGAAATCCATGCTGAAGGAAAAGTTAAGAAATCTTCATATAGAATGTAATGATTATGAAATAGCATCATTAATGGATAAAATTAAGGAAAAAAGTATGAATGGTATGCGTATAGATGACAATATGCTAATTAAATTAGTATTATCAAATGTATAAGCATGAAGGGCGGTGTGAAAATGTCATACAAAATAGTAGATACTACCTTGAGGGACGGAGAGCAAAGACCCGGCCTTTCTTTTAATATGAATCAGAAGCTAAATTTAGCTAAATATATTGATAGCTTAGGAGTATATCAAATAGAAGCTGGAGTTCCTGCTATGAAAGGAGAAGAGAAAGAAAGTGTATGGCAGATTTGTCAGCTTGGATTAAACTGTAAAGTGTCTGCATGGAATAGATTAAGTGTAGGAGACATAAAAGAATCTATGGAGTGTGGAGTAGATATAATTCATATTTCGGCACCAGCCTCAAGGATACAAATAAGTAAGAAGCTTAAAAGAGATGAAAATTGGGTATTGGATAAGTTAAAAGAGTGCATATTTTATTGTCTTGAAAGAAACTTTCAGGTTTCTATAGGACTTGAAGATGCCTCTAGGGCTGAAGAAAACTTTTTAATCAGCCTATGTGATCTTGCGAATTCTATGAAAGTAAGACAAATAAGATATGCAGATACCGTAGGGATATTGACTCCTAAAAAAACCTATGAAATCATAAAAGGATTAACAGAAGGTACAAATATAGATCTAGAATTTCATGGACATAATGATTTTGGAATGGCTGAGGCTAATACTTTGGCTTCAATAGCTGCGGGAGCAAAATATGTAGATTGTACTTTAAACGGAATAGGAGAAAGGTCTGGAAATTGCGATTACAACAAATTGATATTAAATATGGATTTGGTATAGCACTTATTATATAATTTATACAATCCTTTATAAACAATATGGTTGTATAAACAAAGGATAAAATCTTTATGTTAGATTAGAGGGTGCTTTTGATTGGAAAATATGAATATAGATACTTTCTCTAAGTTAATATCTGAGAAATATAATATAAGTGGAGAAACTTTAAGAGACTATATATTTGCTAATCTCAGTGTTGGTATATCTAGAAACAAGAGTTTGATTAATGAAATAGAAAAAATATATAAGGCGGATAAAGCAAGATATTATAATGCCATAATAAATTCCAGCAGCTCAAACCATATTATAATGAAGCAAGGGACGCTTTCTCAAGAAATACAAGGAAGAAAAGTGTTAGGCTTGTTTATTGAGGCGGAAAGAGACGGCGATTTAAGAAGCAAGCTCATTAAAATTCTTAGAAGAAATTATAATATAGTATATAATGCGGTAAAGAAAAAAAATAACAAAGAGTTAAAAGACAGATATATAAAGATGGATGAAATTACTCGAAGTATGGAATCTAAATTAGATGCTGCAATCTATTTTTATTTTTCTATTTATTGTTCTCCGGAGGAAGTGGATCAGGGGTACATTGGGGCAATAATTAATGATATTATTAACTTTGAATCTTTAAGTCCCATGAAAATCAGTATAGAAAATGAGTTAAATAGGGACAAAGATAAAATTCAAGAAATAAAAAATATGCTGCAAAAGCATTATGGAAAGTTATCTAGCTATAAGGATGTTTTAAATAGTGAAACAGATTTTATAGAACAAATTGGAGCAGTAATAGAAAACATTTTATTAATAAATAAATTAGATATAAAACATTTGCTTAAAAATTCAGAATATATAGACATAGATAAAATAATACTGGCAGTAGTTAAAAGGGGTTATAGTAAATTAGATTCAAAAGAAATAATGCAGCAAATAGTTATAGGAATCTTTATTCAATCACTATTAAATGAATATAAGGATTGCAGAAACATTTATTTCAGCAATTGCCAGGAAAATTTATATTTGAAGTTAGATTCCTTGGAATATAAAGTTGAAACTATTGCTAATGAGAATTTAGAATTGAAAAACAGTACGCTATTACTAAAAGCTGATAAAGATAATTTTAAAGAAACTTTCAATAATGAAATTAATAAAATAACTAGAGTTCATAAAGCAGAAATAGTGAATATGGAATACAAGATAAAAGAGCTGGAAAAGAAATTAGAAGAAGAAAAAAAATATCGTAATGAATTAAATTCATTACAAGAATACATATTCAGCATTAGTAATGATTATGAGCCTACAGAGTCAGATATATCCTTAGAGAAATTTATTAATAATAAGCAAATATTAATAATTGGCGGACCTAAAGACTGGAGAAGAAAAATTAGAGATAAATATCCTACTCTTAGGACACTAAATGGATTTAATGAAAACTTTGAAATAAGAGTCTTAAATAATGCTGATTGCGTATTTTTTTATACTGGCTTCATGAGCCATTCAACCTATAATAGAGCAATGAATTTTATAAGAGTCCACGAAATTAAATTTGGATATATAGGAAAAACAAATATAGAATTAGTTGAGAGGGAGATAGCCGAGGAATTAATAAATATATACGAAAAAAAGAATAATAATTTTTAAATATGTAAGGGGGCTAATGAATGAACATTGCTGCATTGCTGGATGAAAAGAATAATGCTGTTTCTTTTAACGAAGGAGGCATAATAAAAATATTTTCTAGAGGTATTAGCGGATGGACTGTTATAAAGGAAATTCCATTCAACATTGATAGTTCTCTTAGTTTAAAAGGTATAAGGGACAGCATAAGAGAAATGGTAATTCAGCTAACCGAATGTAAAGTATTTGCGGCAGAGGATGTTACGGGAATACCTTATAATATATTAGAAAGCTTTGGATTTAATATATGGAGAGTTAATGGAGAACCTAAGGATTTTTTGGATTATATTCAAAATAATGAGGAAGAAGCAGAAAGTGAAAAAACAACTGAAAATAAGGATATTCCAGTGCCTGTAGAAACTGATAAAAAGGGTTACTACTGTATAGATTTAAAAAATGTTATGGAGCACAACGAAAAAGTAACTTCTAAACAAGTGCTTTTACCATTCCTAAAAAATTGTGAATTTGAAGAATTAGAGGTTAGCTGTACTCATGTTCCTCCATGGTTTAATGTAGAAGCTAAAAAACTAAATTTTGAATTTCAGAGTTTAGAAATTGGACAAAATCTATTTAAAGTTAAAATTTATCATAAAAAATAAATATCTATGGTATCATATGCAAACAAAAATAAAGGTGCATTCTAAAATTTGCATCTTTATTTTTATTTCCGGTTTAAATTGCTATATAAAACATATTTAAATAGGAAATTTATTAAAATTATAAAATGGATAATTATATTAAAAAATAATAGAAAAATGTTATAAAACAATATATAATTGTATGAAAGTATTATTGTTTTTGATTAAAATATATTAAAACATTAAAAATGCAGGGATGACTGGAAAAATTACTATATATTGGGGGAATAGGATTATGGAAGAAATATTTGATTATGCTATAATAAATGAGAGTATAGCACCTCTAAAAAGCACTTCAGATAATTTTAGCGAAACTACGGATGAACTCATATTTGGAATGATAGTTAAAATACTAAAAAAACAAGAAGAATGGTATTATGTAGAAACAGATTATGATTATTGCGGCTATGTAAATAGAAAATCCCTACTTATAGATAACCAAAGAGCAGGGGAATGGAGGAAAATTGCTAAAGCTCATGTGTATAAATCCTTTGCAGATATAATGGTAAAACCATACTACCAAAGCAATATTTTAAAAACTGTTACCAGAGGAGCAATCTTAAGTGTAACAGGAAAAACTGAAGATAATTGGAAAGAGGTAGAGCTGCCAGATAAAACTAAAGCCTGGATAAAAGCACCTTTCCTAGAAGAGTTTAAAAACTTATCAGTAAAGGAAGATGAAGATAAAATAAGAGAAAATCTTGTTTATATAGCAAAGCAATACTTGGGAGTTCAATACAGATGGGGAGGCAAAACTCCAATGGGGATAGATTGTTCAGGTCTATGCTCTATGGCTTATATGCTTAACGGTATAACAATATATAGGGATGCGGAGCTTAAGGAGAAATACATGAAGTCCATAAGTATAGATAAAATAAAGCCAGGAGACTTGATCTTTTTTCCTGGACACGTGGCAATGTATATTGGAGATAATAGATATATTCATTCTACTGGAAAATCTCATGGTGTAACAATAAATAGTTTAAAAAGCGATGACTTTGATTTTAGGGAAGATTTAATTGACAAAATAACAGCTATTGGAACAATATTTGATTTATGATTTTACAAAAAGTGAGATGAAAACCTCACTTTTTTATTGGAGAATTAACAATGGATAAAATTATTTTATATGTAATAGGTATTTTTTTTATAGTAGGTGCAATTGATTATTTATTAGGGAATAAGCTTAATCTTGGTATAAAATTTGAGGAAGGAATAAAGTCCATGGGTGGACTTGCCATAGGAATGGTTGGAATATATTCCTTAGCTCCAATAATATCAAAATTTTTAATTAAAATTATATATCCTATCAGTAAAGCTGGAGGCTTCGATCCCTCCATATTCCCAGCTTCTTTTTTTGCTGTAGATATGGGCGGATATAACATGTCTCTTCAATTAGCATATTCAAAGCCCATGGCATTATTTTCAGGTATAATAATAGCTTCTACTATGGGGGCTACTTTAAGCTTTTCCATACCTGTGGCTTTAGGTATGATTGGAAAAGAGGATGAAATTTATTTTTCCAAGGGAACCATGGTGGGCATAATAAGTATTCCTGTGGGATGTTTTGCAGCAGGGCTTTTATGCAATCTGAATTTAAAAACATTGTGTTGGAATCTCATACCAATTTTGATTTTTGATATTATCTTAACATTCTTCCTGCTAAAGCTTACAAGCATAACTGTAAAGATATTCGGTTATTTTGGAAGACTGATAATTGTACTTAGTATTTTTGGGCTAGCTGCGGAAGGGGTAAACAGCATATTTGGAATAATGATTTTTAAAGGATTAGCACCTTTATCTGAATCTGCTGTAATTGTTTTAAGAATAGCATTAGTTTTAGCAGGAGCTTATACCATGCTGGAAGTAATAAATAAAATTTTCAAATATAGGCTTGAAGTAATGTCAGAAAGGTTTAAAATTAACTCAGTATCTATTTTATGCCTAATAGGGAATTTAGCTAGTAACTTGTTGGTATTTTCAAATTATAAGGAAATGAATCCAAAGGGAAAACTTATATGTACAGCCTTTGCCATAAGCGGTGCATTTGTATTTGGGGGACAATTAGGCTTTGTATCCGCTGCTGCACCTAATATGATACTGCCTTTTGTTGTTGCCAAGCTATTATCAGGCATTATAAGTATTTTTATGGCTGATGTTTTATATAGATACAATAAAATCTAAAGGAGGAAAACTTATGAAAATAGAAGAAAAACTTTTAAATTTAAGAAAGCTAATGAAAGAAAATGAAATAGATGCTTATATAGTACCAAGTGCTGATTATCATCTTAGTGAATATGTAGCAGAATATTTCAAATGCAGACAGTGGATATCAGGCTTTACTGGCTCCGCTGGCACTGTGGTAGTAACAATGACTCATGCTGGACTATGGACTGATGGTAGATACTACATCCAAGCAGAAAAGCAGCTTAAAGGAACAGAGATAAAGCTTTTTAGAATGGTAGATCCAGGAGTACCGTCGGTTGAAAAGTGGCTAAGTGACACCCTTGAAAAAGGAAGTGTGGTTGGAATAGATGGAAGAGTAGTTTCATTTAAAAACTTAAGGGGGATGAAAAAACAATTTTCCCTAAAAGAAATAAATATAAATATCAATATTGATTTAATATCTAAAATATGGGAAGATAGACCTGCCATACCTGAAGAAAAAGTATTTCTTCATGATGACAAGTATGCGGGTAAAAGCAGGGCAGATAAAATTAATGAAATAAGAAAAGAAATGGATAAGAAAAAAGCAACTCATTACTTAGTGACATCATTAGATGATATAGCTTGGACTCTTAATCTGAGAGGAAATGATGTACCATGCAATCCTGTGTTTTTATCAAATCTATTAATAACTTTGACTGAATGTTACTTATTTGTAGATAAGAAAAAGGTGCAGGAAAACATTGCAGTTGAACTTTTAGAGAGCGGAATTACTATAAAAGACTATGAAGAAACCTTTGCAGTATTAAAGTCACTAACTGAGGATGAAGCGCTATTATTCGATCCTAGCGCTACTAATGCATACCTTATTGGAGCTATAAATGATTCGGTGAAATTGGTTGAAGAAGACAATATCACTACGGCATTAAAAAGTATAAAGAATGATACTGAGATTAAGAATTGGGAAGATTGCCAAGTAAGCGATGGTGTTGCTATGGTGAAATTCATAAAGTGGTTAAAGGATTCAGTAAAAAAAGGAATTGTTACTGAAATCTCAGCATCTGATAAATTAGAAGAATTTAGGGGACAAGGTAATCTATTTGCCGGTATAAGCTTTGATACTATAGCTGGATATAAGGAACATGCAGCAATGATGCATTATAAGGCTACTGAAGAAAGCGATTATACATTAAAAGCAGAAGGATTCTTTTTAGTGGATTCAGGTGGGCAGTATTTTAACGGAACTACAGATATAACAAGAACTTTTGTTTTAGGAGATATTTCAGAAGAAGAGAGAAAAGATTTTACATTGGTATTAAAAGCAAATATTGCTTTAAGTTCAGTAAAGTTCTTATATGGAGCAACAGGATCAAATTTAGATATCATAGCAAGACAGCCTATTTGGAAATATGGATTGGATTATAAATGCGGCACAGGTCATGGGGTAGGCTTCTTCTTAAATGTGCATGAGGGACCTCAAAGGTTAAGCCAAGTACCTAACAGCATTAAATTGGAAAAGGGAATGATATTAACTAATGAACCGGGAATATACAAAGAAGGTAAGCATGGTATAAGAACGGAGAATATGATGGTAGTTGCAGAAGACGAAAAAACCGAATTTGGTCAGTTTATGAGATTTGATATCATTACATATTGTCCAATAGATTTGGAGGGAATCGATCCAGAGATGCTTGCAGAGGAAGAAAAAAAGTGGCTTAATGATTATCATAAGACAGTGTATAAAAAGCTTTATCCATTCTTAAACCAAGAAGAAAAACAATGGCTTAAGTACAATACTAGAGAAATATAAGATATTTAGAGAATAAAAAAGCGATGTGAAATAAAAATCACATCGCTTTTTATTAAATATTAAGCTTTGTTAACTGAACCAAATAGTTCTATTTTTTCTTTAACTGTAGCTTTTATTGCTTCAAAGCCAGGAGCCAAAAGCTTACGAGGATCAAAGCCTTTTCCAGACTGATCTTTTCCAGCTTCGATGTACTTACGTGTAGCTTCAGCAAAGGATAACTGACATTCAGTATTTACATTTATTTTAGCAACTCCTAGAGAGATAGCTTCTTTAATCATATTTGCAGGTATTCCAGTACCGCCATGTAGAACTAAAGGCATGTCTCCAGTAAGCTTCTTTATTTCAGCTAAAGCACCGAAATCTAAGCCTTTCCAGTTTGCTGGATATTTACCATGAATATTGCCTATACCGGCAGCTAACATAGTAACACCTAAATCAGCTATTTGCTTGCATTCTTTAGGATCGGCGATTTCGCCGGCACCTATAACTCCGTCTTCTTCTCCTCCGATAGAACCAACTTCAGCCTCTAAAGAAAGATTTTTTTCATTAGCTACCTTAACTAATTCCTTAGTCTTTTCTATATTTTCAGCTATTGGATAATGTGATCCATCGAACATTATTGATGAGAATCCAGCTTCAATAGCCTTATAAGCTCCTTCATAGCTGCCGTGATCTAAGTGTAAAGCAACAGGAACAGTAATATTTAATTCTCCAATCATTGCTTTTACCATAGCGGTAACAGTTTTGTAGCCACACATATATTTACCTGCACCTTCAGATACACCAAGAATAACAGGTGAATTATTTTCTTGTGCAGTAAGTAAAATAGCTTTAGTCCACTCTAAGTTGTTTATGTTGAATTGACCAACAGCATATTTTCCATCTCTTGCTTTGTTTAACATTTCTTTTGCGGAAACTAACATATATGAACCTCCATTACTATAAATTTAATTTTATGAAAAGAAACACATAATAGTATTCTCTCACAAATAATTTGGAAAATGCAATTATTATATAAAACAGAGAGAATATTTATTTCTTGTTTTTCTCTTCAAGCCATATTATAATCCAAAATTGTTAAAAAGAAAACACAAATTTTATATATACTTTGTAACAGTTAGTAATAACAGAAAAAAACTCCAATAATTTAGGCGAAAAATAAAAGGTTTACAATGTAAAAATTAATCAGTTTTTTATTGGCTATGATGATTTTTGTGGTAAAATTTTATATAATAATTATGTTTAGAGATATAATAATAAGTACTTGCTAACTAGAAATTAGGGTTTCTTTACCGAGAGTCTATGTTAATTTGCATATGAATATTATTTCTTGTATAGTAAATTTGAGGTGAATTAATGAAAGAATTATTAAAAGTAGTAAAAAGAGATTTGAGAAGCATAAGAAAGAATCCCATCGCACTCATAATAATAGCAGGTCTCAGTATTTTGCCTTCGTTATACGCCTGGATAAATATATTAGCTTGTTGGGACCCTTATAAAAATACAGGCACTATACCTGTGGCAGTAGTAAACAATGATAAGGGAACAGAGGTAATGGGAAAAAAATTAAATGCAGGAGAAAATGTTGAGGAAGCTCTTAAAAATAATAAAGCTATCGGATGGAAATTTGTAAATTCCAAAGATGCCGATATGGGAGTAGTAGACGGAACTTATTATGCAATGATAGAAATCCCAGAGGATTTTTCTCAAAATTTAACTAGTTTTATAACAAATAAAACTACAAAACCAGAAGTTGTATATAAGGTAGACACAAAAGCTAATCCTGTAGCAGGAAAAATAACTAATTCAGCTCAAGGAAGCATTGTAAATACCATTACGACTAACTTTGTTGAAACTGTAGATAAGACGCTTATATCCTCTGTGAATGGATATAAAGATCAGATTGAAGGAAATAAAGATAAAATAATTGATCTCAAGCATGGAATTGTAAAATTGAATGACAATATGAATACTATAATGCAGTCGCTTCAATTGGTGGGGGATAAGGCAGATAATTTAAAGGACTTCCTTAAAGTGGTACAATCAGCCTTACCGGAGATAAGCAATACATTTTCTGAAATGCAAAAGGATAGTGAGGATACAAAAGGTTTAATAAATGATACTAGAGATGGAATAAATAAGTCTTATGATAATGTTCAGTATAATTTGAATCAATCACTAGCTACTAATGAAGCTATAATAAAGGATTTAAAAACATTGCAATCAAGCACCACAGATACTCTTAACTCTGAAACTAACGACACGGTATCGAGAATTTATACTGAGATTGATTTTATAAATAGCGCTATAGATTCTGATATTAATTTTCTAGAAACTATTAATCAAACTCAATCAGATCAAAATATCGCTAATATGATAGTTTCTTTAAAGCAAGTGCAGCAGGATCTTGAAAACGAAAAGACTAATATTGATAAAATACAGCAGAGTATAATAAAATCTAATTATGCAAACAAAGATACTGTGAATACTGCATTGGATTTTGCTAGTACAATCGATAAGCAAATTAACGATTCTATAAATCAATATATTAATACTACAAGAGGGCCACTTAATTCTATAGCAAATAATCTTATTAATTCTATAAGTGATTCTGAAACCATGATATCTGAGGCGCAGGCACTTACAGGACAAATAAATAACATGATAAATACAACCACCACTGGCGCAGATCTTGCTTCAGATTTGTCTAAAAAACTTTATCAGGATCTTTCAGCTTATAAGGATATTATAAGCAAATTAAGTGATAAACTGCAAAGTGTTAATGATGAAGATGTGACTAAAATTATAAGCATAATTCAAAATAAACCTGAATTTATGGCAGATTTTTTAACTAATCCCTTTAACCTTAAAACAGTGGATGTGTACAGCATACCAAACTATGGTTCATCTATGACTCCAATTTATTCTAACTTAGCCTTGTGGGTTGGCGCATTGCTTCTTACATCATTATTAAAGACTAAGGTTACTGAAGATTTTGAGGGAAGTGAAAAGCTTACTATAAGACAAAAACATTTTGGTAAAATGCTTACTTTCGTATTTATTGGTATAATCCAAGGGCTGATTGTATCTCTAGGCGATAAATTTCTCTTAGGAGTATATACAGTCAATGCGCCTCTTATGATAATGTTTGCCGTAATGTGTTCTATCACTTATACAATAATAGTATATACTTTGGTTTCGGTTTTCGGTAATTTAGGAAAGGCGTTTTCTATAGTATTTTTAATATTGCAGATTCCAAGTTCTGGAGGAACATATCCAATACAAGTTGATCCTTGGATTTTTAGATTAATACAGCCATTGTGCCCTTTTACTTATGGAGTTGGCGGCTTTAGAGAAGCTATTGCAGGACCTCTTGCTAGCGGAGTGACCTTAGATATAGTATCACTAATTTTATTTTCAGCAATATATATATTGCTTGGATATTTTCTCAAAGGAAAGCTTCATAAGGCTATAGATTCTTTTGAATCTAAATTTAAGAAATCAGGAATTGCTGAATAATATTTAACTTTGCGTAATTTAAGGAAGGAAGTCCTATGAAAAAAATATTTAAAGTATATTTTAGAGATTTAAAAAGAATAAAGAGAAATCATGCTGCTCTAGCTATAGTGATTGGACTAAGTTTTATACCTTCTCTGTATGCTTGGATTAATATAAAAGCATGCTGGGATCCTTATGCTAATACTGGAAATTTACCAGTAGCCATAGTTAATAAGGATAATGGAGCAGTTGTCAATGGAAACAGCATAAATGTAGGAAATAGCATAGTAGATTCCTTAAAAAAGAATAAGGCTATAGGATGGCAGTTTGTAGATGAGTGGAATGGGGATTATGGATTAAATGGCGGAAAATACTACGCACTTATAGAAATACCAGAAAATTTTTCTGAAGGCGTTGCTACCTTAACTACTGCTAACCCACAAAAACCTAACATAATATATAAATCTAATCAAAAGGCTAATGCTATTGCTGCTAAAATAACTGATGCAGCTAAGGATAAACTCACGAGACAGATTAATCAGACCTTTGTAGAAACAGTAAATAAAGAGGCTATTGACTCTATGAATAAAATACAAAATGAATTGGGTATAACTAAAGAAAAGATTTCAGGACTAAAGGATATTTTAAATTCTACAAATAGTGATTTAAGTAAAATTAAAGATAATATTAACAGTGCCAGCAATGATTCTAAAAGTCTTCAAGATTATTTAAATAATGTAAAGAAGAATCTGCCTAAAATTACAGATGAGATAAATAGCCTTCAAGCCGTGACAAAAAGCAATGAAGATCTCATAAATGCTACTAATGAAACACTTACAGGTGCTTTAAATAATACAAAAACTGATTTAATTCAGCTTCAGGTTTTAAATGAAAAAGTAGGGGATTCTATAAATAAAACAAAGGGTGTAGTAAATTCTACTCAATCCAAAGCAGATGTAGATAAAAATATCGATGATGCGGTTAACTTATTGGATTCTACCAATGGGTTAATAGATACTCTAATACAGTATATTTCTAATATGAATAATTTAGTCAATAATGATTCTATGAATATAGCTATAAATTATTTAAAGTCATTGCAGTCAACTATAACTCAGGAAAAAAATATGCTTCTTCAGATAAAGACTGCAAATGATAATGGTACAACCAAAGATAATATTAATCAGTTATTATCCCAGGCTTTAGACTTAAATAATCAAATCAGCATAAAAGAGACCCAAATAGTAAATAATTTTTACTCAAACGCAATTCAGGCAATACAGAGCACTTCTAAATTGCTGCTTAGCGGTACAGATAAAGCTGATAAAATATTGCAGAATTTAAAAATAATAGTACCTCAATTAAATGCTTTGGCGGATGTTGGCATTAGTAGCAATGATATAACTATAAGACAAAATGATATGCTAGTTCAAAAAATTGATGATTTTAAACAGCTAATAGATAGTTTGAATAAGGAAACAGAAGCATTAAATGATAAAAATCTTCAAGACATAGTAGATTTGGTAAAAGGTAATCCAGATAATGTAGCCTCATTTTTATCATCACCTATAAATGTTCAAGAAGAGGATGTGTATGGAGTAGGAACTTTTGGGGTAGGACTTACACCTTTCTATACCGTGCTGGCTATATGGGTAGGAGCTCTCCTGTGCTCATCCTTGTTAACTACAGAATGTGATGAATTTGAAGATGGAGAATTAATAGGAGTGTTCCATGGACATTTTGGAAAGATGCTTACTTTTATGTCCATATCATTAATTCAAGGACTTATAATTACATTAGGTGATATATATATACTGGGAGTTAAACCAGTGGATATGAGGTTAATGATAATAATGTCTCTTTTAACTTCATTTACTTTTACTATAATAATATTTACCTTAGTAGCATTATTAGGCAATGTGGGGAAAGCTGTAGCAGTAGTAATGATGGTTTTCCAAATAGCAGGATCTGGAGGAATATACCCAATAGAAACCAATCCTAAAATATTTCAGTTTTTAGAGCCACTATGGCCCTTTAAGTACGCTATAAATGGATATAGAGAAGCTATAGCTGGTCCAATTTGGTCTAATGTATATTTTAATGTAAAAGTACTTTTGTGCTTCTGCGGCTTTTTCTTATTACTGACTATATTAAAATATAAAATTCATCATTTAACTGAATGGATGGAGCATAAATTTAAGGAAGCTGGTGTATAAAATGCTTACTATATTTGCAGTTTCTGATTCTATAGGAGAAACAGCTCAGCAGGTTGCTATGGCTGTATCCAGTCAATTTGAAGATCAGGTAGAAGTAAAGAGAGTGCCATATATGAAATCCTTAGAAGATGTAGAGGAGTTTATGAAATCACTTCAAGATTGTGGTAAGTGCATGGTAGTCTCAACCATAATTACTGTTAATGTAAGGGAATTTTTAACTGAGCGATGCATAGAAAATAATATTAATATAGTTAATGTGCTTGGACCAATAATAAATGTTGCATCCAACATGTTAAAATTTCAACCTAAATATAATCCTGGAGCGGTAAGGCAGCTAGATGAAATGTATTATAAGAGAATTGAGGCAATGGAATTTGCCATGCAGTATGATGATTCTAAGGATTATAGAGGTTTAAAAAATGCTGATGTAGTTCTCATAGGGCTTTCTAGAACATCAAAAACTCCATTATGTATGTATCTTGCAAACAAAGGTATTAAAGCAATTAATTTACCGCTTATTCCAGAGGTAGGAGTACCTGATGAGTTGTTTAACATAGAAAGAAGAAAGATAATTGGACTTACAATAGATCCTATAAGGCTCATCGAAATTAGGAAGAAAAGAATGGATAAATTCAATAAAATATCTTCAACCATAGAATATGCTAGCGATTCTAGAATATTAGAAGAAATGGATTTTTCTGATAAGGTAATGAAGAAATTAGGATGTAAGGCTATAGATGTGACGCAAAGAGCCATAGAGGATACCGCACATATCATAATGAATGAAATATCAAGTTTATAAGATTAGAAATCAGTAAGAAGGAGAATAATGCACATTCTTCTTCTTTTTTTTATTTGCTATGTTTTGGCTAGTTTTGATTTTTGCAATGATTTAAAATATGGGATTTATTTAAAAGTTGAATGTAATACAGTGTTAACGAACTTGTTAAAAATTTGTTCATAAATTTGTCTTTTTACTGTCATACTGAACAACTAAAATGAACTAAAATCTAAAGATATATCTAATTTAGGTAAGTTGCTCTTGTACTGTTGGGAGGATTAGTGATGAAACGAAAAATAATAAAAGTTTTAATTGCCTGCGTAGTGGTAGGAATATTAGCTGGAGGTGGGTTCTATGGATATAATAAGCTAACTACTAGCAAAAATACAAACTCTACAGTTGCTTCTTATACTACAGTGACAGCAAAACGTATGAGTTTAGTTAACACCATTGAAGGAACAGGTAGTGTTTATGCATCTGTGATAAAAGATGTGTATCCTAACAGCAATGGTGAAATTAGCAATTTAACAGCAAATGTAGGAGATACCGTTAAATCGGGAGATACTTTATTTACAATTAGTAGTGATAATCTTCAAAATAATGTAGACCAAGCTAAGGTTCAGCTTGATAATGCTAATTTATCTTTAACAAATGATTCGAATAGTGATGCTACTAACACTTCACAAAGCATGATGAGCGTTCAAAATAGCTTGACTAAAGCTCAGAACGATTATAATAACATGGTAGTAAAAGCTGCTACTAGTGGTGTGGTTGCAAATCTAAAAAATAATAATGGGGATTCAATATCAAAAAATTCTTCAGTTTTAACTATAATAGATCCCAATTCCATAAAAGTTGGAATAACAGCTAATACACCTGGAGCGGAGCTTCTATCTCAGGGAGAAAAAGTTCAAGTAGTTATTGGAGGCAAAACATATACTGGAACTGTAGGATCAGGAAGCAGCACAAGTACGAATACAAATAATTCAACGGCGCTGTCTTCTGGCCATAGCTACGGTCAGTCAGGATCTAAAGGAGAAGGTGCCAGCTCTGGTCAGCCTCAAACTAGCGGTAATTCAGCTTCTTATGTATCCACTATAACTTTATCCCAAGCCAGCGGATTAAGTGTTGGATTAGATTGCAACATAGAAATAAACAACAAGACCATAAGTGGAAAAACATTTGCTTCTGTATCTACGGATGTATATCCTAATAATGATGGTACATTTACTAATATAAAAGTTAAAAACGGCGATGTAGTTAAAAGCGGAGATGAACTTTTCACTTCAGATAGCAGCAGCGTAAGAGATGCGTTAAATAGCGCTGAAGACGATTATAATACTCAGAAAAATTATGTGGTTGCATTGGATAAACTTTCAGTAACAAGTGCTCAAAGTAAGCTAGATCAAGCTGAGGAGTCTTTAAGTAAAGCTACAGTAGTTTCTTCAATAAATGGAGTAATCACAGCAAAAAATAATAATAACGGTGATACTGTACAGCCAGGTACATCAGTATTGTCTTTAATGGATCCAACTTCCCTTAAAGTGAAAGTTACAGTGGATGAAAATGATATAAATAGTGTAAAAACTGGACAAAGAGCTATGATAACATTTAGTGCTATATCCAATAAGTCCTATGAAGGAACCGTTGAATCCGTAGGAGTTCAAGGAGTAACTAATAATAATTCTACTAGCTATCAGGTAATAATAAAATTAAATGATATTTCAGAATTAAAAGTAGGAATGAATGGAGATGTTTCTATTCAGACAGCAAGTGCAGAAAATGCTATTGCGGTGCCTCAATCTTCTGTTATAAGCATAAATGGTGAAAAGTATGTTATGGTTCCTAATTCTGATGGAACAAGTGGTGGAGATACACAAGCTTCAGAAACAAATCAAACCTCTCAATCTGCTCAGGGAAGCAGTTCACAAGGAGGAGGTTTTAGAAATAGATTTATGATGAATGCTAACGGGAAACTTACAAAGGTAACCACTGGTATAGAAAGCAATGGCTATATAGAAATAAAAGAAGGTTTATCTGAAGGAGATAAAGTCCTACAGATGCAATTTGGCAGCAGAAGTAGTTCAAGCTCTTCTTCTTCAAGCAAATCTTCTAGGAGCTCTTCAAGTAGAAGTGGAGGGCAAATGCAAGGTGGAGGATCTTTCGGAGCACCTCCTGCTAATTAGCAAAAAATGCAACAGTATAAAAAATAAGCTATAATAGGATGTTTCTATTATAGCTTATTTTCTATGAAAACCATAAAAATATTCCATGTAAACGTATAAAATGGATATATATTGAAAAATATTAAAAAAAATACTTGTGGCTGTTATATATTTTTTAGTAGAATAGTTTATGATATAATTGTGATATAAATAACAAAGTATAATTTTAAAAACATTATATTTCATGACTATATAGATAGTAGTTCGTGCAATAAATGTTATATAATTCAGGGGTGAAAATATGGCAAATATTATTATTAATGGCAAAGAAATTACTGTAAATAGTGAAGAAACTATTTTAACCGCAGCTAGAAGAAACAATATAGAAATATCATCTTTATGCTTCCTAAAGGATTGCAATGATATAGGCACTTGTGGTGTATGTGCTGTTGAAATTGAGGGGAAAGATGAAGTTGTAACTGCTTGTAATACTGTTGCTGAAGATGGAATGGTTATTAGTACTGATTCAGAAAAAGTTCAGAACCATGTAAAAGAGAGAATATCTAATTTGCTTGATAAGCATGAATTTAAATGTGGTCCATGTAAGAGAAGAGAAAATTGTGAATTTCTAAAGCTTGTTATAAAGCATAAAGCAAAAGCATCCAAGCCTTTTATTGTAGCTGATAAAACTCCATATATGGATGATAGAAGTAAATCATTAGTTATGGATAGAACTAAATGTGTGCTTTGCGGAAGATGTGTGGCTACTTGTGCTAATAAGGCCGGTGCACACGTACTTAAGTTCAAAGAAAAAGATGGTGTTAGATATATAGGAACTGAGGGAGATAAATGTGTGGACGAAATAAATTGTTTACTATGTGGACAATGTATTGTTTCATGTCCAGTAGACGCATTATCAGAAAAACTTCATATGGAAAGAGTAAAGAATGCTTTGGCAGATGAAGAAAAGCATGTTATTGTTGCTATGGCTCCATCAGTAAGAACATCCCTAGGAGAATTATTCAACATGGGCTTTGGGGTAGATGTTACAGGAAAAACATACACTGCTCTTAGAATGTTAGGCTTTGATAAGATATTTGATATCAACTTTGGTGCAGATATGACTATAATGGAGGAAGCTACAGAGTTAAAGCAAAGAATAGAAAAGAATGGACCTTTCCCAATGTTTACTTCTTGCTGTCCAGGCTGGGTGAGATTAGCACAGAACTATTATCCTGAGTATTTGGGTAATTTATCTTCTGCAAAATCTCCACAACAAATATTTGGTACAGCTTCAAAAACTTATTATCCATCGATAGCAGGAATTGATCCTAAGAAGGTGTTTACTGTAACTGTAATGCCTTGTACTTCTAAGAAATTTGAAGCAGATATGGAAGAGATGCAAACTGAGGATGGCTTAAGAGAAATTGATGCAGTTATTACTACTAGAGAACTTGCTAAAATGATAAAAGATGCAAAAATCAATTTTGCAACTCTTGAAGATAGTGCAGCTGATCCAGCAATGGGTGAATATTCTGGTGCAGGTGTTATATTTGGTGCTACTGGTGGAGTTATGGAAGCAGCTCTTAGAAGCGCTAAGGACTTCATAGAAAACAAAGACCTTAAAGAGGTTGAGTATACAGCTGTTAGAGGTCTTAAGGGTATAAAAGAAGCATCTGTTGAGATAGCAGGAAACACATATAATGTAGCAGTAATAAATGGAGGAGCTAACTTCTTTTCATTCATGAACTCTGGAAAGCTTAATGAAAAGCAGTATCATTTTATAGAAGTTATGGCTTGCGAAGGCGGATGTATAAATGGTGGTGGACAACCGCATGTAAGTGCAGCTTTAAGAGAAAAGGTTAATTTTATAGCTGAGAGAGCTTCCGTATTATATAATCAAGATGCTCACCTTCCAAAAAGAAAATCTCACGAAAATGGAGCTATACAAGAAATGTATAACAGCTATTTTGGCAAGCCAGGTGAAGGCTTAGCTCATAAGTTATTGCATTTTAAATACACAAAATAATTTCTTTGGTAATGTAATACTAATAAGAATGCTGTCTCATAAATATGAGGCGGCATTTTTGTGTTTTACTACAAAAAGCTGAACGTTTACGTAAAAAGTATAAAAAAAGTTCGTGAAATAATAGAAATTCTATTGATTAAGTTTATAAAATGATGTAATATAATTAATGTAATCGCAAAGATAATATTTAGATCAATTTACTCGTATATGCTTAAGAATATGGCTTAAGTGTTTCTACCAGATCACCGAAAATGATTTGACTACGGGTGTTTATAAGTATTTTACCTATAAACTCCCTATTAATATAGGGGGATTTTTTATTTTTAGGAGTTTGTAGAAGAATACGTATAGTTAAATCTAAAAACATTTTAGGAGGGTATCATGTTAGAAAAATTATTCAAGCTCAAAGAAAACAAAACTAATGTGAAAACAGAAATACTAGCAGGAATTACAACATTTGTTACTATGGCATACATATTAGCAGTTAATCCTACAATATTAGGACAAACTAAAATGCCAATCAATGCTGTTTTTGCTGCAACTGCATTAGCATCATTAATAGGAACTGTAATCATGGCCTTAGTAGCTAATTATCCATTTGGAATGGCTCCTGGTATGGGACTTAATGCATTCTTTACTTACACTATATGCTTAAAATTCCATTATTCATGGCAGACAGCTTTAGCTGCATCTTTTATAGAAGGAATTATATTCTTACTATTAAATGTATTTAAGATAAGACAAATTATAATTGACAGCGTTCCTCAAACTTTAAAATATGCAATAAGCATCGGAATAGGATTCTTTATAGCATTTATAGGCTTGCAGGATGCAGGAATCATAGTTGATTCCGCTACTTTAACTGGTCTAGCAAATGTGACTACACCAAAGGTTTTACTAGCATTATTAGGACTTATGTTAATTGCTGTATTATATCAAAAGAAGGTTAAAGGATCATTTTTAATAGGAATGGTTGCTATATATATAGTAGGTATGATATTTGGAGTTACCCCTGCACCAGGTAAAATCGTATCTGCACCACCTTCAGTTGGTCCAGTATTCTTACAGTTTGATTTTTCTAATATATTTAGCTTAAAAATTCTAGGTATAATATTCTCAATGCTATGTATAGATATATTTGATAGTGTTGGTACTTTAATAGGACTTGCTTCAAAGGCTGGATACCTTGATGAAAAAGGAAATGTTAAGAACTCAGACAAAGTACTTACAGCAGATGCTGTAGGATCTACTATCGGCGCATGTTTAGGAACTTCTACTCCTGTAGCTTATGTTGAATCAGCATCAGGAATAGCTGAAGGCGGAAGAACAGGACTTACAGGAATTGTTATTGCAGTTTTATTTGCAATATCACTAGTGTTTGCACCATTCTTTACATCTATCCCTGGCTATGCTACAGGTCCAGTACTTATTTTCTTAGGTGCTATCATGATAGAGCCTATTACTAAAGTTAATTTCAGTGATATAACTGAAGGATTCCCTGTATTTATAACACTAATATTAACATTACTTACTTATTCAATAACTGATGGACTTGCACTTGGATTCTTATCCTATGTTTTAATTAAATTAGCTGCAGGAAAACGCAAAGAAATACCTGTACCTATGTATGTAATATCAATATTGTTTGTACTTATGTTTATCTTCCAATAATATATAGTTATTGTGTAAATTGAAGATAGTAAGGTAATATTTAAAATTTCATAAAAAAATAATTTATTTAAAGCAGTATTAGATTATTATGAGAGATGTGAAAAATGTCTTATGATAACTAATGCTGCTTTTCTTTGAAAAATTTGTTACTGAATATAGCTAAAAAGTAGTATAATTATATATATATTTTATAACAATTGGAGGACTAGAAATGGAAGTATCTAAATTTGTAGATTTTAAGAATGAGTTGAGAAAAAATATAGGGAAGGTTATTGTAGGAAAAGAAGATAAAATTGATAAAATTATTGTGGCTTTTATATGTTCTGGTCATGTTTTATTAGAAGATGTTCCTGGGGTTGGTAAAACTAAGCTAGCAAGAACTATTGCAAAATCCATGGACTGTAGCTTTACAAGGATACAATTCACACCAGATTTAATGCCTTCGGATTTAACAGGAATATATTATTTCAACCAGAAGATTGGAGAATTTGAATATAGAAAAGGACCACTTGTTAGTCAAATAGTACTAGCAGATGAAATTAATCGAACTACACCAAGAACTCAGTCAGCTTTGCTTGAAAGTATGGAAGAAAGACAAATTACAGTTGAGGGAGAAACAAAAAAATTACCTAAGCCTTTTTTTGTAATTGCTACTCAAAATCCAGTAGAACAGTTCGGTACCTTTCCGCTTCCTGAAGCGCAATTAGACAGGTTTTTTATTAAGCTCAGCATGGGATATCCTGAATATTCAGAAGAAAGAGCTATATTGGATAGATTTATTTCGGAAGATCCTATTGAGGAAATTAAAGCGGTAGTTACTAAAGAAGATATAGAATATGTTCAAAGCAATTATACAAAAGTATTTGTAAGTGACGATATAAAAAATTATATTTTAAATATTGTATTTAAAACACGAAATGATGAAAATATAGAAATGGGATGTTCACCTAGAGCTTCTTTAAGTTTAATGAAGGGCTCACAGGCTCTTGCTGCTATAAGTGGAAGAGATTACGTTATACCTGAAGATGTTAAGGAAATGTCAGTACATATATTAAGCCACAGGATTAAGCCGGTAGGAGCTAGCACCTTTAAAAATGATTTATCAAGGGAAATAATTACTAATATTTTAAATGATATTAAAGCACCATTAGAGAAGATTTAATAGGTGAAAAAATGGTTACTTATATAATATTTTTAATTGTGGTTTTAATACTATATGGAATATCTTACTTTACAAAAACTAAAGGACTTAATTCAGTAGAAATAAGTAGAGAGATAGATAAAAAGGTAGTAACTTCAGGGGAAGTTTTTAAGATGAAAATTGTAATAGAGAATAATAAAAAATTGCCTGTTTTTTTTCTTAACATATCTGAAGTGGTGCCGCTGGAATTAAAGGAATCTAAAGGAGCTCATATAGTATATCAATCTAATTTTGCTAATATAATAAATAATTTTAGTATATCCTCTTATGAAAGAGTTAAAAAGACCTTTAAGCTCCATATAGATAGGAGAGGCGTATATCGTTTTAAGAAAATGCAGATATCCGTAGGGGATATATTTGGGTTCTCAACTGAAGACCATGAAGTATATTCCAGTAAAGAAATAGTGGTAGCGCCATATATAAGAGAATTAGATAATTTAAAAATCAATGGTACGAGTATTCAAGGGGATAATATTATAAGAAGATGGATGTACAAGGATTATCTTTATATTAAAGGCATTAGAGAATATTCTGCCGGTGATAGAATGAAGGATGTTAATTGGAAGTATAGTGCTAGATTAGGCAATCTTATGGTAAAAGAATATGATTATACTCATGATACAAATATAATAATTATTCTCGATATGGATAAATATATAGTTAATTCAGATTTTCAAGGAGCAGAAGAAGCTATAGAATTGGCAGCTTCTCTATCAAATGCTAGCATAGCACAAGGAATACCTGTGGGCATGTGGACTAATGCTCATATTGTAGGATATCATATTGATTCAAATAATGATACAATTGAACCTTCATTAAATTCCTTGAATTCAATATTAGAGTTATGCGGAAGAGCTGATGTAAGATCTAGAATTAATTTTTATGAATACTTAAATCATAAAATAAATATTTTGGATAGAAATACAACTTATATAATTGTAACCTCTTGCCTAGATTTAGAAAGTATAAACTTACTTAAAAGAGCACAGCATTCAGGATATATGTTTAAAATTGTGGATGCGTCTAAAGATAATTCAGTTGATTATATTGCAGGCATAGAAAAATATAGTATAGTAAGGAGGAATAAAGATGAAGATTGATAGCAAGAAATTATTACTCGGATTGAACTATACTATATTTAATTACTGTATTTGGAACGCTTTATTAAACTTAGTAAGCAAAAATAGCGCTAATTGGGGGATTCTAATTATAGGATTTGCGTCTTCAATGCTTTATAATCATTTTGTAAACGCAAATGAAAGCAATAATAAAATGAAGTGTATGACAGTGGCATTTTCCTTGGTTTTATTATTAATTATTTATGTTTTGAAGTTAAACATTGTAAACATTATTTTTCTTATAACTAATATGATGATAATTTATTACGATCAAAAGAAAAATATGACATATCCTACATACCAGCAAGTGTTACAAATGAATATGATAATACTTGGAACTGTAGGAATATTTGCTTCTATATTAGAAGGAGATACAAGTATAGTAATGATATATACTGTATATATAATAGTTTCTTTAATACTAATGAGAAGCATGAGGCGAGCCTATTTTGGAATATCTGAAAAAAAGTCTAAGAAAGTGGATGGAATTATTATTGTAGCTGCATTGGTATTAAGCAACAACACTATTGCTTCACGAATAGTGAATATGATTTTTGTTGTAATTAATAATGTAGGTAATGTAATAATAGGATTTTTAGCATTGATAGCAACTCCTATATTTAATTTATTCTTTGCCTTGTTTAATATAAAGGATCCTTCGATTAAAAATAAGATAGCTAAATACACAATGAGGCAACCAGACAAGATACCTGATAATATGCAGCACAGTCCGCCAAATTATTTGCTTGGAGCTGTAATTAAGGTTCTTCTAATTCTAGCTATAATATTAATTATGTACAGGCTGTACAATGTCTATTATAAAAAAGGCGTGTCAAATGATTCTTTAAAGGAAGATGACATTGAAAAAGAAACTATAACCGTAAGTAATAGTGAAAATAAAGGATTTTGGAAAAATGTATTTAATTATCAAGGAATTAAAGGGAAGATAATGAAGTATTATCAAACAATTTTAATTGCAGCAAATGATTTGGGAGTATACAAAAAATCAATGAGTGCTGGCGATTTATACAATGAGGTTAAACATACCGTGGATAAAAGATCTATTGCAAATGTTACTGATATATATAATGAAACTAAATTTTCAAATCATGATAGGGAAGTTAACTTAAAAGAATTTCTTAAAGATGCTAAAAGTATAAGAAAAAAGCTTAAAGAAATGTATAAAAAATAGGGAGGATTTTATCCTCCCTATTTTTTTATGCTATTCGGTTCTTTTTCTTCTGAAAATTATTATAGCCGCTCCGGAAACTATAAATACTATTCCGATTCCGGAAAGTACAGTAGAATCTAGGAAGTAACCAGTTTGTACTAATTTGGTAGGTTTGCTACTAGAAGTTGAACTATTTGAACTTGAAGAATCTGAGCCAGAACCACTTGTACCTGATCCGCTATCGCCTGTAGTGCTAGTAGTTTTAGGCTTTTCAGCTACTACATAAGTGCTAAAGTGTGGAGTGGTAAATGTTAATGTACTAGTGTTTGCATCAAAAGCTCCACCAACAAGTTCCCAAGCTTTAGTAGCTTCGTTGTAATAGTATGCGGCAAGCCTTGAGGCATCTAATCCTTTAATATCATCAGCAGATAGCTTCATTACTATTGTAGCAACTGCACCATTAAAGCTGGTTATATGAGTTGCTGTTCCAGCAGAATCTGTTTGATATAAATTGAAATCATAAACTTTTCCAGCTATTTTTAATCCGCTGGTAGAAGTTGCCGTATTTAAGGTAGCAGTTAAACTAATCTTGCTGCCTGCCTTTTTAGCAAATACGCTGGTTGGGAGGGATATTCCTACCCTGTCTCCATTTAATGCTAAGGCTTTATTAGAAGCATTAAGAATGGAATAAGGTAATTCAACTCCTATATTGTCAGCATTGCTTACAGTGTAAGATAGCACTGAAGAAGTACTTTGTAGATCACTATCATCTACTACTATTGTGCTAGTTCCAGCTTTTGATACAGTATTTGCAGCAAAAGCAAGAGTGAATTTTAAAGTTTCAGTAGGAGATTGGTTACCGGCCTTATCAACAGTGTATGCTGAAAGTGTATAGTCACCTACAGTATTTATTGGTATACCTGAAGTATAAGGTGCTCCGTTTAAAGTAGCTACAACTGTAGCAGTTGGATCTGTAGAAGTAATCGCAGGAGTAACCGCTGAAGTATATATTCCCTTATCAGCAACCCCTGAAACTTTAACATCTGGAGCTACTGTATCTATATTGTCAATTTTCATGTTAGATATGTTGCTTGTATTTCCAGCATAATCCACAGCTATTGCATATACATCGGTATTTTTATCAGTAGATAATTTGCCCTCATATTTGAAGAAATGGCTACCGTCAAAGCTATATTCATAGTAGTCTATATCTTTGTCAGAATCACTAAAGCTTATATTTACAGCTTTATTCGTTGGGACTGTAGTGCTAGGAATTATTTGTGGAGCAGCAGGAGCTGTATTATCCACAACTACTTGAACTTTATCCTCTGCTGTATTTCCAAATTCATCAATAGCACTTAGAGTTATATAGTCACCATCTTTTACGTTAACAGGAATGTTAAAATCTTTGGTTAATGCAGTAGAATCATTTGAAGGGTACTTATCATAATTTAACACCATATTACCATTTAAATAAAGGCTATAGCCATATAAATTATCAGTAACCTTACCAATTAAATTAACAGTTCCTAATTTAGTATAAATCTTGCCATCAGCTCTAGCTACAGGAGAAGTTAATGCAAGAATTGGTGCCTTTGAGTCATAAAGGATTTTGTAACCATAATTATAGTATACAACTCCATTGTCTTCAGCATATAATTTTATGACATTTGTTCCTTGGTTTAATTTAACATCTACAGCAAAAGTGTTATCCGATTTCACATTAACAGCTGCACCGTTTATAGTAAAGTTCTTAATAGCATGATTTACAGAACCTTTTATAGTGTAAACATCATCTTTTGTATCTTTTTCAGTTAAAGTTTGGAAGCCAGCTAAATTATCAAAATTAACTGTAAATGCACCGTTAGGATTAGTATAAAGAACATTAATGTCCTTAACTGTAGTATTACCAGCTTTGTCTATTGCTTGTACAGCAATAGTATTTAATCCATTAAGTAATGCAACATTAACTTTAAAGTTTCCGTTAGTATCAATGTTAGCTTCATCGTCATTAACTAGGAGTGTAGCTAGATTATCATCTTTAACATTTCCAGTAATATCGATAAAATCAGCATCTGATTTAATTATGCTATTATCATCAGTATATCCAGCAGTTGATATAGTAAGTGCTGGAGCTGATGTATCTAAAGTTACAGTATAGCTACTGTTATAGATAGTCTTACCAGAGGAATCTTTACCAATTGCAGTAATAGCATTTTTTCCTTCTTTTAAAGAAAGTGCTGCATCAAAAACTCCGGAATTAATTTCAGCAGTTACATCATTTAAAGTTAAAGAAGCTACATCCGAAGAAACTTCTCCAAAAACATCATAATAGCCGGAAGGATCTAAGTCGTTTTTAGATACGAATTGACCATCTTGAAGATTGCTTATTTCTACTTTTGGTACAGTGCCTACTTCGAATTCTTTAGAAGCTACACTAATATTTTCGGCATTATCTAACATTGCAATGGCAACATTATTCCTAGATTCTGGATTAACAGTTATATCTGCACTGAAATTATTGCCAGTCTGTTTGAAATTCTTAACTACAGAAGCATCAGTAGAAACTCCTTTATTAACGAGTACTAGCTGATTATTAACATATAGCAATATCAACTGGGAATATATGCCGGTTCCAGTATCAGAAGCTGTCCACTGAATGTGGTAAGTGCCGTCTGTATTTGCAACAGCTGAACTTATAGTTTCTGTTGGAGCTGTATTATCAATTTTTACAGGAATATCAGTAGTTTGAGCTTGAGCTCCTGGATAATCAGCAGTAGCTAATATTCTGTAATAATACTGTCCCTCAGAAGCTGCCTTATATTCACCTGTAGCAGCATCATATATGGTTCCATCCCATTTTGCATTGCTTAATGTAGTACCATTAGTTTTTCCCCCTACAAAGTCTTCTAAGGAAGTTTTGCTTACATTGCTTTGAGTATATAGGTTCGAAAGTACAATTTTATTTTTGTCTAATATTTGTACTGTTACATTTTTAGCATTTCTAAGCATGTATAGGTTTGGAGCAACTAAATCTTGAAGTCCGTCATCATTTGGCGAAAAGCCTAATTTATCTGGATCATAATCTGCAGTATCTATAAACGAAAAACCTGCATCTGTTAGAGTTCCAAGCCAAGTAGCACCAGTTGTAGACTGAGAGTCATCAGCGGGTTTGTCTACAATGTTTAATGCAGCCCAATCACCATAGAAACCCATAAAAGGTACTGACAAAGAAGGTGCGCTGTTTGTTGAAGAATCAAAACTTACGAAACCTTCAACAAAATTGTCTGTAGCAAATTTACTTGTGTCACTTGGTATATTAATAGTAACAGTAACTTTAGCTGTACCACCGGCAGGTACTGTTACGCTGGATTTGTCAAAGGAAACTTGTCCGCCATTAACAGCATCTTCATATATAGCACCGTCTTCAGTGTTATACTCTGATAATAGTTTTGCAGCAGGAAGAGTATAGGTAACATCCCTTCCACCATAATTTTTCAAAGTTAAATCGAAACTTTTTGTAGTTTCAGAGAAACTTTTAAGTGCTACCCCTGCATTTCCTGTTGAATCTGTTATTATAACATTATTAGTTACAGCAGAAGGAAGATTTATAAGTCCAGCACCTTGTCTTCTAGGAGAATAAGGTACATGACTGTTATACTTATCATTCATTACAGTAGCTGTATTCATAATAGTACGCTTAGCAAATTCAACAGCATCTTTTCCTGTTAATCCTATATTTCTAGCTTTTATTGATTGTATCACCAAGGCTTCTGATCCAGAAGTATTAGGAGTTGCCATGGAAGTACCGCTCATTGATTGATAGCCATTGTTGTTAGCCAAAGAATATATATCTCCACCAGGAGCGGTAATCTCAGGCTTAAAATCTAAGCTTTCGGTAGGACCCCAGGAAGTGTATTGAGACATATCGTCCTTATCAACATTTTCAACTCCCATCAATGAACCATCAATAGATACTTTTACGGATGAAATATTCTTTACAAGTGTGTCTCCATCGTTGTTTCCTACTGAAAGTGCAGGTATATCATAATTAGTAACACTCATCTGAATAAAGTCATTTTTACCATCATTATTAAAAATAATGACTCCAGCAGCACCGGCCTTTTCGGCATTTGTAACTTTATCAGTGAAGGCTATAGCTCCTCTCTTAATTAGAGCGATTTTTCCTGATAAATCCTTTCCAGTAAAATCATCAGGATTACCTAAATTACAATATACTAAATCATGAGGAGTCTTAAGTGAAGAGTAATCATCACCTTGGACATCAGCATATACCATACTAGTTGTTTGAGAGCCTATGTTTACAGATAAAGCTTTTCCAACTAAATTAGTATTTTCCATAGAAGCTACTGTTAATGCCGATGGAGTAGTACCAGGTGATCCAACAGTTGAGGTATCCTTTGTTCCTAATAGATTTTCTGGTTGATTCCAGCTGTTGGTATTAGTTGACTCGCCATCATTACCTGCAGCTACGCAAACTATAACTCCAGCATCAGTAGCGTTATTTACTGCTATCTGCTCAGGAGAATCTGCATCATTGAATCCAGAGGAGGAACCTAAGCTCATATTGATAACATCTGCTCCAAGCTTTACTGAGTCTTCAATAGCAGCTATTATATCATCGTCGTAAGCTGAATCTGAGTTATGAGGATTGTTTGAGAAAACTTTCATATCCAAAAGTTGAGCTTCTGGAGCAACTCCAGCTACAGACTTGAAATTAGGATCATCTGCGCCGTTAGCAGCTACTATTCCAGCCACATGCATTCCATGCATTTCTCCGGTAGTATCAATTACGTTGTCGTTGTTATCAGCGTAATTATATGCATAAGGGACTTTGTCAGTATAGAATTTTCCGTGATTGAGCTTTGAAGTAGCAGCATCTACGGAAGTCTTGTTCAGCTTGTCCTTTGAAGCGTCAGTGATTTTTAAATCCTTATGGGTGTAGTCGATTCCTGTGTCAATTATTGCTACTACCATACCTTCACCCTTGTATTTATCCTGATTCCATACACTTGTTGCACCAGTAATTTGCTTAGCATAATACATATCAGGCTTGTACACATTTGCTTCAAATACTTTCTTTACACCTTTTAAAGCTGCTATTTTGTTAACATCCTTTAGCTTAGCGTCTATACTAAAGCCATTAACTAGATAGCCAAAGCTTCTTTTAACTTTAACTCCAGTTATTTTTTCAACTTGACTTATAACGTCTTTTTGTGAATTTTTAACGGAAGCTTCATTAGCCTTAGCTTTGTCCTTTGAAGATGTGGTATTGATAGCAGGACTATCACTAAGTTGAACTATAATTCTAGTCAACTGATTTTCATCAGTTTTACTTGTTGTATTTTTCACCTCCCCGTCATTAGAAGAATCTTTGATTCCTAGCTTGGCCTTTAATGACTCGCCCAGCTTACTATTTTCTTTCAAACTACTCTTGTAGCTTTCAGCTAAAATGCTTTTTAGCTGGTCTGCAGAAAATGATTTGCTGTCAGCCTTTACGGATATCCCTAAGGATGAGACTAAAGCCAAAGCCGTAACCACTGATAATAATTTTAGTTTTGCTTTTTTCAAATTGGGCCCCCCCTTTTTTGATTTAGGAAATTACAGAAGTAAATTCCTTTATTGCTACAAAATTGGATAAAAGAAAATCATAACTAAAATATAGTTAGAAATTTTTATTACAATCTCGTAATAATATTAAAATGTTACAACTTTATGGCAATTTATGCAATAATTATTTACTATTACAATTAAAAAATACCATTTAAATAATTTAAATGGCAAAAAATTATAAATTTACATTTATAAATATTTGTAAATAGTAAAATATAAATTAAATGGCAAGTGTATAGAGTTTTCTTAATTACATATAATAAATAAAAATTTAAAAGGAGGATTTAAAGGAAATGGATAAGAGAAATAATATTAATAAATTCAGTTCTTCTAATAAAGATGAAAAAATAGATGACATAAATTATATAGAAAAACGGTCGATAACAGCTGATGCTAATATGCCTCAAAGAGTTGGTGTAGAAGAAAAAAAGAAATGGGTGGACGAAAATGAAAAATAATTATGAAAATTTTAATTTATATAAATAATGTATGTAGGCATGACATATTTCTTTTAGTGATGTATAATGTAGTAAGGCTTTCATCATATACTGAATTAATTATACAAAAGGAAGGCATAATAAAATTTGTAAAAAGAAATATGAGGAGTGTTATTAATGAAGTCTTTTCAACAACTTTTGGATGAAACACGAAAGGCTGAAGATATGCAGGAGTTAGAAGCTGCAGCAGATCTTTTTCAATATGGTGCTGAAAAAGGATATTATAGTATAAAGCAAGCACATGATTTTAATAATGTATATTGGGAAATGAAAGATAGATTTTTAGCATTTGAGTTAGGAAAAACTATAAAAACAAATACTTTAGACTTAATAGCCATAGTAAAAAATGCACCTATGAATATAAAAGAAAATGAGAATGAACTTTACAGCTATGTAAACGGAAGATTAAAAGCATTAAAGGGTAATGGCAAGAAAATATTCTAAATGGTAAATAACATAAAGTTCAGTATAAAAAATAAATTACTTATTCTTATAAATCGCCTAGGGCGATTTTTTTATTTACACTTTATTCATAATTTTGTCATTCTGCTGTAATGAGAAATAAATAGTATTTAGACAGTAATTAATTTTGTAGGAAGATATAATTTAAGACCATTAATTTTCCTATAGGGGTACGCAAAATTAGCTTTATCTCATAAATAATAGTTATGGAGGAATAACAATGAAAAAGACAGTTATAAAAATATTAGTAGCTTGTTTATTAATCAGTGGGATTGGAGTAGGTGGATATTTTGGTTACAAAAAAATAACTGGTACCAAAACTAATGTTTCTGCTAATTCATATATGACCGTCACTGCAGCAAAAAGAAACTTAGAAGTTGATGTGCAAGGTACAGGCAGTGTAACTGCTGATGTTACCAAAGATATTGTTGCTAATAATTCAGGTGAAGTACAAAATCTTACTGTTAAAGTTGGAGATACTGTAAAAAAAGGAGATACTATAGCAGTCGTAAACAGTGATACACTTCAGCAAAATGTTGATAGTGCAGAAACTAATCTAGAAAAAGCGCAGTTGCAGCTTGATAATGCTAAAACTGACTCGGATAAAGCTATGCAGCAGATTTCTGTAGACCAAGCACAAAGAGATTTAGATTATGCAAAACAGCAAGTAACTAAAGCTACACTTACATCTCCTATTGACGGGATGGTGGTTGCAGTAAATAATAATAACGGTGATGATATCCAATCAGGAAAAGCAATAGTATCAATCATAGATACAAGCTCTTTAAAGGTAAAAGTTGATGTAGATGAATTAGATATAGCTAAAGTAAATGTTGGTCAAAAAGCTAATCTTACCTTTGGAGCTATTTCAGGAAAAACTTTTGAAGGAACAGTAGAGTCAATAGCTCAGACAGGAACTAGTTCAAATAATGTTACTACTTATCCAGTTACAGTATCAATAACTAATCCAGATGGGATCAAACTTGGTATGACTGCGAATGTAAGTATTGTAGCACAGAGTAAAGAAAATGTATTGACTATTCCAGCAGAAGCTTTAATTGAACAAAATGGAAAAGATTATGTAAGAGTAGATGATGGTACAAGTTCCTCAAGTGAAAGTAATAGTGGAAATAGTAATAGTGGAAGCAGCAATAGCGGTAGTAGCACTGGACAGAGCAGAAGAAGCTATGGAAGTAACAGTCAAGGCTACTCTCAAGGAAATAGTAATTTCAGCGGGAATCAAAGCAGATCTTCTGGAATCACTAATAATAAAGGTAAACTTGTAGAAATAAAGACTGGACTACAGAATGAAAATTACATTGAAGTAACTGAGGGAGTAACTGAAGGAGAAAAACTCTTAGTAGAACTTCCAAAGGTTAGCACTACTACTAACAGCAACTCACAAAGAAGTGCATTCGGATCCAGTATGGGCGGAGGATTCGGAGGCGGAAGCATGGGCGGTGGAAGCTTTAGCGGAGGCTCACGTTCATCAGGTTCTACAGGTGGAAAATAAAGTATTTATGCTGGGAGATGATTATATGACAAATAATGCTATAAAAAAAGAAGTTATTAGCATGAAGGGTATCAATAAGACTTATATAATGGGAAGTTCTGAATTTATTGCACTTGATAATATAACCCTTAGCATAAGAGAAGGGGAATATGTTGCAATTGTTGGACCTTCTGGAGCTGGTAAATCAACTCTGATGAATATAATAGGATGTCTAGATACAGCAAGTAAAGGGGAATATGTATTAGACGGATTAAATACAAGATGCAGTGACTCAAAGCTTGCAGATATAAGAAATAAAAAAATAGGATTTGTATTTCAAAACTATAATTTGCTGCCTAAACTTAGCATTATAGATAATGTAGCTATTCCTCTATTCTATCAAGGGGTAAGTGGTAAAAATGCTAGAGAAAAATCAAAAGAAGCATTGAAGAAAGTTGGACTGGAAAATCATTTAAAGCATAAGCCTACTGAGCTTTCTGGAGGTCAGAAGCAAAGAGTGGCAATTGCAAGGGCGTTGGTTACTGATCCTCAAATAATATTGGCAGATGAACCGACAGGTGCTTTGGACAGCAAAACTGGTAAGGAAGTTCTACAAATGATGAAAGACTTAAATAAAGAAGGAAACACTATAGTAATGATAACTCATGATAGGGATATAGCTTCAGAAGCTGAGAGAATTATAACAGTTAGAGATGGCAAAATAATGGAGGATATTCCGAATGTGCCTGAAGACAAAGAGGTGAAATTATGATAATAGGAAGATTATTTAAAATGGCTATGGCTTCTATATGGAGCAATAAGATGAGAGCATTTCTTACGATGCTTGGTATAATCATAGGCATTTCCTCAGTAATAGTTTTGGTAGGTCTTGGTCAAGGCACAAAGCAGCAAGTAGCCGATCAAATAGAAAAATTAGGGACTAATCTTATTACTGTAAATCTTATGAGTAGAAGAAGTATAAATATATCTGACAGCGAAGTTAAGGCTTTAAGTACAAAACCAGGAATAAAAGAAATAGCTCCTGTGCTTACAGGTTCGAATGTTAATATTAAGGCTGGAGATACATCTACAACAACAAGCTTGGAAGCAAGTAATCCTAACTACGAAACAGTAAGAAAATTAAGTGTTCAATCAGGAAGATTCATACAGGATAGAGATATTGAAAACAGATTTAAAGTGTTGGTTATAGGTACAGAAACTGCAACTAACTTATTTGGTACCACTAATGTTGTCGGCCAAACTATGTATGTTAATGGAATAGAATTTACAATAGTTGGAGTACTTCAGTCAGAAGGAAGTTCATCAAGCGGGTCCGGTGATGATAAAATAATCCTTCCATTATCTACTGCGGAACGATTGCTTCAAAACACTAGTATTAAAACATATTATGTAGAAGCTGCAAGTAAGGATAAAGTTGATGAAGCTATGTCATATATAAAGTTATTTCTTGATAAAAAATATAAAACTATTGCATCAACCTCTTCTTCGACTTCTACAAGTTCAAATACTAATTATAGAATATTTGATCAGACTAGTCTTTTGGAAACAGCAAGTTCCACCACTGAAAGCTTAACTACTATGCTGGCGGGTACTGCGGCCATATCACTAATCGTAGGTGGAATTGGAATCATGAACATAATGCTCGTATCAGTAATTGAAAGAACTAGAGAAATAGGAATAAGAAAAGCAATTGGAGCAAAAAGACGTTCTATAATGATGCAATTTATAATTGAAGCTGCAACTATAAGTACAATAGGTGGTGTACTTGGAATTTTATTTGGATATATTGGAGCTTACCTGGCAGAGAAATTTTTGAATTATTCTATACTGATTACTAATAATGTAGTCATGGAAGCATGTTTGTTTTCAGTATTGGTGGGAATAATATTTGGAATATATCCAGCAAGTAAAGCTTCAAAATTAAATCCTATAGATGCATTGAGATTTGAATGATATAATAAATATATGAATTACTGTAGATTAAGAGAATGTTGCACAACTAACTGCTTGTTAGTTGCGCAACAACTTTTTTATACCAAAATTATGTTTTAAATAGAGTGTTTATTAAGATATGATTAAATTAATGGCAACTATATAACTATACGACTATATAACTAGTTGTATAGTTATATAGTTGTAGCGAGATAATTTATAGAAAGAGCTGTATTAATTTCGTTACAATATTTTAATTAAAATAAAATTTTAGAGAAAGGTGAGTTATATGAATGAAACTATACTTGTGGTAGACGACGAAGAAAGAATAAGGCATCTTATTGGCGCTTATTTAAAAAGAGAAGGATACAGAGTAATAGAAGCCGAAAATGGTCTGGAAGCATTAAAAAAATTTAAAACAGAAGTAATTCATTTAATTATTTTAGATATAATGATGCCCGTGATGGATGGCTGGACTGCCTGCAGGGAAATCAGAAATATTTCTGAAATTCCTGTTATTTTGCTCACTGCAAAATCGGAAGATGATGATAAGCTCTTAGGATTTGAACTGGGTACGGATAATTATATTACAAAACCATTTAATGCTAAGCTGCTTGTGGCTAATGTTAAATCACTTTTAAATAGAACTTATGTATCGAAAGTTAGAATAAAACAGGAATTAATATTTGATGGAGTTCATATTGATGAACTATCTCACAGTGTTACTGTGGATGATGAAGAGATATATTTATCGCCTAAAGAATATGATTTATTAATATATTTTGCAACCAATAGAAATATAGTTCTAAGCAGAGAAAAGATACTGGATAATATATGGGGAATAGATTATTTCGGAGATTTGCGAACTGTAGATACTCATATTAAAAGGCTTAGAGAAAAGTTAGGAGATAAAGCATATTTGATATCTACGATAAGGGGGACTGGATATAAATTCGAGGTGAAAAATGAAAAGTAATATAGGAATAGCTAAAAAACTTTTTATAATTACAACCTTAATATTTGCAGTTTTTGTTAGTGGAACTTTAATAACTCAATCCTTATTTTTTGAGCAATTTTACATTAGTAGAAAGAAGAGCGAATTAACTGACACTATAGATAAATTTAAAAAAGAATATAATTCTGCTAATAGTGCAGAAAATCAAGATTTAGTTTTGGCATCATATGAAATGACTAATAATATACGAATTCTTATAGTAAAAGAAATTGTACAAGGAGCATTTATTCCCGTTAATGGATCAACTGGAGATGGAAGAGCGAATGATATAAAATTAATGATGCTCAAGCAATTTGCGGATAATTGGATTGAAACTAATGGTAATCAAACTAATTATATAAACGAAAATATAAGTACTACTGTTGTATCAAAGCAGCGTCCAATGGCATCAAAAGTATTATTTAATGTTACGCCGAACTCATCTAAAAATGAGGTTATATTTGCGGTTAACTCACTTCAGCCAGTAAATGAAGCCTCTAAGGTAATAAAAGATTTTTATGTTTATTTTTATATAGGAGCTGCATTTTTAACTCTATTGATGTCTTTAATATATTCAAATATGATAGCTAAGCCTTTAGTAAAAATAAATAGAGTGGCAACAAAAATGGCAAAATTAGATTTCAATGAAAAATGTGATGTGGATAGTAAGGATGAAATAGGAAATGTGGGGGCATCCTTAAATTTTCTTTCTGAAAATTTAAACAATGCATTAACTACTTTAAAAGATGCTAATGAAAAGTTAGAAGAAGATATTGAAAAAGAAAGAAACCTAGAGAAAATGAGAAAAGAATTTATAGCTGCAGTTTCCCATGAGTTAAAAACGCCAATATCACTTATAGATGGATATGCGGTAGGGTTAAAGGATGATATTTTTGAGAATGAAGATAAGGATTACTATTTAGATATAATTATTGATGAAGCTAGAAAAATGAGCAGTTTAGTAACTGATATGTTAGATCTCTCACAGCTAGAAGCAGGTAATTTCAAACTAAAGAAAGAGGAATTTTATATTGATGAATTGATACATTTTACACTTAGAAAGTATTCTTCCATGATAGAAGAAAAGCACATAAATTTACAGGAAAAATTAATAGAGGGAACTAAGGTATATGCGGATTGGAATAGGATGGAACAAGTCATCACTAATTTTATGACCAATGCTTTAAAGCATGTGGAAGAAGGCGGAGCTATAAACTTTTTTATGACGGCTAATTTAGATAGCGTAACTATTTCAATTGAAAATTCTGGCCCCAGTATAGCAGATGAAGATATTAATAAAATATGGGATCAATTCTATAAGGCTGATAAATCTAGAAATAGAAAATTAGGAGGGACTGGAATAGGACTTTCTATAGTAAAAAACATACTTGTAAGACATGAATACTCTTATGGTGTGATAAATAGCCATATGGGAGTAAAATTTTATTTTACAATTCCTAAACTTTAATAAGCATTAAATGTTGTCGTTTTAATTAGTATAATGTTGTATTTCCTTGCCTTGTTATTTATCATATAGGGTGCTAAAATAATTCTTATGGTATTATTTGATGAAGGAGAAGGAACAAATGAAACTATTGAGACAATTTGCACTAATACTAATTATTTGTTTTGCAGGACAAGGGATTCAAGATTTTTTTAAGGCGCCTATTCCAGGTAGTGTTATCGGCATGGTTATACTATTCATATTCTTATGTTTAGGCATAATAAAATTAGAAATGATAGAAGAAATAACAACCTTTTTACTGGATCATTTGGCGTTTTTTTTCGTACCAGCAGGCGTTGGTTTAATAGCTGTAATGGGATTGATAAAAGCTAACGGAGCAGATATATTGGGAATTTCAGTTATTACAACAATACTTGTTATGGTAGTAACTGGACATACAGTTCAACTAATGAAAAGAGGTAAAAAGAATTGAAAGATTTACTAACAAGTCCCATGTTTGGGATTATAGTATCCATATTAGCTTACGAAATAGGCTTATTTTTAAATAGAAAAACTAAGCTACCTATTTTTAACCCATTATTAGTAGGAATAATAATTGTGGTGCTATTTTTGAAATTATTCAAAATAGATGTTGAGTTCTATAACATTGGAGGAGATTACATATCCATGTTTTTGGCACCAGCTACTGTAATATTAGCCGTTCCGCTTTATAAGCAAATAAATGTACTTAAGAAAAATTTTTTGCAAATAATAGTGGGAATAACGGTGGGGTGCTTAACATCTATATCTACAGTATATTTGTCAACCCAATTATTGGGAATGAGACATGACGTAGGAAGATCTTTGATACCAAAATCTATTACTACCCCTGTCGGTATGCAGGTATCTAAGCAAATAGGTGGAATTCCTTCTATAACTGTAGCGGCTATAATAATTACAGGGATTATAGGTGCTATAGTGGCTCCTATAGTATGTAAGGTTTTTAAAATCCATGATGGCGTAGCAAGGGGAATAGCTATTGGTACTGCATCTCATGCTGTTGGAACCTCTAAAGCAATGGAAATGGGAGAGATTGAAGGTGCTATGAGCGGACTTTCAATAGGAATAGCAGCTTTAATGACGGTCATAATAACTACAGTACTATTTAAATAAAGTAATGAGAAGGTATCGCAATAGAATTTTGCGGTGCTTTTTTATTGCAAATAAAATTGCTGCCAAACCAATTTATTGTTAATTAGTTTGGCAGCAATTATTTTATTCTAGTCGTTAGCTGATTGAGCTACTATGGCAGGAGTATAGGTACTATTATAGGATACTGAAAATGGTATTTTGTTTGTATCGGTGGATGCAGAATCGTCAATCTGAGTAGGTTCTGTACCGTCTATGAACCATTCAGCATAAGCATTTGGGTCAGTTGCTGCATCTGATAATTTTCCGGTTTTGCCAGATACAGAGACTTGCTTAATACCATCTGGCACATCTATGTCTTTAACTTGTAATCCTTGGTGAGCGACGGACATAATTTTTCCCCATATTGTAGCGGAAGTATAACTGCTTACACCAGTATAAGGTGTTTTTCTATCATTACCTATCCAAACAGCTCCACTATAATAAGGAGTAACTCCGCAAAACCAAAAATCTTTTTTGTTTGAGGAGGTACCAGTTTTACCTGCTGCCGGCATGTCACTGAATTTTGCAGAGGAGGCAGTGGCTCCTGGCAAGCTGCTAGTAGGACCTTTTAACAAATCATACATAATATAAGCGCTTTGTGGACTAAGTATTTTTCTTGTAGTAGTTTTATTTTCTAGGAGAACTTTACCTGTTTTATCTACTACCTTAGTATAAAGCTTTGGAGTAGTATAAGTACCGCCGTTAGCAAAAGTACCAAATGCTGCAGACATTTGTAAGGTGTTTGATCCTTCAAACTGACCTAGTGAAAGAGCAGATAAACTTTGAGCTTCTGTCTTTGAAAAATGTATTCCGAACTTTTCTGCATAGGAGGCGCCTGTTTTTAATCCTATTTGATATTCAAGTTTAATTGCAACTAGGTTTATGGATCTTCTTAAAGCTTCTCTGATGGTGACATTACCCATAAAACCTTCTGTATCATAGTTTGAAGGATTATAAGGACTGCCATCAGCGTTAGGCCATTGTTTGCCTATATCGGGAGATAGTGGTGAATCTTCTATGATTGTAGCAGCAGTAGCCTGTTTAGTATCTATTGCTGGGGAATATACAGTTATAGGTTTTATTGAAGAACCTGTAGGACGTATATAGCTAGTTGATGCTGCTCTGTTATATGAATTTGCTGGCTGATTTCCTCTTCCACCTATTATTACTCTTACTTCACCAGTTCTATAATCCATTATAACAGCAGAAGCCTGAGGCTGAACCACATTTTTAGGGTCATTTAAATCTCCTGTTGAAACACCGTTATAATTTTTATTGTCATTAATTATGTTTTGTACATTATCTTGCAGGGATCTATCCATAGTAGTATATATTTTTAAACCACCATACATTAAAAGCTTTTGAACCTCTTCATCACTATAGTTATATTGAGATATAAGGTCAGCTTTTACTTGATCCATGGCTGGACGTGAAAACCATTCATAATTTAATTTATTAGCAGTTTCTGATTTAGGAAACTGAAATGTATTAGGGTTTAATTTGCCAGCGTTTATATCTGCAATAGCGCTTTCATAAGCTTTTTCATCTATATGTCCCAGTTCTTTCATTTTAGCAAGTACAGTTTTAGTCCTGTTTATGTAATCTGAAGGATTCTTCTTAGCATAGTTTAAAAGAACCGAATATTTTGATGGATTTTGTGTAACTCCTGCAATATAAGCACATTGAATTAAATTTAAGTCTTTTACATCTTTACTGAAGTACTGCTTGGCAGCTTTTTGTACGCCGTAAATATTACCGCCTAAGTTGATAGTATTTAGGTAGGCTTCTAATATCTGATCTTTACTTAAAGCTTTTTCAAGTTCAGTAGATAAATACATTTCTTGAATTTTTCTTTTTGGAGTTACCTCATTTGACAGCACAGTGTTTTTTATAAGCTGCTGAGTTAATGTAGAGGCTCCATTCAATCCACTTTGACTTTTAAATATTCTCTCTACGTCTATTAAAGCTGAGCCTACAATTCTCTTAGGATCAATACCATGATGCTGATAAAATCTTTCATCCTCTATACTTATAAAAGCATTTTTAAGATTATCAGGTACATCTTTTAAAGCCACTGTTTCTCTTTTTAAATCAGTAGGTGCTTCATCCATCAGATTTCCTTTATTGTCATAAAGCACAGAAGGCTGATTCAAATTTAGTATACTATTTACATCTAATTGAGGAGCGGTCTTTATCATAGCAAGTACAATTCCTGCTAAAGCCACGGAAGTAAAAAGTATAATAAGAAAAATCGTTAGGAATGTATATTTTATAAACTTTCGTGATTTCTTTTTTTTCTTCTTTTTCATAATTCCTCCTAATACGTGTATGTATGTATTCTTGCCAATTCTAAATAATTATAACACAATCCCCAAAAATATTGAATGAAATTAATATTTTTTATAGTTTATGGGTGATGAGTTTGAAGTGCAAATAGTCCAATTTATTTTAAATGTTCTATATATATTATACGAACATATATTAATTATAGGTAATTACAAATTTAATAGGGAGGAAAGAGTTGAAGAAAAAGAAAACTCTTTATAAGAAGTTACTAATACCTATTATTTTGATAATAGTTTGCGTAAATATATTATTATATGCAGTTGATAGAACAATAACCCCTGTAGTTATGAGCATTGCTGAAAGTGAAATGAAAGCAGAAGCTTTGGATATAATTAATAAAAACATATTAGACATTTATAGTAGTAATTTTGATTATAATAAAATAATGAGCTTCGAGAGAGATTCCTCTGGTAATATAGTTATGATGCAGGCGGATACATTAAAACTTAATAATATAGCTTGCAATATATCTATAAAGTGTCAAAAGGACCTAAAGGAATATGGAAAAGTAGGAATAAAGGTACCACTAGGATATGTATTTAAGAATAACATAATATCTAATATGGGACCAGCTATAAGCGTAAAAATGGAACCTATAGGAAGCATAGAGGTAAAGTATAAATCTGAATTTCAAGGAGCAGGTATTAATCAATCAATACATAGAATTTATGTACAGGTTAAAACCAGTATGAGAATAATAGCACCTACGGATAGCAGTGATATTCAAGTAAACAATGAAGTTCCTTTAAGTGAGACAGTGATAATAGGAAAAGTGCCTAATACATCTGTAAATTTTGATTTGGAACGCTCAGGTACTACACTGCCTAATAAATAGATTTATATATGAAAAAAAATAGAGCTTCAGCTTCTGGAAACCACATATTGTGTAGTGAGAAGTTGAAGCTCTATAGATTTTTATACTTATTCCCAATTAAAAACATAAGGGATGTTTCTGTAGTAATCGCCGTAGTTTAAGCCATAGCCTACTACAAATACATCAGGTATTTCAAAGCAGCAATAATCTGGTCTTATATCAACCTTTCTTCTGGTTGGTTTATCTAGGAGCACGCATGTTTTTACAGAATTTGCACCCTTGCCTTTGATATAATCAACAACAAATTCCATAGTTATACCAGTGTCTACAATATCATCTACAATCAATACATCATATCCAGTAACATCATCAGAGATATCATTTACCACCTTTACTTTACCAGAGGAAGTTTCACTGTGACCATAGCTAGATGTGGTCATAAAACCTATCTTTGCAGGAGCATCAATAGCTCTTACTAAATCAGCAGCATATATAAAACTCCCTCTTAAAAGAGATAAAACATATAGTTTTTTATCCTTATAGTCATCACCAATTATAGCGCCTAACTCTGATACTTTATTTTTTATTTCCTCTTCAGAAATAATTATATTTCTCTTTCTTTCTTCCATTGTTACCTCCAAAGTTGAATTCTATGTAAAAAAATAATATGCAATTAATAACTAATATACATTAGAATTATATAAAATTCAATATTAAAAGATTATGTTTGGGAGGAATATGAATTATGCTTTATCAAATTCAGCACTTATAAAAAGGTGATTTACAATGGAAAGTTAATAGTATAAAATTAATTAATAATTCAAAGCATAAGAATAGATTTTATAAAAGCTTTAGGAGTGATATATTTGATATATGGAAACATTGAAGGTATTAAGGATAATTATATTTATCAATTAGAGAAGTTATATGATGAAAAGCTGGCAAAGGGAGAAATGTTAAATGAAAGTATAGTAAACAGCATGCTGTATTTTACTGATAAATTGGGTAGAGAAATAAGTTTAGCTTACGACAGAAAAGGTAAGATTAGATTTGTTTCTGTAGGTGACAGCACTAGTGTTGATATGCCTATGATAGATATAAAAGAAAAAAAGTTGTCTGGAATAAGGATAATCCATACTCATCCAAACGGTATAAGCAGATTGTCAGCTCTTGATATATCAGCTCTTCTTAGAATGAAATTAGATCTTATTGCAGCCATAGCTTTAAATAGCAATGAAGAGATAAAAATAACAGTAGGATTCTGTGACGTTTCTAATTGTGCTTTAAAAGCTGAATTAATAGAAGATATAAATATAGAAAAAGCAATGGGAATAAATATAGATAAGAAAATTAATGATATTGAAAATGATATTATTGAAAACAATTTAGAAGAAGATTTAAGTGAAAGAGCTATTTTAGTAGGATGTGACAGTTATGAAAGCCTTGATGAATTGGAAGAATTGGCTGAAGCCTGTGAAGTTAATACCGTGGGGAGGATTTCTCAAAGCAGAAGTAAAATAGATACAGCGTTTTATGTTGGAAGCGGTAAAGTGCAAGAGATATCTGAGTTATGCCAAATTGAAAATGCTAATTTAATCATATTTGATGATGAACTTACTGGTTCACAGGTCAGAAATTTAGAAGATGCTACTGGAGTAAAGGTTATTGATAGAACCACATTAATACTTGATATATTCGCAAGAAGAGCTAGATCCAGAGAAGCGAAGATTCAAGTAGAGTTAGCTCAGCTAAAATATAGATCCACTAGATTAATGGGACTTGGTACGGTGCTTTCTAGAACTGGCGGTGGCATAGGAACTAGGGGGCCAGGAGAGAAAAAATTAGAGACAGATAGAAGACACATAAAAGAAAGAATATATGACTTAAAGAAAGAACTTGAGAAGGCTCAGAAAATAAGAGAGGTTCAGAGAGAGAGAAGAAATAAAGATAATGTGCCTAAAGTATCTTTAGTAGGGTATACGAATGCTGGAAAGTCTACCCTCAGAAATAAATTTTGTGAAATAGCTCTCCCTAAGGAAAGTTCTAACAAGGAAAGGGTATTCGAGGCAGATATGCTTTTTGCAACTTTAGATACTACTACCAGAGCAATATTATTAAAGGATAATAGAGTTATTACACTAACTGACACTGTAGGCTTTGTTAGAAAATTACCTCATGATCTTGTGGAATCCTTTAAATCAACTTTAGAAGAAGTTATTTATTCAGATTTACTAGTCCATGTTGTTGATGCTGCTTCACCAGAAATATTTGAAAAAATAGCTGCGGTAGAAGAGGTACTTACTGAATTAAATGCTTTTAATTTACCTAAAATATTAGTGCTAAATAAAGTAGATATTATAGCTGAGGCTGAAGTTAATGCTATAAGGGATAGGTTAGAGGGAAGTAACCAATACATAAATATCATAAATATATCTGCAAAAAGTGGGTTAAATCTAGATAAGCTTTTAGGTGCTATTTGTGAAAGTCTGCCTCAAAAGCTTAAGCAGATTGAATTTCTTGTGCCCTATGCAGATAGCAGTATTGCGGCGTATCTTCACAGAAATGGCAATGTTATTGCTGAAGAATATAGGGATAATGGTGTATATATGAAGGTAGAAGTAGATGATGAAGTGTTAAATAAGTGCAAAAAATATACCATAGAATAAATAATGTTTTTCAATATTGTAATTCTTTGCTATTGTATTATAATAAGCTTGGATAATAGTATTTTTGATTGGGGGAAAAGGAGTGAATAAGCCTATTATAAAGTACCAAAAGTCTTTTAATGCGGTTGTTGAAAGATTGAAGAAGAATGAAGAGGTATTAGCTGCCATGGTCTTTGGAAGTATGGTTTCTGGGGATTTATGGGAAGAATCTGATATAGATTTTTTTGTTATAACCAGAGATGAACCAGATTCAATTAAAAACATTTATACTACTGAAAAAACTGTTCCGATACATATAAAAATCATGAGTAAAAATAAATTTTTGCAGCTTCATGAAAGTGACTTAAGAGGAGGCTTTATTCATAGAATATTTGCTTCTTCCAGGTTAATATTTTCTAAGGATGATGAGGTAACTAACAGATATAATAACGGACGATACTATCCTGATTTAGATCGAGAAAGATGGAATGTGGTTTATCTTGGAAAGCTGCTTAAGAATATTAGTTTATGCAAAAAATATATATATAGTGATAGAATAGCTACTGCTTACAGTATAGTGATGTCCTGTGCAGAAGATTATGGACGGATGTATCTTAATTTTTCTGGTCATATGATTAGCAGAGATATAATGAACATGACCATGAATCTAAATGATAATTTTAAGACCTGCATAAATAAGCTTATTTTCAATAAAGATAATTTGAAGGAAAGTATTAATTATGCTATAGAATTTTTTGATATGGAAATTGACTCAAAAATAAAAGAAATTTCTTCGCTTTTAATAGAATATATGAAAAAGAAAGATATAATGCTAAGTGCTGAGGACATAAAGAATGATATACTATTTGAAAATTATGATATTGATGTAGAATACATATTAAATGAACTTTGGAAAAGAAATATAATCAAAAAAAGCAGCAGAGAATTTAAACTAAGCAGCAGTAAAATTATTTCTATGGAAAATGTATATTACATTTAGATAAAATGATTAATAAAAATTTTATTAAAGAAAATGATACGCCTAAATATGTACAAATATATCAATATTTTAAATCTAGAATAGATAGAGGAATTATAGGTGACGGAGAAAAGATGCCTACCATCAGGCAGCTTTCTTTAGAATTGGATGTTAATAAAGTCACTATTGTAAATGCATACAAAAGATTGGAAGAGGAAGGTTATATAATTCAAAAACCAGGCAGCGGAAGTTTTGCTCAAAAAAAGGAAGGCTATAAAGTTATAAGAAAACAATATTCTGATATATTTAAAAAATTGCCTAGTGAAGAACTAAAAAAATATATAGATTTTACTGGTGAATCTGCAAGTAATACCTTATTTCCTATAGATATCTTTAAGAAAGTACTAAATGATGTTTTAGAGCGGGATGGTGTTGATGCCTTAGTTTATCAGGATTTTCTAGGATATGATGGACTAAGAGAAAGTATTGTTAACCATTTTTGGAATCAAAAGTTTAACAAGGATGATATACTTATAGTATCTGGAGCCCAGCAGGGAATTGATATTATAAGCCGTTCCTTAATAAATAATAATGATGTGGTGGTGGTAGAAAAGCCCACTTACACAGGTGCTTTGTCTGCTTTCGGATGGAAGAAAGCTAATATATTTGAAATAGAGATGCAAGAAGATGGCATAGATATAATTTCATTAACAGAATTGCTTAAGAAAAATAAAGTTAAATTTCTGTATATGATGAGTTATTTCCAAAATCCTACTTCTATGTCCTATTCCTTAGAGAAAAAGAAAGTTCTTTTAAAGTTAGCTAATAAATATGATTTTTATATAATAGAAGATGATTATCTATCCGAGTTAATATATGATGATAGAGTAAAATATAAATCACTAAAAAGCATGGATGATAAGGAAAGAGTAATATATATAAAAAGTTTTTCTAAACTGTTTCTGCCAAGCATTAGATTGGGATATGTTATCGCGCCTGAATGCTATAGAGAAACTATACAGAATGCTAAAATAAGCTCTGAAATATCTACCTCTAGCTTAATGCAAAGAGCTTTAGAGCTGTATCTTAAGAATGACTATTGGCTAAAGCATCTCAATTATATAAATACTACATACTCAGCTAGGTATAAATGCATAATAGAAAAACTTAATGAATATAAAGGTGACCTAATAGAATTTAATCCTCCCGGAGGTGGATTGTACATATATATTAAAATTTGTGACTACATAAATATAGACACCTTTGAGTTATTTAAAAGGTGCAGAGAGGAAAAAGTATTAATAACTCCGGGTGGAATGTTTCATCGAAGTTCTAAGGAAGGTAGAAGGCATTTTAGAATAGGATTTTCTCAAACAGAGGAAGAAAGTATAGATAGAGGTATAGATATTATACTAAGTATAATAAAAAAACATAGAAAATAGGTGTGAAGGTGAGCTATAAAACAGTAAAAGAGCATGCTGAGGAACAATTTGAAGAAAAAAAGTCTATTTTTATAGGAAGAATAGCTAGAGTAGAAAATGAGGAGGAAGCCAGAAGTTTTATTAATGCTATAAAATCTAAGCATAAAGAAGCAAGACATAATGTTTTCTCTTATGTAATAGGAGAAAATATGGAAATACAGAGATATAGTGACGATGGAGAGCCACAGGGTACTGGAGGAATTCCGGTACTGGAAGTTATTAAGAGAAATGAAATCACGGATGCTGTAGTGGTGGTAACTAGGTATTTTGGAGGAACTCTTTTAGGCGCAGCTGGACTTATAAGAGCATATACAAAGGCGGCGTCAATGGCTATAAAATCTGCAGGAGTTATTGAAAAAGTGAGAGCTGTAAAGATGCTCGTTCATATAGATTATGATGCTCTAGGAAAAATACAATATCATTTTAATGCTAAAGGATGGCAGATAATAAACACAGATTATAGCGATGTGGTAGCTATAACTATACTGAGCTTGACAGAAGAATATGATAATATTAAAAGTTCTCTAATTGATATAACAAATAATAAAATAAGCATAATTAAGAAAGAAGAAGGTATATACTTTAAAGAAGGGGATACCATTCTTGACAGATAATCCATAAATGATATAATATTTACGGATTTTATTGTGGCTTTATTGTTTGAGAATTTGTATAATTAAATATTTATTTTTCTTACGAGAGTAAAAATGTAATTATGCAATTTCCTTATTAAAGTTATACTTAGAATATAAAATAATGTTAAATATAAAACTGTTGGGAGGAAATACCATGTCAGGACATTCAAAATGGCATAATATTCAAGCTAAGAAAGGAAAGGCTGATGCTAAAAGGGGTAAGGCCTTTACTAAGATAGGTAAAGAAATTGTATTGGCCGTAAAAAATGGTGGAGCAAGTGTTGAAACAAATAGTAAATTAAGAGATGTTATAGCTAAAGCTAAATCAAATAACATGCCTTCTGATACTATAGCAAGATCCATAAAGAAAGCAGCAGGAGAGATGGATTCTATCAACTATGAAGAAATAGTATACGAAGGATATGGTCCTTCAGGAATAGCTGTAATAGTTAATGTGCTTACAGATAATAAAAACAGAAGTGCAGGAAATGTTAGACATGCCTTTACAAAGCATGGCGGCAATATGGGTTCCAGTGGCTGCGTAAGTTTCATGTTCCAGCAAAAAGCTGAAATTGTTATAGAAAAAAATGATTCTCTAGATGAAGATGAATTAATGATGATGGCACTAGATGCAGGAGCAGAAGATTTTTCAGCAGAAGATGAAGTATATGTTGTTACAACTTCTGTAGAAGATTTCAGTTCAGTAAGAGAAGCTTTAGAAGCTAATGGATTAGAATTTTTAGAAGCAGAAGTTAAGATGATACCAGATACATACACTGCTATTGATGATGAAACTGCAACAAAATTCCAAAAGATGTTAGATGCTCTTGAAGACGATGATGATGTTCAAGATGTTTATCACAATGCAGAATTCCCAGAAGGATGGGAAGACTAAAAGTTTAAAGGCGGATTGAATAAATTTAAAATTCAATTAAATATGATTACCTATTAAAAAAAGCACTCTTTTGTATGATACAGAGGAGTGTTTTTTTATGTGACTAAGTTGCTTGAAGAATTTTTATTATTTGAGAATAACTTAATAGCCATAAGGTTATATTATACTTTATCTGAATATATATGATTTTAGCTTAAACATGCATTATAAATAAAAATAAACAGGGTGATAATATAGTGATAAAGTATTTACTGGATTTTCAATCCTTTCTTCAGTGGGTATATGTTTTATTTTTTTTATCAATATCAGTATATTGGTTAATAAGAGGGCGAACAAAAAATAAAAAATAAATATTTTTGCAATAATAGGGAGTTCACAGTATGTTTTTAAAAAAAATTAAAGATCCTATTCTGTTTCAGGGAAATTTAAATAAAAATAATTATTTTGAAGGATGGTATTATAAGCAAATTTCAAAGGATGAAAGTAAAATTTTGATTCTTATACCAGGCATAAGCCTATTTAAAAATGATCCGCATAGCTTTTTACAATATTTATTTGTAAACAGGGATATAGATGGAAAATTCGAAATGTATAATGGATATGTGAGATATCCTGCTCAAGACTTCAAATATAAAAATAATCCTTTCATAATTAATATAGGAGACAACAGCTTTTCAAAATCTGAAATTAATTTAAATTTATGTAATGATAAAATAAATATAAATGGAAATATAAAATTGCATAGTTTTGAGGAAATAAAAAAATCAATTTTGACACCCAACATAATGGGATGCTTTGCATATATACCCAATATGGAATGTTATCATGGAATAATGAGCATGAATCACAAAATTGATGGCCAATTAAAAATAAACGAGCATGTAGTAAATTTTAATGATGGAAAGGGCTATATAGAAAAGGATTGGGGGACTTCATTTCCAAAAGAATATATATGGGTACAGTGCAATAGCTTTGAAAATGCTAATACCAGTTTGTTTTTATCTATAGCTCATATACCATTTATGAAAAAAGCTTTTAAAGGATACATATGCAATTTGGTATTAGACCATAAAGAGTATAGATTTGCTACATATAACAAAAGTAAAATAAAAATTAAGAAAGTGAATCATAAAGAAATAGAGGTGCTAATTGAAAATAATAAAGCTATCCTAAGGATTGAAACTTCTATAAAAGAAGCTTGTGATTTTATTGCACCACAAAATGGAAACATGAAGGGTATAGTTAAGGAAGGTATTTTAGGGAATATAAAAATATGTTTATATGATAAAAGAAAGCATGACACTTATTTGGATGAAAGTAATCTTTCAAGCATAGAAATAATGAACTTTTAATGTTTTTATATTTGAATAATAATAGATAAAATTGTCAATAATGTCACTGAGGAGTGATATTATGAAGATAAAAAAATTGAAATATACGATAATTTATAGTTTGGCGGCTATATCAATATTTATCGCTAGCTTCTATATTACAAATAATATTTTAACAAGTAATTCAAAAACATCTGATAGAAATAAAATTAGTGACAGCAAAGTGGTGAACACTAGCCAAGTAGAAAAAATATTTTCTGATTCTACCAGTGTGACTTTAAATATAATGAATAGTAATGTGCTTGTGGAGAGTAAAAAAATTCAATTAAAAGAAGTAGCCAGTGATGTAGATGGAAAACTAAGCATTTCAAATGTGAAAAAGTATTTTACAAAACAAGGCTTCACATTTGTAAATGAAGATGAAAATGGATTAACATTTTTAAAAAATAGCATGTACGTACCTAATAAATATTACTTAGGGGTAACGCCGAAAGGATTTGTAGCAATATTTAAATGCAGTTCAGAAGGAAAGCTTTATATTGAAGATATGAATAGTGACGTAACTGATATGAATAAATTAATACTACCTACCAAGGTAAGAATGGACTTGGAAAAGTACGCTTATGTGTTTGATACAAAAGAAGAGGCACAAAACAATTTAATGTCCCTAAGTTCTTAAAAGTGCTACGCAAAATAAATAAAATTACCTTCAGTTCGAGAGGCTATGTTAAAATATTGATGTATGCTATATAAAATCATGATGACTTCCATAGAATGATTTTAAAATATCAATATTTGTGAAACATAGCTTATTTTATAATTACTAAAATAGTGATTTTTTAATTTTCTAGATGATTAAATAACCTGCATATCTTTCATTTAGTGAATTTCTTTTTCCTTGAATTATTTTTTTAGTGATGGTAAAGTATATTTTAGACATTGTTTGTCTATTTATTTCCTAGGAGTGATGGTAATATGTATGATTATATAAAAGGGAAGTATGCAGGATTTTACAAGGATTATGTTACTATAGAAAATAATGGCATAGGATATAAGATATATGTACCTGGCAGCACCCTTACGATGCTTCCTAAAATTGATGAAGAAATACTTTTATACATACATCAGATAGTAAGGGAAGACTTTATTGGTCTGTATGGATTTATAAGCAGAGAAGAATTAGAAATGTTTCTTCAGCTAGTAAATATAAATGGAGTTGGCGCAAAGGCAGCTTTATCCATATTATCTATAATGGATGTAGAAAAACTTAAGTATGCTATAAGCAGTAATGATGAAAAACTTATAACTAGAGCTCCTGGAGTAGGTAAAAAATTAGCTCAGAGAATAATATTAGAACTTAAAGATAAGCTTAAAATTACTGCAAAAAATACTAATTCATCAGGAGTAGAAGATATTTTTGTTGAAAATAATTCAATCTATTCTGAGGCTTTAGAAGCACTTCTTACATTGGGATATACAGAAAGAGAGTGCGAGAATGTACTAAATAATATTAATTTAAATAATACACTAGAGTCAGTGATTAAAAGTGCATTAAGGCAACTTATGAGTTAAAAGAGGGTTTGTTATGATGGATGAAAGATTAGTATCAGCAGTAAGTTCAATTAATGACAGCAATATTGAATATAGCCTAAGACCACAAAGTTTGAATGAGTACATAGGACAAAAGAAAGTTAAAGAAAAACTTAAGGTATTTATAAAAGCTGCTCAGAACAGAAATGAAGCTCTGGATCATGTATTGCTATATGGACCACCTGGTCTTGGAAAGACTACTTTGGCAAATATAATAGCAAATGAAATGGGTGGAAATCTAAAAATAACTTCTGGCCCGGCTATTGAAAGAGCTGGAGATTTAGCAGCTATATTAACTACCTTGAGCAATAACGACGTGTTATTTATAGACGAAATTCATAGGCTAAACAGAAGTGTTGAGGAAATTTTATATCCTGCTATGGAAGATTATGCTCTCGATATAGTTATAGGTAAGGGAGCTTCTGCTAAGTCCATAAGGCTTGACCTACCTAGATTTACACTAATTGGTGCAACCACAAGAGTTGGCATGCTTACTTCTCCATTGAGAGACAGATTCGGAGTGCTGTGCTCCATGGAATTTTATGAAACTGAGGAGCTAAAAGAAATAGTGGTAAGGTCCGCAGCTATTTTAGGATGTACCATGGAAGATGATGCTGCCTTTGAAGTTGCGAAGAGGTCAAGAGGAACTCCAAGAATAGCTATAAGACTTATGAAAAGAGTAAGGGACTACTCAGAAGTTAAAGGAGAAGAAACCGTTACTTTAGACTCTGCTAAAAAAGCTTTAGAACTATTAGAAGTGGATTCTGAAGGATTTGATAGAATTGATAACAAGATTCTTCAAGCAATAATTGATAATTTTTCCGGAGGACCTGTAGGAATAGAAACTTTATCCTATTTCATTGGCGAGGAACTTGATACAATAGAAGATGTGTACGAACCTTATCTTTTGCAAAAAGGGTTCATACTAAGAACTCCTAGAGGGAGAATGGCTACGGATAAGTCTTATAACCATTTAAACAGAAAAAAAAATCAAGATATTGAACAATTTACAATGTTTGATGAAGAATAAAAAGAGGTGCATTATATTGAAAGTAAGTGATTTTGATTTTTATTTACCAGAGGAGCTTATAGCTCAACATCCTATTGAAAATAGAGATGAATCTAGATTGATGGTACTTGATAAAAAAACTGGTGATATAAAACTTGAAATATTCAAGAATATTATAGAATATCTAAATGAGGGAGACTGCTTGGTACTTAATGATACAAGAGTTATTCCAGCAAGGCTAATTGGCGAGAAGAAAGATTCAGGTGGAAAGATTGAATTTTTATTACTTAAAAGATTAGCTAATAATCGTTGGGAAACTTTAGTGAAGCCTGGGAAAAAGGCGAAAATTGGAACTGAGTTTTTATTTGGGGACGGTATTTTAAAAGCAACTGTAGTAGACATAGTTGAAGAAGGAAATAGAATTGTAGAATTTGAATATGAGGGAATATTTGAAGAAATCTTGGATAAATTAGGCCAGATGCCTTTGCCACCATATATTAAGGAAACTCTTGAGGATAAAGAAAGATATCAGACTGTTTATTCGAGAGAAACTGGGTCTGCGGCTGCTCCTACTGCAGGACTTCACTTCACTAAAGAGCTATTAAAAAGAATCGAAGAAAAGGGAATCAAGATAGCCTATCTAACGCTTCATGTGGGTCTTGGGACCTTTAGACCTGTGAAAGTAGAAATCATTGAAGAGCATAAAATGCATTCAGAATTTTATGTGCTTAATGAGGAAAATGCTGAAATTATTAACGCAGCAAAAAGATCTGGAAATAGAGTAGTAGCTGTAGGAACCACATCTTGCAGAACTTTAGAAACAATAGGTGATGGAAGCGGCTATGTAAATGCTAAGAGTGGATGGACAGATATATTTATATATCCTGGTTACAAGTTTAAAATAGTAGATACCATGATTACTAATTTTCATCTTCCTCAATCGACTTTAATAATGTTAGTAAGTTCCATAGCCGGAAAAGAAAATATTATGAATGCTTATAATAGAGCCGTAGAAGAGAAGTTTAGATTTTTTAGCTTTGGGGATGCTATGTTTATTAAATAAGAAAAAATAGTGCAACTAAGGATGTGTTACATATGTTTAAAGTTTTAAAAAAAGAAGGTAATGCTAAAAGAGGAGTGTTTACAACTGTTCATGGAGAAATTCAAACTCCAGTATTTATGAATGTAGGAACATTGGCTGCCATAAAAGGAGCTGTTTCCTCTATGGATTTAAGAGAGATAGGCTGTCAGGTTGAACTTTCTAATACTTATCATCTCCACTTAAGACCAGGAGATGAGACAGTTTACAAGCTTGGGGGACTGCATAAATTTATGAATTGGGATAGGCCTATACTTACTGATTCAGGTGGATTTCAAGTGTTTTCTTTAGCTGGTATAAGAAAAATCCAAGAAGAGGGAGTATATTTTAATTCACATATAGATGGAAAAAGAATATTCATGGGACCAGAAGAGAGCATGAGGATACAAAGCCATTTAGCTTCTACTATAGCTATGGCTTTTGATGAATGTATTCCTAATCCTTCTCCAAAGGAATATGTTAAAAAATCTGTAGAAAGAACCACTAGATGGCTTTATAGATGCATGGAAGAAATGAAAAAGCTTAATGCTATGGAAGATACCATAAATAAGCATCAAATGCTTTTTGGAATAAATCAAGGCGGAGTATATGACGATATAAGAATCGAACATGCAAAAGAAATTTCAAAGCTTAATTTGGATGGATATGCTATTGGTGGATTGGCAGTTGGAGAAACTCATGAAGAAATGTATAGAATTATTGAAAGCGTAGTTCCTCATCTTCCAGAAGATAAACCTATTTACCTTATGGGAGTTGGTACACCACTTAACATATTAGAAGCAGTTGAGAGAGGCATAGACTTCTTCGATTGTGTGCTTCCAGCTAGAAATGGAAGGCATGGACATGTATTTACAAGGCAAGGAAAAATAAATATGATGAATGCAAAATATGAATTAGATAATGGTCCTGTCGATAAGGAATGTAATTGTCCTACTTGTAAAAATTATACTAGGGCTTATATAAGACATCTTTTCAAAGCAAAAGAGATGCTTGCGATGAGACTGTGTGTTATTCACAATCTATATTTTTACAATAAATTGATGGAAGATATAAGAAATGCATTGGATAATAACGATTTTTCTAATTTTAAAAATAAATTTATTGAAGAATTTAACAGAAACGTATAAAATCATATTGAGTACATAATATTTTAATTATTACAGGAGGAATTAATATGTCCGGAGATGTTTTTAAAGGAATAGTTATACCATTTATAATTATGATAGCATTGTTTTATCTAATGGTATTCTTGCCTGAAAGCAGAAGAAGAAAAAAATACAACACTATGCTATCTAGTGTGGCATCAAATGATGAAGTCCTTACTAAGGGCGGAATAATAGGAAAAGTGGTTAATGTTCAGGATGATTACATAATTATTCAAACAGGACCAGATAGAAGCAGATTAAAAGTTTCTAAAAATGGCATTGCAGAAATATTAAATAGTAAAAGTGAGGAAAGTAAGTAATATTATGTAATAAAACACCTCTTTTTTACATAGATAATAACTGTATAGAAGCAAATTTTTTATACATTGTCTTTTTACTGATAATGTTAAAAAGTATTATGCTTTTTATGTAGATGGGAGGTGTTTTGTAAATGGAAGGAAAAAAAGTAGCAGCTAGAGTAACTAATGGAGTGCTAAGAGCTTCAATGTTTACTGTAATAATGATAATAATCTTGGCGGTAATAATGAATTTTACAGATGTAGGCAATTCGTTTTTATCCGTATATTTTGTCATAGTTACATGTATTAGTGTACTTTATGGAGCCATTTATGCAGCGAGAAAAAATAATAAAAACGGATGGCTTATAGGTATACTAGTGGCTTTTTTTTACATGATGGTATTGTACATAATTTCTGCGGTCATGTTTAATGAGCCATCTATAGAAAGTAAAGATATCATGAGGTTTGTAATAGCTTTAATGGTTGGTGCTTTATCTGGAATGCTGGGAATAAATATATAGAAATGCTTTATTTAGCTATATTATTATGCTATAATAAATATTACCAAAAGTAATTAATGGAGGTTATTCACATGAAACATATTAGAACAATCAATAAAGCAAACTTAAAGGATAGCTTGGCTAAGCCTGGATGCAAGGAATGTGCAAATTCATGTCAATCAGCATGTAAGACTTCTTGCACAGTAGCAAATTTAGCTTGTGAAAACTAGCATCATATTAAAGCAGTAACTCATGTTACTGCTTTAAATTTGAATGTAGAATGTTAAGAAAACATTTTTATAATAAATCGTAGTATTAATTTTAGGAGGAAAATAAATTGGCACTTATTCATAAATTTAAAGCGCTAGATGATTATTATGCAGTAGATGTAAATTCTGGATGTGTCCATGTAGTGGACAAGTTAGTGTATGATGTATTAATAGATGAAGATAATAGACCAGACAACAAAGAAATTATTGATAAATTAAAAGGACAATATGATGAAAAGGATATATTAGAGGCTCTAGAGGATATAGATGAATTAATAAGCGAGGAAATGCTTTATTCTAGTGATAAATATGAGCAGGTGGCAGTTAGAGATAATTCAAAATCATTTATAAAAGCACTATGCTTGAACATAGCTCATGACTGCAATTTAAAGTGTAAATATTGTTTCGCAGATGAAGGGGAATACAAAGGACATAGAATGCTTATGACTCCAGAAATAGGAAAGAAAGCTATAGATTTTGTTATAAAAAATTCTGGACCTAGAAAGAATATAGAAGTTGATTTGTTTGGCGGAGAACCTCTTCTTTGCTTTGAAACTATAAAACAAATAGTAGAGTATGCCAAGGAGCAAGAAGTAATCAATAAAAAGAATATAAGATTTACAATGACCACAAATGCAACTTTGCTTAACGAAGAAATAATGGAATATTTGGACAAAAACATGGGAAATATAGTATTATCCATAGATGGAAGAAAAGAAGTCAATGACAAGGTAAGAGTAAGATATGATGGAAGCGGTTCCCATGATGCTATTTTGAAAAATATAAAATCAATGGTGGAAAGGAGAGATCCATCAAAACAATATTATGCCAGAGGTACCTTTACTAGAAATAATACTGATTTTTACAATGATGTAATTTATTTAGCTAATGAAGGCTTTAAAGAAATCTCCATAGAGCCTGTGGTACTTCAGCCGAATGATCCATTGTCATTAAGAGAGGAAGATCTTCCTCAAATATTTGATTCCTATGACAAGCTGTTGGAAGAAATGACAGATAGAATCGGAACAGATAAAGACTTTAAGTTCTATCATTTTAATATTGATTTAAACGGCGGCCCATGTGTTTATAAAAGAATAAGTGGCTGCGGAGCTGGACATGAATATGTGGCTATAACTCCAGAAGGAGATATTTACCCATGTCATCAATTTGTAGGTAATGAAGAATTTAAAATTGGAACTATATTTGATGGCATTTCTAAAGAAGATATGATAGAAGATTTTAAAAAAGCTCACATTTACAATAAACCAAAATGTAAAAACTGTTGGGCTAGATTTTATTGCAGCGGAGGTTGCCAGGCTAATAATTTTAATTTCAACGGAGATATACATGTACCATATGAATTAGGATGCGAAATTACTAAAAAGCGATTAGAATGCGCTATTGCATTAAGATGCAGTAAACAAGAAAAAAATATATAATTTTCCTTAAGTTGACTATTACTGTTTCAAGTAATATAATAAATTCTATGAATTCATACAGAGGGGGAGAAAGATGAAAGCAAGAGCAAAAGCAAGAAAATCAAGCAAACTTAAGCACGGAATTATCTTTCTGTTATGTGTTGTAATAATATTTATATCTTCATATATCGGAATTAAAGGCTTAGATATCTTTGGATACCGTGTGCAATCCTTTGGAGAAGTAATTAAGAAAGGGTTGGACCTGCAAGGCGGAGTGAGTATAGTGGAGCAGGTAGTATCAGGTAATAAGGACGCAAAAACCCTTGAAACTACTAAAGAAGTATTAGGATTAAGAGTAAACCCTAATGGAGTAAGTGAAACAACTTTAACAATTGAAGGCAATGACAAAATAAGAATAGATATTCCAGGAAAGGATGATGCAAGTTCCATAATTGACACTGTTAGCAAGCCAGGAAAGCTTACCTTTAAGGATTCAAGTGGAAATGTAGTTTTGACAGGATCGGATGTTAAGAGTGCTAGTGTTGGTTATGATCAGAATACATCATCTCCTGTAGTAAACCTAGAATTAAATGATGCTGGTACTAAAAAATTTGCAGATGCTACTAAAAATAACATAGGTAAAGCTATATCCATATATATGGATGATACAGAGGTATCTAGTCCTACAGTTAACGATGCTATTACCAATGGCAAGGCTATTATTTCAAATCTTCAGAGCTCTGAAGAAGCCAGTAAAATAGCTAATTATATACAATCAGGAGCTTTGCCAGTTACGCTTAAAAATGTGGAAACAAAGACAGTTGGACCAACTATTGGAGCTGTGGCTATACCATTAAGCTTAAAAGCGGCTGCAGTTGGAATAGCAATAGTATTTTTGTTCATGTTTATATACTATAGAGTTCCTGGTATTTTAGCAGATTTAGCTTTGATAATATTCATACTTCTTACGTTGCTGTCTTTTGTTATTGTAGACGTAACCTTGTCGCTTCCAGGTATAGCTGGACTACTTTTAACAATAGGTATTGCAGTAGATGGAAATGTACTTATATTTGAAAGAATTAAGGAAGAATTGAGAAACGGAAAATCCATAAGATCATCAATAGATGCTGGATTTCATAGAGCACTTCCTTCTATAGTTGACTCTAATACTACAACAATAATATCAGGTGTTGTACTTAGTATACTTGGTTCTGGATCAGTTAAAGGCTTTGCAATAACTTTAATAATCGGTACACTATTTAGTATGTTTACTTCCCTAGTTGTAACAAAGTTTTTAGTGAGATTAGCTTTTAATGTAGGATTTTTGAATAAACCAGGTTACTTTGGTGTGAAGAGGGGGTAGGAATGTATGCTTAAAATAATTGAAAAGAGCAAAATTTGGTTTGGTATATCACTAGCGATAATAATATTCGGAATGATTTATTTGGGTGTACATAAGCTTAACTTGGGTATAGATTTTACAGGTGGGTCTACGATAACTATAGATATGGGTAAGAAGTTTAATAAAGAAGATGTTGAACCTACTATTCAAAAGTATGCCCCAGATGAAATATCTAATGTGGTAAATACAACACAACTAGAGATTGATTCTAACAAGTTGACTCAGGATAAAGTTACTAATATGGTTAAAGAACTTAAGGATAAATATAAATTGCCGGATAAAGCTATAGTAAATCAGAGTACTATAAGTAGTTCTATAGGTACTGAACTTAAAGTTAAAGCTATAGAAGCTCTAGCAGTGGCTACTATAATAATATTAGGCTACATAGCATTTAGATTTAAAGATTGGAGATTTGGAATAGCTGCTGTAATTGCTTTGATTCACGATGTGCTTATTACTCTTTCGGTTTATGCCATATTCCAAGTACCTGTAAATTCTCCATTTATCGCAGCAATGTTAACAATAACAGGTTACTCAATCTGTGATACTGTAGTAATATTTGACAGGATAAGAGAGAACCAAAGGACATTTAGAGGAAAAGAGATTATTGATATAGCAGATATAAGCATTACTCAAAGTATAACAAGATCTATGAATACAGTTTTTACAGTTTTAACTATGTTAAGTGCTGTTTACTTTATCGTAGATGTGCCTACAATAAAAGAATTTACATTCCCGCTAATTATAGGAATATTCTCAGGTGCATATTCTTCTATATGTATAGCGAGTCCATTGTGGGTTTTATTTAAGAGAGTAAAAAAGAAAAAAACTGCAAAACTTGCATAAATAAAAAGCGGGAAACCGCTTTTTATTATTTTGTGCAATTGTCGATTAAGTAGGTGTATAATAAAATTTATAAAAAATTTGTCAAAGTCTACTTTTTAAATTATAATAGATATGTTCTAAAATAATTGGAGGGTTAACTATGGCAAAATTTGTAGAGGCTTTTAATCAGCCAGGCTTTTTAACAAATTACAATCCATTTTTTTTAAAGGATATGAGTAAGGCCATGGAAAGAGCGGTAAAAGCTATAAATAATAGAGAAAAGATAGTTCTCTATGGTGCCTGCGATGCAGATGCTATATGTGGTGTTTCGTTATTACTTTTATTATTTAAATATTTAAATGCAGATGTTGAATATTATATTCATGATAGTATTTCAAAAAGTTTAAGTACGGATGCAATAAGAAATCATATTAGTTTTCTTGGTGCAAAATTGATTATAACTGTAGGATGCAGTATTGAATCAGAACTTCAAGCAAGTTTATGCAAAGAAATGAGTATGGATGTGCTTGTTTTAGATAATTGTGAAGAAGGATTGAGCTTTGGTGCTATATGCGTTAACCCTAAACAGAAAGAATGTCTATATAAATTTAAGTTTCTTTCTTATAGTGGTGTCGCTTATAAATTAGCTCAAGCACTTTCTATGTATTATGATATGAAAGGTGTTATAAAGTACACGGATTTAGTTTCTATTGGAACTATAGCCTCAGAGCTTCCTTTAGAGTATGAAAATGAAATTCTTGCATATGAAGGACTAGAGCATATATCTAAATCTAAAAATAGAGGAGTTAAGGCATTAATTAAAGTAAATGGAATTGAAAATATAACTTTGGAAAGCTTAAAAAAGATGGCTGCATGCATAAAACCAACTATGAATGTTGTAGGAAAAATGGATAATGCTAGAATAGCTGTCGAGTTATTTACTACTAGTGATGGTTATAGAGCTAGTCAAATCGCAAAGTATCTAAGCAAAGAGGTAAATAATTACATAAATGATGCTATATAATTATTGATTAAGTTTGCCATAAATTATATAATTAAGCTATGCCATAGGGCACATAACAACATTAATATAATGATTCTGTTAATGAATTTTTTGGAGGAGTAATGATGGGGATAAAGGATAAGATTAGAATAATTGATGGATTTCCTAAGGAAGGTATTAGTTTTAAGGATGTAACTACTTTAATACAAGATGGTGAAGGACTTAGGGAAAGTGTAGATGAAATAGTTAAAAACTTAAAAGATAAAAACATAGATTTAATAGTTGGCCCAGAAGCTAGAGGATTTATATTTGGAGTGCCTGTTGCCTATGCGCTAGGAGTCGGATTTGTTCCTGTAAGAAAAAAAGGAAAACTTCCATATGAAACTATTCAGATTCAATATGATTTGGAATATGGCAGCGATATTTTAGAAATTCATAAAGATGCTATAAAGCCTGGAGCTAAGGTTGCAATAGTAGATGACCTTCTTGCTACTGGAGGAACTATAGGAGCTGTGGCTAAGCTTGTAGAAATGGTTGGAGGAGAAGTAGTCTCCTTGAATTTTGTGATAGAACTTACAGATTTAAAAGGTGGAGAAAAGCTAGAAAAGTATAAAGTCAATTCTTTAGTAAAGTATGATGTATAATTTTAAATTTTGTAAAAATATGCCGTAGTATATTAAAACAATTATTAGAATATTATATAATTATATATAAAAA
>NZ_JACTOJ010000011.1:0-133535 GCF_032335695.1 Clostridium sp. 19966
GTCTTTCGTAAAACCTTTTTGTTAAGGTCATTTATGGATGAAAAGTAAAAGCGCCATCACTTTCGCGATGACGGCTTTATTTTGTCAGTTTTTCAGTGGCCTCCCCGAACTGAAGGAAGTTTTAAATCAGTGTAAAAATCAACACTGATTTAAAACAGAGCCATAAATTAAAAAATATGCTAATCAAGTTATAAAAATATAAAATACTGAGGCTAATTTGTCCTAATTCATAATTTTTTTAGTAAGGAAGTGTAGAAATATATTAGTCAAATCTCTAAGCAAGCTACCTGTTAAAGCTTACATATCAACGCTTTAAAGCATATCAAAAAATATCAAGAAATCATATTTACGCGATGCTATACTAGACTTAAAGGTTGGTGATAAAGTTGTCGGATCATTTTAAAAGGCTTCAACAAACTCTGGATTATATTGAAGATCATATCAAAGAAGATATTACCCTTGAGCAGTTAGCGGCTTTATGCTATTACTCGGATAATCATTACCATAGAATATTTCAATCCATAATAGGCATTCCTGTGGCGGACTATATAAGGAAGAGAAAGCTGGCAATGGCGGCGGGAGAAATTATCGACACGGATAAGAGCATTCTGGATATAGCTCTGGAATACGGCTTCAACTCTCATGAAACTTTTTCTAGAGGCTTCAAGAGAATATTTGATATCACTCCAACAGAGTATAGAAAACTAAATGTGCATGCTATACCTATAGATTTTTGGAAGGTAAGCTTTAAGGATAGCGATTTGCAGAAAAGATATATGCAGGCGGTGGAAACTCTTTGTGAAAGGTTAAAAGGGGACAGCAATGTTATAGCTGTGATATTGGAAGGAAGCTTATCCTATGATCAGATTTGGGAGAAATCTGATATAGATATGGAGATAGTGGTTAATGATAACAGCAAACCAAACTCCAGCATCTGCATGATCGAGGATGACATATATATAAATGCAAATTTGATGACTAGAAGTGAATTTAGAGAATGCATGTCCAAGATAACCAGAGGCTCTAGTGCTCATTCATATTTTTCCTTAGGAACTATGGTATATTGCAGAGATGAATCTGTGAAAGAAATCTTTGAAAGCATAGGTGCCCATGGAGAACTGGGAGAGAGAGATAAGTCTCATGCTATTATGTTTAGGGCTTTTTGTATAGTAAATCCGCTGCATAAGGCAGAAAAATGGCTTAAGGTTAAGAGTGATGCCAGGTATTCCTACATTTGGCTTATAGAAGCTCTTAAACATATGGCAGCTATAGAGGTTTTGATGAATGACAATGTTCCTTCAAGAGAGGTTATACTCCAAGCTCTTAAATATAACAATCCTATAATCCAGAAACTTTATATAGGACTTATGGATGAGAGAAAGAATGGGATAAATATAGCTCAGGGCATAGAGAGTATTTATGAATATTTAAGGAAAAACCTGCAGGTTATTTTCAAGCCTATCTTGAGCTATTTTGATAAAACCAGTGAGCTTAAGCCTCTTTCCGTAATCGTCCAGGATTTTAACAGTAAGGATGTAGATCATCATGTTGTCTGCGAGATATGTGAATGGCTCTGTGAGGAGGGAGTATTAGTAAAGGATATCTCTCAAACTCGATTAACCAATAAGAGCAGCAGTTTGGTATATGAGCCTGCATATTTTAAACCTGGTGAAGAGGAAGAAATAATGTTTTAAACAAGGTAAGGAGTGAGCTTTATTGTTAGGTAAGAAGAATATTGAAATAAGAGGAGCAAGGCAAAACAATCTTAAAAATATAAGTGTGGACATACCGAGAGACAAAATCACTGTGCTGACAGGGGTTAGTGGTTCAGGAAAGTCTTCCTTGGCTTTTGATATCATCTATGGAGAGGGACAACGAAGATTTTTAGATTCCTTGCCTACCTTTTCAAGGAGCAGAATACAGCAGCTTAAAAAGCCAGAGGTGGATTTTGTCTTTGGACTTTCTCCGGTTATAGCAATAGAACAAAAAAGCGGCCTTGTGAATCCTAGATCTACGGTGGGAACCATGACGGATATCTATGATTATATGAGGCTTTTATATGCTACAGTTGGTAGAGGAAGATGTCCTTACTGCAAAGAGGAATATGGGCTAAAGAATTTAGGGCAGATAGTGGAAGCAGTTTTATCGCTTCCTAAGGGTACAAAGGTAGAGTTCTTGACTCCAATTGGAAAGATTTATGGAGAAACCTATGAATATCTTTTTGAGGACATAAGAAAAAAGGGTTATAGCAAACTAATTATTGATGGAAATAGGGTAGATATAAGCCAAGAGATACAACTAGAAGAATACAGAGAACATGATATAAAGATAGTAATAGATAGAGTAGAGGTAAGGGATGATATAGAAAAAAATCTGACAAACTCCCTTCAAACTGCTCTAGAGGTAGTGGGAGAGCATGTACTAATTGTTGAGATATTATCTGAGGATATATCTGAGTCAATAAAGGGTGATTTTTATGAGCATTTAGGATGTCCAAAGCATCACATTACCATGGTGAATATAGAATCTCCTTATTTTGCCTTTAACAATATGTCAAGCGCTTGTGTAACCTGCGGAGGTATAGGAGTTACCAAGAAGGCAGATGCAAGGCTAATGATAGTAAATCCAGAGAAGAGCATAAGGCAAGGTGCCTTTGATCCAAGCATATATAATAGCAAGGATGAGACTAGCCATAAATATATAGTTATGTATAATCTATCAAAGCACTATGGCTTTAGCATAGATACACCATTCGAAGCACTATCAGAGGAAGCTAAAGATATTTTGTTCTATGGTACTAAGGGAGAAAGCCTTATTATGGAAGCACCACCAGAAATGAAGAAAAGAAATTGGCTGGTGGGCAGAAAAATTCAATTTACGGGATATGTTAACCAGACAGAGCATTGGTATAGGGAAGAAACCAGGAAAGACAAGATAAATGAAGTGGTTTTGGAATGGTTTAAGAAAAAAATGGTGGAGCACACTTGTCCAGATTGCAAGGGCAAAAAATTAAAGAAGGAAAGATTCAATATACTGATCGGAGGGAAAAATATATATGAGCTTTGTTGGATGCAGCTTACAGAGCTACATGATTTTTTGGAGAAGCTTGCTTTACCTGAAGAGAAAAAGCATATAGGAGAGCCTATACTTCAGGAGATAAGGAAAAGAGTTCAGCTGCTCATAGAAATCGGGCTTGATTACATGTGCCTTGGCAGAAGATCGGATACTATATCTGGAGGGGAGGCTCAGAGAATAAGACTTGCATCCCAGATAAGCTCAGGTCTTATGGGGATGATATATGTTTTGGATGAGCCAAGCATAGGGCTTCATGCAAGGGATAGCCACAAGGTGATAAAGATACTGAAACATCTTAGAGACATTGGAAATACGGTAATAGTAGTAGAGCATGATATGGAAACTATAGAAAATGCGGATAATATTATAGAGATTGGGCCAGGACCAGGAATATACGGAGGCAATATTGTAGAAGCAGGAACTATAGATAAGATTAAAAGCTCTTCAAAGTCTCTTACGGGAAAATATATTTCTGGCAGGGAAAAGATAGAGGTGCCTAAAAGAAGACGAAAAGGCAATGGTTACAGGCTTAATGTATTAGGGGCTAAGGAAAATAATCTAAAGAATATAGATGTAAGCATTCCCTTGGAGGAGTTTGTATGCATATCAGGGGTTTCAGGTTCAGGAAAAAGCACTTTGGTAAATGATATAATCTATAAAAAGCTTAGAAGCATAGGTGATCAGAGGATCATACCTGGTGAGCATAGAGCTTTGGAAGGCTGTGAATATATAAATGATGTTATAAATATAGATCAGTCACCTATAGGTAAAAATAGCAGATCTAATCCCGCCACCTATATAGGTTTATTTGACAGCGTAAGACTTCTGTTTACTAATACTGAAGAAGCCCAAAACAAGAAATATACCATAACTAATTTTAGCTTTAACAGCAAAAACAGCGGAAGATGCGAGCACTGCAAAGGAGAAGGAAAAATAGTTACTAAGCTTCAGTTTATGCCGGATGTAGAAGCTGTATGCCCTATATGTAAGGGTAAACGCTACAAAAATGAAATACTGGACATAAAGTATAAAGGCAAAGATATATATGAAGTCTTGGACATGAGCATTGAAGAGGCCGAAGGATTCTTTAAAGAAAAGAGAGGAATACATCATAAGCTAAGCATTCTTAAGGAACTTGGATTAGGCTATTTAAAGCTTGGACAGTCTTCTACTACTTTGTCAGGAGGAGAAGCTCAGAGAATAAAGCTGGCTACGGAGCTTGGAAAAATAAAGAGTGGTACAAGAAACTTATATATTTTAGACGAACCAACCACAGGACTTCATATTGCAGACATAAAAAAGCTGCTGAAATGCTTAAATATGTTTGTAGAAAAAGGACACTCTCTTTTAGTTATTGAGCATAATTTAGAGGTGCTAAAAACTGCTGACTATATAATAGACCTGGGGCCTGAAGGGGGTAAAAACGGAGGGCAGATTGTGGCACAGGGCACTCCAGAAGAGATTGTAAAGGTAAGAGAATCTGTAACGGGAGAGTTTTTGAAGAAGGTTTTGTGATACATTTAGGAAAATGTTTTTAAAAAATACTTTCTTGAAAATATACTAAAATCAGGTATAATATAAGTATACTCAAATATAAAACATGGAAGTTTTCCAAATATAAACATGAAGGCGTGACTAAATATGGGAAAAAAGGTAGTTGTTTATTAGACTAATTTAATATGGATTATTTTAGAAAACTGTGTTTTAAAAAATCTTGATTCTTTCAAGGTTTACTTGTTTTGCAGTTAATTCTCAAAGTAATCATTAGTAAAATGAGCAGGTATACCTTATTTTTGTTGCAGTAAACCGTGGTCTGACACGGTTTTTTTATGCATATTTTTAAGTGCGCTTAGACGTAAAATTTTGCTTTGCAGGCGGCAAGCTAAAATTTTATGTTTCATGTTTATATTTGAGTTGCATGATTATAAGGCTGTAGGTGGACCTAGGTTCATTTGCGGCCTATTTTATTTGAGGTGATTGTATATATGAAAATAATTAATATAGGAATTGTAGCCCATGTTGATGCTGGGAAAACCACTGTTACTGAAAATCTTTTATATTTAAGCGGAGCTATAAAAACCATGGGAAGAGTGGATTCAGGAAATACCCAGACAGATTCCATGGAGCTTGAACGCAGAAGAGGAATTACTATAAAGGCTTCTGCTATATCCTTTGATTGGAACGATGTTAAAGTTAATATTATAGATACCCCTGGGCATGTAGATTTTATTTCTGAGGTTGAAAGATCTCTAAGCGTACTTGATGGAGCAATACTTGTGATATCTGCAGCAGAAGGAATTCAATCTCAAACCAGAATACTATTTAATACCTTAAAAGCATTAAAAATTCCCACAATGATTTTTATAAACAAATTGGATAGATCAGGGGCAGATTATCAAAAGGTTTTTCAGGATATAAAAAATACTATGACGGATAAGCTGGTAAGTATTCAGACAGCAGCTGATGAAGGAACTAGATATGTAACAATTAAGGATTTTGAAAATATTCAGGCTTCCGACTCTGCTATAAATGTTTTATCAGAATTAGATGAAAAGTTTTTAGAGAATTATATTAATGGAATAGCCAATGATGAAAAAGAAATTAGTAAAAAGCTTGCTACTTATTCAAGGAAAGGTGAGCTTTATATGGTATTTTGCGGTGCGGCGGCCATAGGAATCGGGATTAAAAGCCTATTGGACGGGATTTGCAGCTATCTTCCTTGTACTGAAGCTGATTCTTATGGTGAGCTTTCGGCATCAGTTTTTAAAATAGAAAGAACAAATAATAATGGAAAAAAGGTTTATTTAAGATTGTTTCAGGGAGAAATAGCTGTAAGAGATAAAATACAAATTCCTAATGGAGATATTGTAGAAAAGGTTAAAAAAATAGAACTCCTAAAGGAAGGAAAGCATACCGAGAGCAGTAGAGTAGGTGCAGGAGATATAGGAATATTATATGGACTTACAAGCTTCAAGGTAGGAGATTTTATAGGAAAGCCTAGTTTGACAATGAAGAAGGTATCTATAGCAAAGCCAACTTTCAGGATAACTGTTTCGCCCATGGATGTTAGCAAAAAGGAAGAGCTTTTTAAGGTGTTATCTTTGCTTGCGGAAGAAGATCCTATGCTGGAGCTTGGCATGGAGGATAGGAGCAAAGATATTTATGTTAATCTATTTGGAGAAGTTCAAATGGATATACTCAGCGACCTATTAGAAGAAAACTATGGTATAAAAGTTGAGTTTTCTAATATACAGACTATATATAAAGAAACACCTATTGGTGTAGGAGAAGCTGTAATGCATATGAATCAAGGCTTTAATGTTTTCTGGGCAACAGTTGGATTAAAAGTAGAACCTTTAATGAGAGGTGAGGGACTAAAATATGTTTCAGAGGTATCTATAGGCTCACTGCCAAAATCTTTTCAGAATGCTATTGAGGAAGCAGTAATAGCTACCAGTAAGCAGGGGTTGCTTGGATGGGAGGTTACAGATATGAAGGTTACTCTCACTTACGGGAAGTTTTCCAGTGTTATGAGCACTCCTGCAGATTTCAGAAATACAACTCCTATGGTATTTATGGAAGCTTTGAATGAAGGAAAAACTAAATTATTGGAGCCTATTCAGGAATTTGAGCTTAGGATTCCTCAAGGAGTGTTAAGCAAGGCTGCCTGGGATCTAGAAACTATGAGAGCAAGCTTTGAAAATCCAACAATCCAGGGAGATGAGTTTTTTATAAAAGGGCTTATTCCTGCAGAAAACTCTAAGCAGTATAATTTAAAAATAGCTTCCTACACAGAAGGCAAAGGTATGTTTTTAACAAGATTTTTTGGTTATAAGGAATTGCCAGAAGGCTTGGCTAAAACAAGAGAAAAGACAGGTTATGATCCTTTAAACAAAAAGGAATATCTGCTTCATAAGTTAAATGCTATAAGAGATTGATGAGAAATAGATATAAAAGCGGGGACTTATTTAAAGAAATCCCCGCTTATTTTAAATTCACTGGAGAACTCTCACAGTTTAGAACAGGAATATGCTTATTCTATAGTGACAAGACAAACATCGTTCTGCTTCATGTCAATTTCATATATAAAAGCTTCCTCTTCTTTAACAAAAATATCTTTCTGCATAACAGGCAGTCCTGTAGTTTTTGAATTTAATAATTCAATCTGCTCCTTTGTCATGGTTCCATCGCAAGCTACATTTAAAAATTCAGTATATACATCATTTTGCTCATAGCCAACTTTATATATGGATAAAAGATGCTTACCTGGCTTAAGGTTAGATAAATTAAGCTGAACCTTGTCTGCAGGAAGGGAAGGCAAATCCTTTTTATAATATATTTGATTTGAAAGTTCCTTTTGGTCGCCGCAGGTATAATTCCAGAATAGAAGCTGAACTCCTTTATCATTCCTACATACCCAAGCATCTTCATCCTCACATTGAAGCTCTAAATCACCTAATTTGTTTAGATATTTATAGGCAAAGAAGGAAGGCTTTTTTAGTCCTTGCACATTTAATAATCCAAAACCCCCATGAAAATGTGTTTTTGGTGGACCCGGTTCTTCAAAAATATCGGAAAATACCCAATAGGACATTGAGTCAACTAGGTTCTCACAGCGTTTTATTTTGGATAATATATATGCAGCGGAATGATAGGAATCATGTACAGGATCATTTGGAGAATAGGAAGTGCTCCATTCCGTAAAATGTATCTCTAAATCAGGGAAAGGAGAGTTTTTTACCTGTTCATGAACCTTTGCAATATCATCTGTTACAGCTTCTGGCTTTGGATCAAGAAAAAGCTGCTGCACTCCAAATTCATCAAAATAACCATTTACTCCATAGGTATGAGTTGATACAAAATCCACAGGAACTTTATTATTGCAGCAGAAATCTATGAATTCTGTTATCCAGCCGCAGCCTGCAGTAGCGGGACCGCCTACTCTGTAGTCTTTGGATATATTTTTTATAGCTCTTGCAGTTACTTCATAAAGCTTGAAATATTCTTCTATACTTCCAGTGAAAAAACCATCAAGATTAGGTTCGTTCCAAACTTCAAAATACCACTTGCTTACTTCTTCATGACCATATCTTTTTGTAAAATGCATTGTTAGCTCATATATTAATTTTTCCCATTTATCGTAGGACTTTGGAGGAGTTATATTACCCTTCCACCAAAATACAGTTTCTGAACCGCTGGCTAAGGCTTGAGGCATGAAGCCTAATTCTACAAAAGGTCTCATACCAATACTTAAAATATAATCATATAAAAGGTCTACATACTGCCAGTTGTAAACTGCATTTCCTTCACCATCTTCACTATATATCCCCATATCATCATGCAGCAAACCATGAAAGCGCAGATATTTAAAATCACATTCATTTTTAACAATACTTAAATGTCTCTGCTGCTCTGCTAAAAGTCCTTCATAAGCACGTCCACAGCCTACGCAGGTGTTAAAGGTTTTGCTATGAACACCTTTTACGGCGTTAACATCGGCTTTTATTAATCTCATAATAAAAACATCCTTTCATAATAACGATAGTTTTGTAAAGGTTTTAATGATATTATAGTACATAAGAATAAAGTATTCCTTGATTTTTAAGCCTAGAAACAGCATTATATAGACATAGAATAAGCTATCAGCATATCCATAAAAAAAGAGGTGAAAAAATGGAATATATGTATTTATACTATTTTGCTAAAGACACTGAATTTCCTTTCTTTATACAATTTGGACAGCATGATATGGACATGCCTCTGCATCATCATGTGGATTTTTCAGAATTGGTGATTGTGCTAAATGGTACAGCTACTCATATTGTGAATTCAGAAAAATATTTTGTAAAAAAAGGTGATGTGTTTGTAATTAATGGCAATACCTCTCATGGCTATGAAAATACGGAGGAATTTAAAATCTGCAATATTATGTATAAACCAGAACATTTGCATAGAGTGGGAAATGATTTAAAGAAGTCCTCAGGTTATCAGGCACTTTTTGTTATCGAGCCATTTTTGGCTAAGGAATATAATTTTAAGAGCAAGCTTCAGCTGAATATATATGACTATGCCAAGATCAAAGAAATTATCTTTCACATGGTTAATGAATATGAAAGCAAATATCAAGGATATCAGACCATGCTTTATTCTCGTTTTATGGAACTGGTAGTTTTTCTATCCAGGCAATATGATATCATAAATTCAGCAGTAAAGGATAATGTAATAAACCTAGCTAAGGCAGTGGCATATATGGAAAGCCATTTTCAGGAGTCTGTAAGTCTAAAGGAACTTGCTGATAAAGCGGAGTTTTCCGCAAGGCATTTTAATAGAATTTTTAAGGAAAATTATAAAACTACTCCTATGAATTATATGCTTAGGCTGAGGATTCAATATGCTTGCTCTTTATTAAGAAAAAGTAAGCTTCCAATATCTGATATAGCTTATGAGAGCGGCTTTGAGGATAGCAATTATTTTACTAGGCAATTTAAAAAGATTATAGGCTTATCACCCAAAGATTACCGTTCTAACAGCAACTTTACTTACTAAGTTTTATGTCAAAATAAAAAAATTGTTTTTATATAACCCGCTTGAAAACATTTCGTTAATATGCTACTATAGTTTTAACAAATCTTAAATTTAATTTAAAATGGCAAAACCTTATAAAATAAGCAGTGATTATAAAAGCTTCGATTTTTCATTTCTTCAGAGAGCCGATGGCTGGTGAGAATCGGTGAAAGGAAAAATCTTTCCACTTTTGGAGCTGTCGGTGAGGAATCGAGAGGCTGGTAACCTTTATATTACTATGTCGAGAGGTTAGTGTTTTTACACTAACAATTTGGGTGGCAACGCGGATATCTTCCGTCCCATTTATATGTATGGGACGGGAGTTTTTTATTTTGCAGCAAAATATATTAATATAAATTAGGAGGAATAAGGATGTTAGACATTAAATTTATAAGAGAAAATCCAGAAGTTGTTAAGCAGAACATTAAAAACAAGTTTCAAGACAGAAAATTAGGCCTGGTAGATGAGGTAATTGCCTTAGATGCTGAGCTTAGAAAGGCAAAGCAGGAAGCAGAGACTCTAAGAGCTAATAAAAACAAGATTTCAAAGCAAATAGGAGCATTTATGGCTCAGGGCAAAAAGGAAGAAGCAGAGGAAGTAAAGAATCAAGTTACTGCTAATTCTAAGCGTCTTGCTGAACTTGAAATACAAGAAGATGAATTAGGAAAAAAGGTTAAGACAATTCTTATGTCCATACCAAATATAATAGATCCAAGTGTTCCAATAGGTAAGGATGACAGCGAAAATGTAGAATTAGAGCGCTATGGAGAACCTGCGGTTCCTGATTTTGAAATTCCATACCATGCTGAGATAATGGAAAAGCTGAATGGTCTAGATTTAGACAGTGCTAGAAAGGTTGCTGGTAACGGCTTCTATTACCTTATGGGAAATGTGGCTAGACTTCATTCCGCAGTCATTTCTTATGCGAGAGACTTCATGATAAACAGAGGCTTTACTTACTGCATACCTCCTTTCATGATAAGAAGCGAAGTTGTAACAGGGGTTATGAGCTTTGAAGAAATGGATGCTATGATGTATAAGATAGAAGGGGAAGATTTATATTTAATCGGAACCAGCGAGCATTCAATGATTGGTAAGTTCATAGATACAATACTTCCAGAAAGCTCACTTCCTCACACTTTAACCAGCTATTCTCCTTGCTTCAGAAAAGAAAAGGGAGCTCATGGTATTGAGGAAAGAGGAGTTTATAGAATTCATCAGTTCGAAAAACAGGAAATGGTTGTTGTGTGTAAGCCAGAAGACAGCATGATGTGGTACGACAAAATGTGGCAGAATACAGTAGATTTATTCCGTTCTTTAGATATACCTGTGAGAACTTTAGAGTGCTGTTCTGGCGACCTAGCAGATCTTAAGGTAAAGTCAGTGGATGTAGAAGCTTGGTCTCCTAGACAGAAAAAATACTTTGAGGTAGGAAGCTGTTCAAACCTAGGGGATGCTCAAGCTCGTCGTTTAAAGATCCGTGTAGATGGGGAAAGTGGAAAATATTTTGCTCATACACTAAATAACACTGTGGTAGCTCCACCTAGAATGCTTATTGCGTTTTTAGAGAACAATTTAAATGCAGATGGTTCTGTAAATATTCCATTGGCATTGCAGCCATACATGGGTGGTATGACAGTAATTAAATAATAGAATAATGTATTAAAAAAATGTTGATATAAAACTTGAGTTTGTAAAATTTGCAATATATGTTATAATAATCAGGAGAGTGTATCTAGGGTTCCGATTGAAAAATGTCAGGTCCGAGCGGTACAGGATAAATATCTACACTTTTAGGAAAAAAGCCTGAAGGATGAGTCTCAGCTTTGAGATTTATTCTAGGGCTTTATTTATTTTCAAAAAATTATGGTTCGTGAAAAAGCGACTATAAGATTTTGAAAAATTTCATTATATGGGGGGATTCTATGAATATTATTGATGTTAAGGGGCTTTGTAAAACCTTTGAGGTAAAAACTAAGGAAGCAGGCTTAAAAGGCAGTGTAAAATCTATATTTTCGCCAACTTTTAGAAAAATTCAGGCGGTTAATGACATTTCCTTTAAGGTAGAAAAGGGAGAAATACTTGCTTTCATAGGTCCCAATGGTGCTGGAAAATCTACCACCATTAAGATGATGACAGGAATATTATATCCAACTTCCGGAAGCATTGAAGTGATGGGGCTTAATCCTTCAAAGCAGAGGAAGCAGCTATCCTATAAAATTGGAACAGTTTTTGGGCAGAAGTCTCAGTTGTGGTTTCATCTGCCTCCTTTGGACAGCTTCAATTTGCTAGGAAGCATCTATGACATAAACAAAGAAAAATTGAAAAAGAGAATTGAGTTCTTGAAAGAAATTTTTGAGATAGGTGACTTAATGGATGTACCAGTTAGAAAGCTTTCTTTAGGACAAAGAATACGTTGTGAGATTGCAGCTTCTATGCTTCATGAGCCTGAAATTATATTTTTTGACGAACCAACCATAGGTCTAGATGTAGTGGTTAAACAGAAAATAAGAGAGCTTATCTTAAAGCTGAACAGGGAAGAGAAAACTACCATCTTCTTGACCTCTCATGATGCAGGAGATATAGAACAACTCTGCAAAAGAGCCATAATCATAAATCATGGAGAAGTGGTGTTAAATGAAACAATAAATGAGTTGAAGCATGATTATCTTAATAAAAAGATTATAGATATAAAATATGATGAGGAGGTAAGACTTGATAACAAAAAGCTTAATATCATAAAGCATGAAGGCTCTGCCTTAAAGGTTCAGGTGGAGACCTCTAAAGAAGATATAGATGAAGTTATAACTACGCTTATAAAATGTGGAAAGGTCAATGATATAACAATATCAGAGCTTCCTCTTGAGGATATAATATCCTTCATTTACAAGCAAGGGACAGGTGGTGAGGAATATGCATGCAATCCGTAAGTACAGTCAAGTCACCAAGATAACTATGGCAAATAGCCTTGTGTATTTTTGGAACTTCTTAAGTAAAAATATATTTTTTGTATTTATAATGTTTATATATCTGATGTTATGGAGAAATATATATGCTCAAAAAGGTACAGCACAGATTGGGGGCTTCAGTTTAAATGCAATGATATGGTATCTTGTATTTACAGAGCTTGTCACTCTTTCAAGAACAGATTTGCACCTTCAGGTTAATGATGATGTTAAGAGCGGAAATATAGCGTACCTTTTGAATAAACCATATAATTATGTTATATATTGCTTTTCTTATTTCATGGGCGAAATTGGTATAAAGCTTTTAACTAACTCTATAATTGGATTTGCTATCGGACTAATTTATGCAGGAGCTTTAAAAAATTTCAGCTTTGCGTATTTGCCCTTTATTATCATATCCTTACTGCTTGGCTGTATAATAAACTTTTTCATATATTTGTGTCTGGCCTTAACAGCCTTTTGGTTTGAGGATAATAGCGCCTTCTTTTGGATTTATTCAAAGCTTATATTTACTTTAGGTGGAATGCTAATGCCCATAGAGTTTTTCCCAGGGTGGCTTCAAGGTATTTCTCATTGTTTACCTTTTGCCTACGTAACATACATTCCTGCAAGGCTAGCGGTTAATTTTTCTTTTCACAGTTTTGCGGTAAACTTTCCTATTCAGCTAGCATATTTGGGGATATTTTTTGCACTTGCCATGTTTCTTTACAGAAAGGGGGTTAAGAATCTAAATGTTAACGGAGGTTAGAAAAAGCATAAAGCTTATGCTTTATTATTTTAAATTTAATATATCATCAGTAATGGAGTATAGAGCCAGCTTTCTTATTCAAAGCTTTGGCATGATATTGAACAATTCTGCTTTTATATTCTTTTGGTGGATACTTTTCAGCAATGTAAAAAATATAGGAGGTTACGGCTTTCAAGACGAAATGCTTTTATGGGCTGTGATGTCTTCAAGCTTTGGACTTAGCTTTGTCGCTTTTGGAAATGTAAATTCCATCACAAGAATGATACTTAACGGAGAGCTGGATACTTACCTTTTGCAGCCCAAAGATCCTCTTTTAAATATCCTTTGCTCCAAAACTGTAGTGTCGGCTTGGGGAGATACCCTGTATGGAATAATACTTTTCATTCTCATAAAAGGCTTTAACCTAAAAAGCTTTTTGTTGTTTTTGATGTTTTGCATCATCGGCGCCCTGATTTTTTCTTCTGTACTGGTATTCTTCCACGCACTAAGCTTTTACACTGGAAATACTGAAGGATTAACACAGCTTGTAACGGAATTTCTCATAAGCTTCAGCATATATCCTGAAGGAATATTTTATGGAGTTGTAAAATTTATCTTATATACAATAATTCCCGCAGCTTTTATTGTGTATATTCCTGCAGGCATCATAAAGGAGTTTTCATTTCTCAGGTTAGGAGAAGTTTTCGGTGTAGCAGTATTATGGATAATCATAGCTTATACAATATTTTATAGAGGACTAAAAAAATATGAATCAGGTAATTTGATAGTGAATAAACTATAGACAATAATGCTTTTAGACCTGATATAAATCTAATATGCATTATTTAAAGTTTTTGGAGATACATTATATTATTAAAACTTAATTATAATACAATAAAGTGTATAATAAATGACATGGATTTTTATGATGTATGTAATATAATAAATAATATTTGTATTACAAGCTTTAATTAAGTTACAGGTACTTACTGAATATGAAAAATATAATAATTAACAAATGAACTTTCAATAATAATTACTAGAAAGTATGAGGTAAACTATGGCTTCAAAATATTTACATGATATGACAGAAGGAAATGAAATTTCTCTTTTGATAAAATTTTCTTTGCCCATGTTAGTGGGAAACATTTTTCAACAATTTTATAACATAATTGATTCTGTGGTAGTAGGAAGATATATAGGTGCTAATGCATTGGCGGCAGTAGGAGCTACTGGTTCTTTAAACTTTTTATTCTTCTCTGTATGCATGGGTTTGTCCGTTGGAATAGGCATCATTATTTCCCAGTACTTTGGTGCAAAGAGGGAAACTCAGGTAAAAAGAGCCATTGCTAATTCCATTTATGTTATTGGTGCCGCGGGCATAATCATGAGTATTATAGCCGTGGTTTTTGCAAGGGATATTCTGCAAATTTTGAGAACACCTGCAGATATTATAGATGATGCTACTGTATTCTTAAGAATCGTATCTGGAGGAATGATAGCCGTAGCAGCTTATAATGCTATATCTTCAATACTTAGAGCCTTAGGAGATTCAACCACACCACTGATTTTTTTGGTGATATCCTGTGGCGTTAATGTGGTTTTGGACTTGATATTTGTGCTGAAGCTAGGCCTTGGGGTAGCAGGAACAGGGTATGCAACTATTATATCTCAAGCAACTGCAGCCTTGGGCTGTATTATATTTGCAATGACAAAAAATCCATATTTTAAATTAAAGAAAGAGCATCTAAAGCTGGACTGGCCTATTGTTGCTAAGTGTGTAAAAATTGGTGTTCCAGTAGCAACTCAGAGTTCCATGATAGCTGTTTCATTGGTGGCATTGCAGAGTGTTGTAAATGGTTTTGGAGAAATAGCGGTGGCAGCATTTACTGCTACTAGCAGAATAGAGCAGCTGATACAGCAGCCTTTTAACTCTTTAGGTGCAGCTCTGTCCACATTTTCTGGACAGAATATGGGCGCAAACAAGATTGACAGGGTTAAGAAGGGATTTCATAAAAGTATTTTTATAGTGGCAGTATTAAGTATAGTGGCACTTTTAGCAGCACAATTTGGAGGACGTCTAATCATAGAATTGTTTGTAAAGGATGAGGCGGTAATAGCTATGGGAGCTATGGCTTTAAAAATTACTAGTTGTATGTATTTTCCACTTGGCATGATCAATATTACAAGAGGACTATTAAATGGTACAGGAGATGCAGTATATGCTATGATTAATGGTTTTATAGAGGTGGTAGGAAGAGTAGGATTTTCTAGCGTACTTGCTATGATCCCTATTTTTGGAGTTTGGAGTGTTTGGATAACTACCGGACTTACTTGGGTAATTACTGCTATTGCCAGTGTGATACGATATAGGCAAGGCAAGTGGGAAAGTAAGTCTTTGGTGGCACATTGATGAAATAAAACCTCTCTTCGTCAGATATGGTAGATTAATCTCTGACGAAGAGAGGTTTTTAAATTATTCATCAAATATTGTTATTAAAAGCAATTCTTTTGGATTTCTAAACCATACCTCCATTAACGTAAATGGTTTGACCATTTATCCATCTAGCTGGACCTGCTAAGAAAGAAATTACTTCTGCAATGTCTTCAGGCTTTCCTAAACGTTCAATAGGGTTCATTTTTGCCATACGATCAATTGTCTCAGCATCCTTTCCTTCAAAAAATAGTTCTGTTGCTGTTGGTCCAGGAGCTACTGCATTTACGGTAATATCTCGGCCACGGAGCTCTTTTGCAAGTACAAGACTGATTGCATCAACAGCGCCCTTGCTAGCAGTATAGGCAGCATAAGTAGGCAATGCAAGTTTTTTTACTGAAGTTGAAAGATTAATAATAGCACCTCCAGATCTTACCCGGCGTGCAGCTTGTTGATCAACAACAAAGGTACCACGAATATTTGTACGAATTATTTGATCAAGCTTATTAAGATCAAAATTAGCAATTGTATTAAGCCCCATAATGCCAGCTGAGTTAACTACAACATCTACTCCGCCAAAGTTTTTCTCTGTTATATCAAAAAGCTTGCCGACTGCAATTTCATCACTTATATCTGTTTTAACAGCAATTGCCTTTCCTCCTTTTTCTACTATGGATTGTACAGTTTTGTCAGCTTCAACAGCATTGTTTGCATATGCTATAGCTACTGTTTGTCCATCAGATGCTAGGCGTTCTGAAATTGCACGCCCAATTCCACGTGATCCTCCTGTAACAATTGCAATTCTTTCTTTTTTAGTTGTATTCATAATAAAATTCTCCTTTCATACACTGTTTATATTAAAATTAATTTATTATGTTATACTCTTTGACGTTATGGCTTAAAACTTTATATCCTTTTTCTGTTTAATGTATATTCCTTCTGGATTACAAGTTTATTATATGTCAGCCGTTGTATTACAAGGTAGCATATTTTAATAAGATTATTGCCTAATTCTACAAAGCATAATATAATTTGTATATCAATTAATAGTATAAAGGAGTTAGAAATGGATAAAGAATTAGTGAATGACAAAATTACAATTTATCAAAAAGAATTGATTTCAATGATTAATGGACTTGTTAATATGGATGGAATAAATACTACAGCCATACCTTCTTTGCAGTTATTTCGTGCATCCAATGTTTCTGAGCCTTTACACACTATTTATGAACCATCATTATTGATAATTGCACAGGGGGCAAAAATTGTAACGCTAGCTGATGAAAATTATCAGTATGATTCAACGTCATATTTGGTTACATCTGTTCACCTTCCTATTACTGGACAAATCATTCAAGCTACTCCTAAGGAACCTTATTTATGTGTTCAAATAAGCTTTAATACGAATCAAATACTTGATATTATTAAGGAATCAAATGAGGCGTGGAGCGGTAATATGGATTCAGGACGTGGAATAGTGGTTAATAGAATAAATTCTGATTTGCTCGATTCTGTGTTAAGACTTGTTCGCCTTTTATATACACCTAAGGATATTCCAGTTCTTTCACCCTTGATAATTCATGAAATTCTTTATAGAATTCTGCAAGATAGGCAAGGAGATCTCATTAAGCAATTTGCAATGATCGGGAGTCACGCACATTGTATTGCAAAAGTTATTGAGATTATAAATAGTAATTTTTCAAAACCGCTGCGAATTGAAGATTTGGCAAAGAAAGTTAACATGAGTACATCTTCATTGCACAATCAGTTTAAAAAAGTAACAGCAATGAGCCCTTTACAATATCAAAAGCTGATAAGATTACAAGAGGCGCGACGTTTGCTGTTTGCTGAGTCATCTGAAGCTGCAAATGTTGGTTTTCAAGTCGGTTATGAAAGCCCATCTCAGTTTAGCAGAGAATATGCACGTATGTTTGGATTGCCTCCTATAAGCGATATAAATCGCATCCGAGCTTCGTTAGCTTCAGGCACCGCTTTAATTTGATGGAAAAATATTGAAACGTGAAAATAACTAAATTATTGTTCTTATAATATGCAAGCTTAGCTTGACTGTAAAAAAAATTTTGCATATAATAAATCGTAATACGATATAATCGTATTACGATTTATTGTTAAGGAGACTAATAATGACTAAAGAAACAAAAGTTCAAAGTATTATTAATTACCTAGATGAAATACAAGAAATAATTCACAATAAGCATCATGATACTGCGATAAAATATAATCTAACAGTTGAAGAATTTCACATAATGCTTCATCTAAATATGAAAAATACTCCACCAACAGTAAGCGAATTGGCTCAATCTTTCAATAATGCTCAAAACACTATGTCAGAAAAATTAACAAGACTTGAAGAAAAAAGCTTCATTGAAAGAAAAAGAGATCCAAAAGACAAAAGAATTTCTAGAATTATATTATCTGAACAAGGTAAAAGTATTGTAGCTTCTATTTGCTACGAATCAGAAAATAAATTTATTTCAGATAGAATTTCAAAAATAGATGATAAACAGCTGAACACTCTTATTGATGGATTAGAAAATTTAATAATTCAGTTAAAGGAGAATTAAAGTATGAAGGATATTTTTAATGAAAACTTCAAAGGAAAAACTATACTGGAAATTGGTACTGGCAGAGGTGGTACTACTAGAGAACTTGCAGCCATTCTTTCAGAGTATGAAAATAGCCATCTCATAACAACAGATATATCCGATAAAAATTTTTGCAATTTAAAAAAAGAATTATTAAACTATAAAATTCCTATAGATTTTATAAAAACAGACGCTTGCACACTTGAAGGAATAGAAAAGGAATCTATAGACTACATAGTATGTAACTATACTCTTTGTGCAATAAATTCAAATCCTGGCAGCGAGGTAATTGCATTGGATAAATTTATGGAGGTGCTTAAGCCTGGTGGTGTTCTCTACATTGAAGAAGAGTTTCCTATAACCTTTACTCAGAATGAAAAGCAAGAAATATGGAGTGATAAGTGGAAAATACTAAAGAGTTGTACAACCTTACTTGGAGAAGCCACATATAATGAAATAAATCCAGAAGTACTAATTAAAATACTTAATATTTTAAAATATAGGAATATCCAATTAGATGTAGAGACAGCTCTTTTTCTAGGGAAAGATTGTTTAGATTTTTTTATGCTTAGACTTAATAGAAACATAAACGCTATTGAAAATACAAAACTAACTGAGGGCATCAAGGAACTTGCAATTTCACTTAAGGAAAAAGCATTAAAAATTGGTGGTATGGAAATACCAACTTATTCAATAATAGCATATAAGTAAGAATAAATTAATTCAATAGGTTCTCTATTTGATGATATAGATGAGCAAAATTTTGAAGGGTGAGTTTAATATGGATAGTAAAGCGATTTTAAATACCAATAAAAATTACTGGGATACTAATGCAGATGATTGGTTTGGCACAACTGCACTTCCAGAGTATGGAGTAGAATTTGTAAAAGAGGATAAATTAAATTTATTTGGCGATGTTTCTGGTAAGAAAATGCTAGATATTGGATGTGGAAGCGGTCACTCCTTAAAATATCATGCTGACCATAATGCTGGGGAACTTTGGGGACTAGACATGTCCACAAAGCAAATTGAAAATGCAAATAAATTTTTAAAGGAATGTGGTTACTTTGCAAAACTTATAAATTCTCCTATGGAGGCAGAATGCGGCATACCTGAAAATTATTTTGACTATGTATATTCCATATATGCCATAGGGTGGACAATAGATTTAGAAGGGACCTTTAAACGTATAGCTTCCTACCTAAAAAAAGACGGCATATTCATATTCAGTTGGAAGCATCCCATTCATCACTGTGTGACCATTGAAGAGGATAAATTTATATTTACAAACAGCTATTTTGATGAAGAATGGTTCACTCTTAAAATAGATGGCTGGGATGCTAACCTTTGCAATAGAAAAATTTCTACTTATATAAATGCGCTTGCAAAGGCGGGCTTTGCTATAGAGTATATGAGTGAAGAAACAGACAGCAAAGTACTGGAAGCCAGAGGAGAATTTTCTAATCGGTCAAAGAAGGCACAGCTGCTTCCGCTTTCCTTTGTGTTCAAGGCTAGAAAATTATAAAGAAGAAATATAATCGGACAAAATAAAGCTCAATAAGACAGAACTGAAAATTCTGCTTTTGATATACTATACTTTATAGAGGCTTCATTTTAAATAGTGTAAAATCAATACTGATTTAAAGCAGATTGAAAAAAGAAAGGATATATCAAATGGCAGATTATTATAGAATCAGAGGGAAAAGTATTTTCACAGAAATATTAGGGAAAGAGGCATCAAAGGCATTACTATTTATTCATGGAGGGCCTGGAGGTATTGGTGTTTCAGATTTTATTGAATACCAAGGAGAAAGGTTAGCTAAGAATTTTAAGGTTATAGCACCAGATCAAAGAGGAGTTTGGAGGTCTCAGGAGATTTTAGCTGAGGAAGCTATCTCCATAGAGGATATCATTGAAGATCTTGAGGAACTTAGAAAAAAACTGAATATAGATAAATGGTCTTTGCTAAGTCATTCCTTTGGAGGATATGTTGCAGTTCTTTATGCTAATTTATATCCTAATTCTATTGAAAAGCTTATATATGAATGTCCAAGCTTTGATTTTGCTCTATCGGAAAGATCCATGCTAAGAAACGCGGCAGAAGAATTACGCAAATTAGGTAATGATGAAGCAGCAGAACAGTATTTTAAGGCTTTAGAGGAAATACAAGATTACAAAGAAATAAACAAATTTCTTATGAAGGCTCTAAGTGAACTTGGAGAAAATGCTAATAATTTTATGTGGTATGGTAAGGATAAACATATAATTGAAAGAATAGCTATGAACACTAAAGATGGCGGTAAATTGTGGAAGAAATCTACTGCCACAAGAATGAAGCTTCTTGAAGATTGGAGAGTATATAAGGATGTGTTTTTGGAGTTATCAAATATAGATAAGCCATCCCTGCTGATGAAAGGAAAATATGATCCTATAACCTGTGAAGTCCAAACTAAGGAATTTATGAAGCGTACCAAGAAGCATGAAGTGGCTGTCTTTGATTTTTCTGGGCATTATGTTAGAATTGAAGAACCAGATAGATATTGTGAAGTTATAACAAAGTTTATATATAGCTAATAAAATTTCTCAGAGTGGATTAAAGAGGAGAGTAAAAGTTGGATACTATATCATTGATGAACAATACTATTGAATATATTGAGGCAAATCTATGTTCAGAGCTAAAAATAGATGATATAGCAAAGGTGGCCTGCTCCTCTCGATATCACTTTCAGAGAGTTTTTTATGCACTGACAGGTTTTACTGTAACCAAATATATAAAAAATCGAAGGCTTACCTTAGCTGCAGAGGAATTGTCTATAACTCAAAAAAGGGTAACTGATATAGCTTTGAAATACTGTTATGAAAGTCCTGAAGCATTCACTAAGGCATTTAAAAGACTTCATGGGATAGCACCTTCGGACATAAAAAAGCCTTATGAGAAGATAAAAGCTTTTCCAAAGCTCTATTTTGAAGTATCAATTAAAGGAAAAAGTGAGTTTTTATATAAAATAGTTGAAAGAGTAGCTTTTAAGGTATTCGGTGCGGAATTTATAACTACAAAGACTGATGATGCAGCATATAAAGAAATACCTAAGTTTATTAGCGATAGCTTTAAAAATGGCACTCATGCTAGGATTAATACACTTTTGGGTAATCCTGAAGGAACTTTGCTAGAAGGATTTCATTATGGATTTCAAGAAGATGGCACAAGAAAATATATGATGGGAGCTGAGCTTCCTGAAGCTTACATAGGAGATGAATTTACCATATTAGAAGTACCCAGGCTTACTTGGGCAGTATTTGAGGGTAAAGGAGACAAACCTAATAATGATATACTGCAAGATATATGGAGACGTACATATTCAGAATGGTTTCCTTCAAGTGAATTTGAACAAGCAGAAGGACCATGTATTGAAAAAAATTTTTGGGATGAAGAGAAACAGGAAGAATATAGCTGCCAGTTATGGATTCCTGTAAAAAGAAAGTGATGTTGGGGGAAAAACAAATGATATTCAGAAGATCAGTGGAAACAGAAGTTGAGGATATAATGAAAATTATTAGACAAGCTCAAGGCTATTTTAAGCAGCAAGGAATAGATCAATGGCAGGATAACTACCCTAATATAGAGGCAATAAGAAAAGATATAGAAGATAATAATAGCTATGTGCTTATAAAAGATGAGCAAATTGTTGCTACTGCCGCAGTAAGCTTTGATGGAGAAAAAACCTATGACCTTATATATGATGGACAGTGGCTTACTGAAGATGAATTTGCAGTTATTCATAGAATAGCAGTGGATGAGCAATATAAAGGCTTGGGATTATCCTCGGAAATCATAAAAAATGTAGAGCAGCTTTGCAGGGATAAAGGAATTCACAGCATAAAAATAGATACTCATGAAAATAATCTATCCATGCAGAAACTGCTCAAGAAAAACAAATTTCAGTATTGCGGAATAATTTATTTAGAAAGCGGAAGCAAAAGAATTGCCTTTGAAAAGGTTGTGCTTTAAAACACAACCTTACTTAATTTAGGATAGCCTTGAACAAATATTCTGGTGATTTACTGCAATAAGCTAGTCTTCTTCTTAAAGGAAAAATAGTAAGGCACTTCATAAGCCAGCATGAATATCCATCCTATGAGGCTGGCGTAAGCTACGCTTTCCATTCCAATATGCGGAACTAAGATGAAAACAAATATTACTCTAAAAGATATTTGAATGATTGTAGAAACTAGGGTTATTTTCATATTCCCCATGCCCCTAAAGAAGCCTTGTACACCATTGGTGAAGGCAGGAAGCATGTAGAAAAATGCCATAAGTCCTAAGTAGCGTACCCCTAGACTTATCATATTAGTTTCCTCAGGTGAAACAAACAGCTTCATTATAGGTTTTTTCAAAGAGAGAATAACTATGCAGATTAAAATCCAATAACAGAATTCAATGCATAAACCAATTTTAAAACCGTCTTTGATACGTTTCTTATTTTGGGCACCTCTGTTTTGAGCTATGAAGGTCATCATTCCGTGAGATATACTTTGCTCAGGGGTGAAGGCAAAGTCATCAACTCTGCTGACAGCATTGAAGGCCGCTATAGCATCTATACCTAAGGAATTGATAGAACCCTGTATCAAAAGTTTTCCAATAGGCTGGGAAGATTGCTGTAAGGCTGTAATAGAACCATGCTGCAGGGTTTCTTTTAGAAGGTTTTTGTCTAATTTGATGTCACGTTTATTTAATCTCAATAATGGAACTTTTCTATAGATATAAATTATACAAAATAGTGCAGAGGAAGCTTCCGCTATATCCGTAGCTAGTCCAGCACCTACCACACCCATTTTAAAACCACCTACAAATACGAAATCAAGACATCCATTTAAAATAGAGGCTAGAGCTAAAAATCTTATAGGGGTTTTTGAATCGCCTACGCTCCTCATAGCGGCGGATACCGAATTATATAAATAAGTAAAAGGCATGGCTACAAATATAATCCTCAGATAAACTGCTGAGGAATCTAGAATTTTGCTAGGTACATCCATAAGGATAAGTATTTCTTTTGAAAATAGTAAGCCCAGTATTACTATTAGCAGAGAAAAAAAGCAGCCGAATAGTAAAGTGGTTGATATTTCTTTTTTAAGATCTTCGTATCTTTTAGCTCCAAAAAACTCACTCATAAGTACGGAAGCACCAATGCAAATACCTGTTATTCCTAAGATGACTATATTCATAACGGGATTAGCTGTTCCTACTGCTGCTAATGCATCTGTTCCTGAAAACTTTCCTACTATGATAGAATCCACTGCATTATAAGTAAGCTGAAGCAGATTTCCTAATATCAAAGGAATAGAAAAGCTAACTAAATGCTTTGGTATATTGCCCTTTGTCATGTCTTTAATCATGTGTTTCACTTCCTTTGTTGTCCTTCCTCAGGCATTATACTAAAATTAGTCTTCTAGCTTCAACAGCCTATAAGTGAGTTTCGTTTCATTATGAAACTATTTTAGTTTTCTCCATAAAGTGCTGTGACCAATTTTTAACCTCTTTTCTACTCTTACTCCATTCATGCCTTCTTCAATGAATACTTGCTTTATTATGCGTCTCTCGATTTCTTTTAAACTGCCACTAATATCAATAGGTACTAGGGAAGAGCTCCTATAGTTATCCTGTTCTCTTTTTATAGCTGTTTTAATTTGATTTTCGGTGATATAGGAACCTTCACAGGTAAGTGTTAACTGGTTTATGACTCTCATAAATTGTCTTAAGTTTCCTGGCCAATCATATTCCAGCAGTAAGCTTACTCCGCCATCTTTTATTCCTACTATCTGGCTTGCACAGCGCACATTCAGTTTACCAAGATACATGCTGATTATATTTTGTATTTCATGTTTGTAATTTTTAAAAGGCATTAATTCTATTCTAACTTCATCTAAAATCGAGCGGAGAGATCTAATAAGTATTCCGCTGCTTTCACAGACTTCTATAGGAAATTCGCAGGAGGCTATTATTTTGATATTATTATCCTTATTTATTTTCTTTAACATATCTGTCAGCTTTTTTTGACTTTCCTTAGATAAATTTTCTATATCCTCTAAAAATAAAGTGCCGCCCTTATTTCCTAAATAATCTATTATAATATCGGTTAACAAAGCATAATTATAATCCTCAGGCATAGAATAGCAGTTTATGCATACAGTATTCTTTTTCTTTTGGGGACCGTAACAAAAACATAGATATGCCGCATCATTTTTACACATTCCATCTTCACCAGTTATAATAGTGGACAGGGAAGTAGCACTTAATTCAGATATCTGAGATAAAATTGTTTGTGGAAATACCGTGTCTAGCAAGCTTGGAGTAAATTCATCAGGAGTTAAAACTCTTATAAATTCATTTATATTAGCTTTTTGTGTTTCTGATTTTTCATAAGATGCATAATTATCAATATTTCTGACAGCATAGTGGTTACTGGAAATGGCGCAGCATAATCTTATGGCTTCTTCAATGGAGCTTCTTACAGCTTCTATTCCGCTAGTGAGCAGAAAGCTGCTGATTTTAAACTCGTGGGCTGTTTCATATACAATATTATCCCCAATAACAAGATCATAATTTTCTTCTTTAAGTTCTCCAATTATATCTCTTACTTCCGCATGCTGAAGATAGCATTTAGATTCTATGGAATATCCCATAAGTTCACTTAAATCTTTAAAAGATTTTTCGATGCTGGGGTAAGCCAAAAACATTTTTTTACCTTTAAAGCCTTGGCATAATTTTAAAATTCTAAGGATATCAAAGGCATTTATATAAATTTCTATTATGGGGATATTAGAAACAAGCCTGCAGGTCTCCACAGTGCCTCCTCTTGTTATGATAGCATCATAATTTTTATCTGCCTCTAATTCTTTTAGTAGTTTTGGACCTTTTTCATAATTTCCTATATATACGTCAATTTCTACATCTTCATATTCATCTGCTGCTGACAGCGTCAGCTCTTTTAAGCCTGGATAGGGTGCTATAAAAAGTATTTTTGTTTTCATAAATAAAATCTCCATACATATGTTTTGAAATATTAATACCATTATATCAAATGTGAAGAAAATATAAATTTTCTAGGTGTTGTTTGCATAAATATGAAGGTATGTTTTAATATGTTAATATAGACTTGTGGGGAGTGATAAATATGAAATTGAATATATTGCATACCAATGATATACATAGCAGCTTTGAAGCATTTTCAAAGCTGGTGAGCAAAATTGAGGAAATTAAAGATGAGAACACTATAATACTTGATGCTGGGGATTTTGCGGATTTTAAAAGGCTGGAGCTTCAGGGAACAGATGGACTAGCTGCTCTGGAGCTTTTAGAATATGCTGGCTATGATGCTATAGCTGTAGGGAATAATGAAACCTTTAATGGCATTGAAATCTTAAAAAACATGGCGGTTAACTCAAAGCTTCCTTTTTTAAGCAGCAATGCTTATGCTTTGGGCTTTAAGGATATTGAGGGTGTTAAAAAAAGCTTTATATTGAATAAAAATGGCATAAGGATTTTAATCATTGGACTATCTCCAGATTTAGGAGCTTTTAACGAACTGAATGGACTAGCTTTTAAAGACCATGTAGAGGCGGTTCAGCAAGAGGTTTATAAGAATAAAGGAAACTACGATTTAGGAATAGTTTTGTCCCATGTTGGCATGGATAAGGACAAGGAGATAGCAGAAAAGGTTGAAGGAATTGATGTAATAATCGGAGGGCATTTTCATATATTGATGGATAAACCAGAGATAGTGAATAATAAAATAATATTTACCTCAGGCAGCTATGGAGAAAATTTAGGGGTGCTTAAGCTTGAAATAGTAGCTGATAAAGTTGAGCTCATTGATGGAGAAAATATAAATATTAAGGATTATGAGCCTTCCAAGGGAATTGTGGATATATTGAAGAGAAATAAGGAAAAGGCCATAGATAAATTAGATGTACCTCTCTACGAAATTCAGAGAGATTTATGGCACGATGTGGTGGAAGAAAATCCTATGACAAACCTGCTGGCGGATGCTTTGAAAGATGTGCTTAAATGCGATATAGGTCTTGTGAACAGCGGAGTTATAAATGGAGGCATAAGGAAAGGGAAGGTTTCTCAAAAGAAACTTATAGAATTATGTCCCTCACCCTTAAATCCAACCAGCTTTGAAATTCAGGGAAAATATTTAAAGGAAGCCTTAGAAAATTCCTTGGACACTGATTATTGCTATGCAGATGGAAAAGGGCCAGGCTTTAGGGGAAAATATGCTGGAAGGCTGCATGTGTCTAATGCTGTTATTGAGCATGATGGAAGAAAAATAATAAATGTATTTATCAATGGAGAGAAGCTTAAAGAAGAGAAGTGGTATACTGTGGCAACTTCGGATTATCTTCAAAGGGGCACAGTATATGCTTCATTAAAAAACAATAGAAATGAAAGCTATAATGAAGAATATTTAAGAGATACCTTAAGAGAGTATATAGCTAGAAAGGATTTTGTAGACAATGCCTTTAAGGATAGATGGATTTTAAAATAGGGGTAAACCATAAATAAAAAATATGTACAGAGGTGAAAATTATGTCAAGAAGCTATGATTTATATCAGATTGATTCTTTTACAAAGGAAAAATTCAAGGGGAATCCAGCAGGAGTGATAACAAATGCAGAAGGATTAAGCGAGGAGGAGATGCAGAAAATAGCACGGGAGCTTAATAATTCTGAAACAGCCTTTATATTTCCTTCAAGCTGTGATGAGTACGATGTCCATATACGTTTTTTTACTCCCAAAAGTGAAGTGCCTGTTTGTGGACATGCTACCATTGCGGCCCATTATGTACGAGCTATTGAAAATAAACTTGATACTTCAAGAGTTTATCATAAGACGGGAGCAGGAATTCTGCCTGTAGATATAATTAAAGAAAAAGATGATTATAAAATTGTTATGACTCAGGGTAAAATTGAATTTGGAAATATACTAGAAGGCATAAACAAGGAAGAGCTGTTGGAAGCCTTAAATATAGAAGATGAAGCTTTGCTTGAAAATTATAAAATTCAAATCGTCTCAACAGGACATTCAAAGGTTATGATAGGAATAAAAAGTCTTGATGTTCTAAATAGCCTGCAGCCTGATTATACTGCACTTTCCAGACTAAGCGATAGAATAAAGTGTAATGGATATTATGTTTTTACAATAGATCCTGGAAATGAAATTTTAGTTCATGGCAGAATGTTTGCACCTGCCATAGGGATTAATGAGGACCCGGTTACTGGCAATGCAAATGGTCCTTTGGGTGCATATCTTGTTCACCATAAGCTAGTAAAATCTAGTGACTCTTTGTTTAAATTTATGGCAAAGCAGGGGGAGGCTATAGGAAGAGCCGGTGCCATAGAGGTAGAGGTAAATATTGAGGATAAAGAACCTAAGGAAGTTAAAATTTCAGGAAGTGCTGTGGTGATATTTAAAACTGAGCTGGTGCTAATTTAATCGGGCATTGAGTAAATTATTAAGCCCATAAGGAATAATGCGGCGCCTATCAGCTTACCTTTAGAGAAAATCCCCAAATAAAAGTAATCGATGAGAGCGCTAGTGAGCATTTGACCAATAAATCTTAGTATGACTATATACACCGCTGGAATTTTTGAAACTATTATATTAAATAAATAAGTTGTTAGCACTCCTATAAAGCCTCCAAGGAAATATGGCAGTGGAGTTGACTTTAAGGCAGAATAAGAAGGTATAGAATCAATCATTATTATGCATAGGAGGATGGAAGAAAGAAAAGCCATCAGATAATTTATGAAAACACTATTTATCATGCCTTCTCTTTCAGCCAGCCTTCCATTCAATATCATGTTTATAACTATAGTAATTCCGGTTAAAAATGATAAGCATATATACATTATTTTGCCTCCTCACATAATAATCATAAAAACTATACCAAGGGAAATTATTAATAAACCAAATATTTTTTGCTTTTTTAATTTATATCTTGGTCTCTCAAATAATCCAAAATGATCTATGAGGCTGGACATTATGAGCTGCCCGAACAGAGCTAGTCCAGCGGCTAAAGTAACTCCGATTTTAGGAATGGATATGTTATTTAAAAGTATTGTTATCACGCTCAATACTCCAGGAAGAAAAAATATAAAGGATAACTTTCTCATATTTGATAGCTTGTTTTTGGTTACAATAGATACAAATAGTATTAATAATAAGCCTATGAAATGATATATTAAAGTACTTATATAATAGCCGATTATGCTTGTAAGCATGCTGTTTAGAAAAATCATTACAGCAAGTATCATACCATTTACTAAAGTTAAGCCTGTATACATATTTTAAATAAACCTCCCTTTACAATCTTCTATAAATAATTTATTATATTTATAAAATTTAGAACATGACATGCGTCAGGTTAAGGAGAATTTATGAGGAGAATTGCCAATAAAGAGCTTCTGCAGGAATACATTGATAAGTTTAATTTGGAAGATATTTTTGATAAAGCCTTATTGGAGAGGGCGGAACTTCACTTTTATGAAAAAGAAGAGACCATACTAAAGGCAGAAGCTAAGCTGGAGAATTATTATCTGCTGGTAGACGGAAAAATTAAGGTTTCTTACCTATTTGAAAATGGTAAATCAATGCTGCTAAAGTTTTACAAGGATTTTAATACTATAGGGGATTTAGAGCTTCTCAAGGATCTTCCTATACGCTGCGATATTGATGCGGTAGACGATACTTATCTAATAGCTCTTTCTTCGGAAATAATAAGAAGAGAGTATTTAAATGACTCAAGGTTTCTTCGCCATTTGGTGGAAACTCTCAGTGATAAGCTTTACGCCACCATAAATAACAGTTCTTATAATTTCGTATATCCTTTAATTAATAGGCTTTCAAGTTATTTGGTGGAGCATTTAACAGAAGAAAACCATATAAATTTAAAAGCTTCTTTTTTAGAGATTGCTCAGTTTTTAGGTACCACCTATAGGCATCTCAATAGAACCTTAAAGGAGCTTGAGGCAAGGGGACTTATAAGGTGTGATAATAAAACCATATATATATTGAAGGAAGCTGAATTAAAGAAACTAGCTAAAAATATATACTTAAAACCACTATAAATATGAGTATGTTCTAGCTGCAAGAGGAATTGAAATATATGTTTAAGTTATTTACAACCACTGTCTAAATGAGAATAATGCTTTATGGACCAATCTTCAATTTCTTTAATGATTTTAGTAAGCTCTCTTCCCTTATCAGTAAGATAATACTCTACCTTAGGAGGTATTTCAGCATATACCTGCTTACTTATTAAATCTTCATTTTCTAATTCTTTCAGCTTTTCGTTTAATACTTTTTGACTTATTCCATTAGTTATTCGATGAAGCTCCAAAAACCTTTTAGGCTCATCATACAGATGGCATAATAAAACTGCCTTCCATTTGCCTCTAATAAAATCCATCGCAAAATCTAATAAACATACATATTTTTTACCATTATAATTTATCATTCAGGTACCTGCCTTTAATTTTTATAGGGACATATTAAAAATGCAATATATGCCCGCTAATTCATGATATCAAATTCTCACATGAAAATAAATATAAAAGATTAATGAAAAAATTTTATCTATTCAGGGCAGATATTACGGTAAATCTTACCTAAAAGTAAGTTATCTAACTAAAAAGTGCGTACTTGTAAATCAATTTATCCTTTCCTATAATAAGCACATAATAAAGATTTGCTATATGGAGGTATATATATGAAAGTAGTCGCTTTTAACGGAAGTCCTAGGAAGAACGGGAACACTTTTCATGCAATACAAATGGTTGCAGAGGAATTAGAGAAAGAAAACATAGAAGTGGAGATTGTTCATGTGGGTAATAAAGTGATACGCGGATGTCTAGCTTGCGGAGGCTGCAGCAGGAATATGAATGAAAGCTGTGTAATTAAAAATGATGAGGTGAACGAATGGATTCAAAAAATGAAGGAAGCCGATGGTATTATTTTGGGATCACCTGTACATTATTCAGCCATAGCAGGAACCATGAAGTCATTTTTAGATAGAGCCTTTCTTGTTACATCTGTAAATAATGGCATGCTTAGACATAAGGTAGGAGCTAGCGTTGTTGCAGTTAGAAGATCCGGCGGTGTTGCTGTATTTAATCAATTAAATAATTATATCAATTATTCGGAGATGTTAATGCCTTCGTCAAATTATTGGAATGTAATTCATGGTACAGAACCAGGGGAAGCATTGCAGGATGAAGAAGGAAAGCAAATTATGAGAGTGCTAGGAAAAAATATGGCGTGGTCCTTAAAGCTTGTTGCCGCTGGAAAAAATAATGTGGAAGAAGGCAAAATTGAAGATAAAATATTCACTAACTTTATAAGATAAAAGGGTAAATGCTATAAACATTAATTTTACTAATTTAAATCTTCACCTTATAATTAGAATGAAAAACTAATTAATGAGGAAGAAGTTGATTGAATGGGAGACAAGAAGATATTTACTAATGGGAAATTTGTTGCAATCATAGCAACAATATGTTGTTTATTATGGGGAAGTGCCTATCCTGCAGTAAAAAAAGGATATTTATTATTTAATATAGCATCAGGAGACATACCATCGAAATTATTATTCGCAGGTTACAGATTCTTTTTAGCAGGCATCATTTTACTTTTTATTTCAAAGCTTTCCGGAAAAAGTTTATTAAAATTTTCAAAAAAGGCATTTTCCCAATTACTTATTTTAGGGCTTCTTCAGACCACTCTGCAATATATATTTTTTTATATTGGACTAGCTAATACCACTGGAGTTAAGGGAGCTGTATTGAATTCCATGGTAACTTTTTTCAGCGTTATACTAGCACACTTTATATATGCTAATGACAAGCTGAATAAAAGGAAGTCTTTAGGCTGTATAATAGGTTTCATAGGAGTGGTAATAGTAAATTTCAGTTCCAATTTGCTGGATTTTTCTTTTACCTTAAATGGAGATGGGTTTGTGGTTATAGCCGCTTTTGTTTTTTCAGTAGCAGCTATCTACTGCAAGAGGCTTACTGTCAGCATGGATGTAATGGTAGTAACAGGCTACAGTCTTTTTATAGGAGGAGCTGTGCTTATATTACTGGGAGAAATTTATGGAGGAAGGGTATATAATTTTATTACACCTTCTTCTTTGATTTTGATATATTTAGCTATATTATCTTCAGCAGCATTTTCACTGTGGAATTTACTTTTAAAATATAATAAGGTAGGTTTGGTGTCCGTATATAATTTCCTTACGCCAATCTTTGGGGCAGTATTGTCAGCAATTTTTTTAGGGGAGAATATTTTAGAATTAAAGAATGTGGCAGCACTTATATTAGTGTGTGCAGGAATCTGGATGGTTAACTATACTGGAAGAAAATATGATGTATAAATTTTCATGCAATGCTGCGGATTAAAATGTAAATGGCCCTAGGCGTAAAGCTTAGGGCATCTTTTATGTAATTTATTTATTTTTGGCTTCACTTTTGAGTTTTATATAATAAGATGGAGTCATTTTAGTGATTTTTTTGAAAAGCTTACTGAAGTAATAGGGATCATCCACCCCTACCAAATAGCCTACTTCTGATACCTTTAAGGGAGTGGTGTCAAATAAATCCTTAGCACGATTTATGCGCAAGATATTTAGATAATTTAATATTGTATAGCCTGTCATTTTCTGAAAAACTCTGTTTAAATAATCATAATTTGCTTCAAAGGATTGTTCTATATCTTCGCTAGTGATTTTATTCTGATAATTAGAATTCAAGTAATGCTGAATGTTTCTGCATTTGACAAAGGCTTTGGAAAAGTGAGGCTGAGAATTTTCAATCTGCCCTGTGGTATAATCTCTGCTTATTTTAATTAGTATTTCTAAAAACTTTAAGGATACTATCCTTTTATAACCTTCATACTTTTGGTAATAATCACTGTCTGCATTTACCAGTAAAGAAATCAGTTCATTTTCATCTTTATAATGATAATATTTAGGAAAGTAAAATTCAGGCTCTGTATCAGAGGTCTCGCTAAGATATTCACTGTGAAGAGAATTCTTTCTTTTATCCATAAGCAGCTTTGATATTTCTTCAGAAGATCTGTTTGTTACTGATGTAATTTTAGGATGCTTAAAGTGAAAATAATAATAATGACATACTGCTTCTTTATAGCCATAATGCTCAATATTGGGCTCTAGCAGAAGAATATCTCCTTTAGTTAGATGATATTCTTTAATCCCTTCTTGTATATAAAGTTCACCGCTCTTAATAATATATAAAATATATTCATTAATAGTTCGATTAAAATGCCTCCAGGGCTTTGTATAATCTACATGACCAATAAGCCTTACAGAAGGTACAATATTGGTATCTATTGACAATAAATCCATACTTAAAACACCACCATTATTAAAAGTCGCTATTGTACAAAAAAAGTATAAATTCTACATTCAATAATATTTCATTACCTATTAAAATAAAAGCAAAGAGATGAAGATACTAAAGCAAATAGAAAAAAGTAATAAAAAAATAAGAAATATGTAAACCTTTATATAATTATCGTTATTAAACAAATATTTTAAATTAATTATACCATATAAATAAGTTCAATGAAATGCAAACGATTCCTTTGAAAGAAAACGTTTGATTATAGTGCTTGGTATTACCAAAAGCACTTTAATATAAAAAATAATTTATAGGGGGATAAGATATGAAAAATAAAAAAATTTTTACATTGATTCTATCAAGTCTTATGATTTCCACTTTATTAGCCGGATGTGGTAAAAGCGAATCCTCTCAAACTGGAGGGCAAAACAGCAATGTTTCAGATGAAACAAAACTGACTGGTCAAATTGAAATGTGGAGTACCTTTACAGATGCTGAAAATAAGGTGCTAAAAGAAAAGATAGTTCCTGCCTTTAATAAGAAATACCCAGATATCAAGGTTAAGATTACACCAATGCCAAGCGGAGATGATTATAAGAAGCAAATACTCCAAAGCGCTATGAGTGGAACTACTCCTGATTTAGCAAGAGTTGATATTGTAGATGTTGCTCAATACGCTGATCAAGACTATTTATCAACGGTGGATAATATGAAAGGCTTTGAAGATCTGAAGAAAGATTTATATGCGGGACCTATGAGTACTAATTTCTACAATGGACACTATTATGGGATACCTTTGGATACTAATACAAAAGTAGCTATATTTAATAAAGCAATGCTTGATAAAGCAGGCTTTAAGGAAGCACCTAAAACTATGGAGGAATTAGAGCAATATGCTTCGAAGGTAAAAGATGACAAGGTTATGGGGATAGGTATTGCTGGCATAGAATCTTGGTCATCGTTTCCATACTTTTTATCTCTTGGAGGAAAGTTTACAGACGATAAGAATACAAAGGCTACAGGATATTTAAATAGTCCAGAAAGTGTAAAAGCCCTTGAGAAAATGATTGAATGGAATGATAAAGGATATGTAGGAAAGTGCCTGCTTGGAGGAGAGGGCTCTTGGGAAGGCTATAATGCAGGACATTATGGAATGATTGATGATGGACCATGGTGGTATCCAGCAAATAAAGATCAAAAGCAGGTTAAGGACAATGTGATATTTGCTCCAATACCTAAGGGTGATGGAGGAAGCATATCATTAGTTGGAGGAGAGGACACTGTAATATTTAAAAATTCTAAAAATCAGGAACAAGCCTATGCTTTTGCCAAATTTCTAGCTTCCGATGATGCTCAAACCATATTTGCTACAGATCTTGGAATGATGCCTGTGAATACAAATACAGCAAAGAAACCGGTGGTTACTGACAATGAAATATTAAAAGTATATATGGAGCAGTTAAATTCCACTTGGGCAAGGACGCCAAGTCCTAAATGGGCAGATATATCTACTGCGGTAAAAGAAGATTTTGAAGCGGCCGTAAGAAAAAAGAAGACTGCTCAGGTCGCTTTAGATGATGCTGCAAAGAAAGTTGATGCGTTACTTAAATCAAGCAAATAATAGTTGTTTAGGAGTTGGGAATTTAAAGATTATTTGAATTCCCAACCACAAAAAGGAGAGTGAAGCAATTGGAAAGAAATACAGCAGCTCTTTCCCAGCATAAAAATAGAAAAATAAAGCTTAATAGGAAACAAAAAGAAGCATTGGAAGGATGGGCATTTATAGGAATTGGATTTTTACTTTTCTTAGTTTTTGTAGCATATCCTCTTTTGAAAAATGTAATGATGGCCTTCATGAATTATAGTGTTAATCCTAATAAGCCAAGCACTTTTGCAGGACTTGCAAATTTTAAAAAGGCCTTTTTTCCTGGAGGAACCTTAGATGAAAGCTCAAAATTTTATTTATCTCTCAGAAATACTTTGCTTGCAGTTATAGTTACAGTGCCAATTCAGTGGTTTTTAGGCATGATAATTGCCATAGCGATAGAGTCACTTTCAAAAGGAAAAATGATTTATAGATTTTTGCTTTATATTCCTGTTATCTCAGATTGGATAGTGGTAGCAATATTATTTAAATATATCTTTCAAGATACTCAGGGAGCGCTAGTGAATTCAATACTGCTTAATTTACATCTAATAAGTCAGCCAATTTCCTGGCTTCAAAATGAATGGACTGGAAATATTGTAATCTGGGCACTGTGCATATGGAAAGGCATAGGCTGGGTAATGATTATGTATACTGCAGCCATTCAGGATCTTCCTAAAGACATATATGAAGCAGCTGACGTAGACGGAGCCACCAAAAAACAGCAAATGTGGAAAATCACCTTGCCGCTTCTTGCATCAAGAACTTATTTTATAGCAATTAATTTGATAATAGGTGCCTTTAATATAATGCTTCAGGTAATGCTTATCACAGGAGGGGGACCTTTAGGAAAGACAGATGTTCTCTTAGATTACATGTACAATAAAGCATTTTCAAGCTTTGACTTTGGTTATGCTGCGGCTTTAAGTCTTATTATGTCGGTTATGCTAATATTTATTTCTACTCTGCAAAAGAGAATAACTAAGAATTCTGAAATTGAATTTTAAAGGAGGTGGGAACATGGTAAAAAAACGATTTATACAAATATTGATACATTTAATTCTTATAGTAATTGTTATATTTTCCCTGATGCCATTTTTAAATATGATAAGTACCTCTTTAATCCCTAATAGCTATGTGATGCCTTCAAAGCCCCAGATAATTCCCAAGCAGTTTTACCTTGGAAATTATATAACTGCTTGGGAAGGTGAAAATTTCTCAAGATACTTTTTAAATAGTGTTTTTGTAACTGTAACCAGCACAATACTTACTATATTTATATCCTCTTTGTCTGGATATGGCTTTGCCAGATTAAAGTTTCCAGGTAAAAAAACAATTTTTAATATCTATATATTTTCTCTTATGATGCCTGCTATTCTTGCTTTAATTTCACAGTTTACTATACTTCAGGGACTGCATTTAGTGGACACATACACAGGGCTGCTGCTGCTTTATATAAGCGGAGGAGTAGCAGGAAATACCTTCTTCTTAAAAGGCTTCTTTGAAACTATTCCAAAAGAATTGGAGGAATCCATAATTATAGATGGGGGAAATAAATGGACTATATATAGAAAAATAATAATACCTCTTTCAAAGCCTGCTTTGGCCACTATGGCTATAGGCTCCTTCTCAGGAACCTGGATGGAAGTATTTACAGCGCTTACGGTAATAAAAACTCAGTCTAAGCGGACTCTTCCTATTGCAGTAAAGCTGCTTCAAAACGGAAAAGCAACTCAATGGGGGGTCATCTTTGCAGCAGCCATATTAGTTTTGATACCTATAATTATAATATTTATTGTTTTTAATAAACAGTTTATAAAATCAGGTGGCAGCGAAGGGGCTGTAAAAGGCTAATCGCTAGGGGGGATTGAGTTGAAGAGAAAAGTTATTATAGCTTGTATCCTAATATTTTGTATTACAGCTGGATATGCAGTTTATAAAATAAAAAATTTTGATGTGGAGGCAAGTAACAAAGTTTGCAGCAGTGGAAAGCTTATAGGTGACGTTTATACGGATAAGGCTAGATACAGTCCAAAAGATAAAGTTAGGGTGACAGTAGAATTAAACAATAAGTTAAACAAAGCTTATAAAGGACATTTAGAAGTATATTTTAAGCATTTAAATAATGTTGTAGAAAAAAAAGATTTTCAGGTCACATTAGAAAGCAAGGAGAAAAAAGACCTAGCTTTTTCCTGGGATGCTCCACAGACTGATTATCAAGGATATTTGGTGGAAGTCTACGCCTCCCATGGGATCACTTTAGATGATAGTAAAAACACGGCTGTAGATATATCTTCCAATTGGGATAAGTTTCCCAGATATGGATATTTAGCTGAATATCCAGAGCAATCTAAAGAAAAGACTGAAAGCATAATTAATAACATAAATAAGTTTCATATAGACGGATTACAGTTTTATGATTGGCAGAATAAGCATCAAAAACCTTTGCCAGAAGAGGGCGGAAATATACCAAACTCTTGGAAGGATATAGCAAATAGAGATATATATTTTCAGACTATAAAAGATTATATTGAACTAGCTCACAAAAAGAATATAAAAGCCGCAAATTATAATCTTATTTATGGGGCTTATGAGGATTATGAGAAAGATGGTATAAAGCCTGAATGGGGAATATACAAGGATACCTTTCATTCAGAGCAGGATACGCATCCTCTTCCAGAAAGTTGGGCTTCTTCATTGAAGGTATTTAATCCAGATAACAAAGGTTGGCAAGCTTATATATATAATCAGGAGAAACAAGTAAATAAGGTATTAGGATTTGATATATTCCACATGGATACATTAGGTAATAGAGGAGAAACCTTTGATTATACTGGAAGCTATGTAAACTTACCTGATACTTATACAGAATTTGTAGACAATGCTAAAAAGGCTTTAGGTGTTGGAGTTGTATTTAACACTATAAATAGATACGGTTTAGAGCAGGTAGCTAAAAGCGATGTAGATTTCCTTTACTCTGAGCTATGGCCAAGTGATTATCCTAATTATTATTACTTAAAAGAAACAGTAGATAAGGGATATCAGCTTACTAATGGAAAGAAAAGCACAGTAATTGCTGCATATATGAACTATGGGTCAGCAGGAATTCCAGGTGAATTTAATGAGCATAGTGTCAGATTAACAGATGCGGCAATATTTGCTGCAGGTGGTGCTCATATAGAACTTGGGGATACAGGTATGCTTTGCAGAGAATATTTCCCTAATAAAAATTTAAGAATGTCTTCATCATTGGTAGCAGCAATGAGAAATTATTATGACTTTTTGGTGGCCTATGAAAATCTGCTGAGGGATGGATTAACTGACAGCAGTAATAAAGTAGAGTTAGATAATGTTGAAACAAGTGATAATGGTGCAGCAAATACTGTCTGGGCTTACGCAAAGGAGAAAAAGGGCTTTGAGGTTGTTCAGATGATAAATCTTTTAGGCATGAATAAAGAGGCATGGAGAGATGACGGAGCGAATTATGAGGCACCTACAATAAAAAAGGATTTGAAGCTTAATTACAAGATAAAAAATGGGAATATTAAAGGAATATATCTAGCATCTCCAGATCTTTATGGTGGTAAGTCGGTAAAGCTTAATTACAAAGCTAGGATCGGGAAGGATGGTACGAGTCTTCAAATAGAGATTCCAGAGCTTCAATATTGGGACATGTTATATATAGAAAAAGAATAAAATTCAGGAGGTAGGAGCATTGATTATTAAAGACATATATCCAGCTAAGGCTCAATTTAAAAAAGAAGAAAAAATACAAATAGTTGCAGAGCTTCTTGGAGAAGCTTATGAGAATATGCTACTAAGCTGCAAGGTTTATAAACTTCATGAAAAGATATTTTCTCAGGATAAACATATAGCTAGCTTAGATAATAAGGTTGTCTTTGAATTTGATATAAAGGATGAAGAAAAGATTTTATACGGATATGGCGTAGAAATTGAATTATATGATAAAAAAGAAAAGCTACAAGGACTAAGTACAGCCTTTGATATTTTACCATCTTGGAAGAATGCGCCAAGGTATGGCTTCCTTTCAGATTTTTCTCAAAAGGATTTAGAGGATGAAGAAGATTTGAAGGAGATGAATAAATATCATTTAAATGTGGTTCAGTATTATGACTGGATGTATAGACATCATGATTTAATACCTAAATCAGATATATTTATAGATCCTTTAAAAAGGGAACTTAGCCTATCCACCATTAAAGGTAAGATTAATTTAGCTCATAAATATGGCATGGAAGCTATTGCATATGGAGCAGTTTATGGTTCTGCTCCTGATTATTATAAAGAAAACAAAGAGCTTGGCATATATAAAAATAATGGAGAAGTATTCGGCTTTGGAGATTTTCTTTACATGATGGACATATCAAGAGAAAATAAATGGCATGATCATATTATAAATGAATTTTACAAGGTGATTAAGCTTGGTTTTGATGGAATCCATATGGATCAGTATGGCTATCCTAAAGAGGCTATAAGCAACGCAAATGGACAAAAGAGCGTTAGAAATTTAAGAGAGGACTTTCCACATCTAATTAACGATACCAGAAGCTATATAGAGGAAAAGGGAGAAAAGGTAAGTTTAATATTTAATGCTGTAAACAATTGGCCTGTGGAAACTGTGGCGAAGGCAGGGGAGGATGCAGTTTATATTGAAGTATGGCCTCCGAACGATACCTATCAAGATTTATACAATATTATAGCGAATGCAAAAAAATATGCTTGTGATAAGCAGGTTATATTAGCAGCTTATATGAAACCATTTTTAGAGGAACTTAATATTCCTGTAGAAAAGGCGGAAAATGCTACCTTGCTTACTATGGCAACAATATTTGCTAGCGGAGGTTTTCATCTGTTGTTAGGTGAAAATCAAGGTATGCTTTGTGACCCTTATTATCCTAAGTATAGAAAAATTCATAATGAAAATTTTATTAAAAAACTGAGAAGCTACTATGATTTCATAGTTAAATATGAGGAGCTTATTTATGATTTAAATATTATAGATACTACCATGGTTAATACCGGCGGAATAAATCAAGAATATGTAATAAAAGGGGCACAAGCTTCTCCAAAAGCAGAAAAGGATAGTATTTGGTCTTTAGTAAAAGAGAAACCTGGTTATAAGATTATAAATTTAGTCAACTTTAATGGAATTGAAGATATGAATTGGAACGAGCCTAAAGGAAGTATGCCTTGCAAGCTGCAGGAAATAGAAATCTCAGTATTAACCTGCCATAAAGTAAAGGGAATTTACTTGGCTTCTCCTGATATCAATCAAGGTAAGAGTTTGGAACTTAATTTTAAATATGAGGAAAGTGATCAAGGAAACAAAATTAAATTTGTGGTTCCAGAGCTGAATATTTGGAATTTAATTTATATAGTTTATTGAAAAGGAGATATTATGAATAGAGAGTGGTGGAAAGAGAGCGTAGTATATCAAATATATCCTAGGAGTTTTAAAGATTCAAATGGAGATGGCATAGGTGATTTAAAGGGTATAATAGAGAAGCTAGAATATATAAAGGAATTAGGGGCTGATGTATTGTGGCTCTGTCCTATTTATGAATCCCCAAATGATGACAATGGATATGATATAAGCGATTATAAAAATATAATGAATGAGTTTGGCAGTATGGAGGACTTTAATGAGCTCTTAGAAGAAATGCATAAGCGTGGATTAAAGCTTGTTATGGACTTAGTAGTTAATCATTCTTCAGATGAGCATAAATGGTTTATTGAAAGCAGGAAAGGTAAGGCTAATCCATTTAGAGACTATTATATATGGAGAAAGGGCAAGGAAGGAAATCCACCTAACAATTGGGGCTCTTTCTTTAGCGGTTCAGCATGGAAATATGATGAAATATCTGGTGAGTATTATCTTCATCTCTTTTCAAAAAAACAGCCAGATTTAAACTGGGAAAATGAAAAATTAAGAAATGAAATTTATGATATGATGACCTTCTGGTTTGAAAAAGGCATTGATGGCTTTCGAATGGATGTAATAAATCTTATATCAAAGGCTCCAGGTATGCCAAATGGAGAACAAAAGGAAGGAGAGCTTTACGGAAATGGCTTTCCTCTATTTGCTAATGGGCCAAGGGTTCATGAATATCTTCAGGAAATGAATAGAAAAGTGCTGTCTAAATACGATATTATGACAGTGGGAGAAGCACCTGGAGTTGATACTGATACAGCAAAATTGTATGTTAATGAAGATAGAAAAGAATTAAATATGCTATTCCAATTTGAGCTTATGGATATAGATTCAGGCAAGGATAAGTGGGATGTAAAGCCCTGGAGGCTAACAACCTTTAAAAATATAATGTACAAATGGTACGAAGCCTTAAAGGAAAAAGGATGGAACTCTCTATTCTTAAACAATCATGACCAGCCAAGAATGGTATCTAGATTTGGAAATGATAAAGAATATAGGGTAGAATCAGCTAAGATGCTGGCTACTTTTCTTCATACCTGGCAGGGAACACCTTACATTTATCAGGGGGAAGAAATAGGAATGACAAATGTAAGCTTTAAGCTATCTGAATATAAGGATATAGAAATCATTAATATGTTCAAGGAGAAAACCTATCAAGGTGTGAGTGAGGAAGAATTAATGAAAGCTATATATGCTAAGGGCAGGGATAATGCAAGAACTCCATTGCAGTGGGATTCTTCTGAAAATGCTGGCTTTACCACAGGAAAACCTTGGCTTAAACTAAATCCTAATTATAAAGAAATAAATGTGAAACAAGCCTTAGAGGATGAAAACTCCATTTTCTATTATTATCAGAAGCTGATTAGACTAAGAAAAGAAAATGATGTAATAATTTATGGAGATATAAATTTGATATATAAAGAAGATGAAAATATTTTTGCATATACTAGAAATTTTAATAATGAAAAATTATTAGTAGTATTGAATTTCTTTCAAGATAAGGCTCAGTTTATAATGCCTGAAACTATAATGTATAAAGAAGCTGAGCTTTTAATAAGTAATTATGCTGATGAAGATTATGATATAGATAATATTAGTTTAAGGCCTTATGAGGCTAGGGTATATAAGCTATACTAATATTAATATCTGTTTTTATTTTGGCTCTGACTTAAAGCAGAGCCAATTTTTTATATACAAAACAATTAAATTTAGACAAAAAGTCGGGTGAAAATTCCAAGATTGAGGTATCATATAATTATCTTAAGATGAAGGAGCACTCTTATGAATTACTATGAGCGAATACAAAAGTCCATAGATTATATGGAAGAAAATTTAGAACAAGAAATGACTCTGGATAGAGCTGCAAGAGAGGCTTTTATGTCTTTATCTAATTTTCATCGTATGTTTTTCACACTAGTAGGCTACTCGGCTAAAGAGTATATAAGAAACAGAAGAATAAGCACCGCAGCAGGGAGTATTAAAAAAGAAAAGACTAAAATCATCGATATTGCAGCTAAGTATGATTATGATAGTGCTGATGCTTTTTCTAGAACCTTCAAAAATATAACAGGGGTTCTACCAAGTAAATACAACAGCTCAAAAATAAATTTTACTTTTGAAAGAATCAATCTTATGGATAAGTATTTTCATAGTGAAGACAGAATATTAGCTGAAAGCTATCCTGATATTAAAGTGCTAAAAAATCTACCAACACAGAGAGTAGCTTATTATAGATATTTTGGGACAAGACCTGAGCAACATGCTTTTTCCGTTATGGGTGAGTGGATTAGAAAAAACAAAATAGACATATGTAAGGGAGAGTACAGAATATTCGGTTACAATTCACCAGAGGTTAGCCCAGACGCAAAAGAATATGGCTATGAGTTATGCCTTACCATTCCCAAACACATGGAGGTAGAGGATGAAAAAATTAAGACAAAAACTCTTATGGGTGGCATGTATGCAGTGACAGGCATTGAAAGAGGGCAAAACCTTGGGGAAAACATAATTAAAGGCTGGCAAAGATTTAATAGCTGGTTGGAGGGCAGTAAATATGTCTATGGCGGATATCAATGGCTGGAAGAGCATTTAAGCTTTGATGAAAAAGGGGAACATATTGGAGGCGTGGATTTGTACATGCCTATAAAGGAAAGGTGATATTATGGAGAAAACAGCTAGTGAAATACAAAAGGAAAGAACTAAGGAGCTAGAGGAAAAAGCTAATGCTTTGCTAAAAAAGTGCGAAGTTTTGACGCTTGCCTCCATAAATGAAAAAGGGTATCCTAGAATATGCGCCATATCAAAAGTAAAGGATAATGGATTTTTAGAAATCTACTTTATGACTTCGAAAAGATCTCATCTAAACGGAAAGGCAACTCATTTTCAAAATAATTCAAAGGCCAGTGTTTGCTATCATCTTGGTGGAGACAGCGTAACTCTTATAGGTGATGTAGAGATTGTTCAGGATATGGAAGAAAAAATGAAATTTGATGAATTCTGTGACAGGAGATTTTTTAAAAAAGGGGTTCAGGATCCTAAATGTTACATATTAAAATTTGGCACTAAGGAAGCTACCTTCTGGATTGAAGGGAAATTTAGGACCTGCAAATACAAGGCTTAATTTTTTAGGAGAGTATTATGATTGCTGAAAGCAAAAGAATAGAAAGTAAAAATCTAAGTTGGATTCTTCGCTGTCCGACAATAGAGGATGCTGAGGAACTATCAAAATTAAGAGTTAAAATTGATGGGGAAACAGAGAATCTTGATAGGGAAGCAGGAGAGGGCTTACTCACAGCGGAGGATTTTCAAAAACTCATATATGAGGATTCTGTTGCAGAAAAAAATTTGTTTTTGGCAGCAGAGGCAGAGGGAAAATTAGTTGGTTTTACCCGATGTCAGGGAAATAATCTAAGCAGATTTAGGCATAAAGCTGAATTTGGTATATGCATACTAAAAGAATATTGGGGATATGGCATGGGAAAGATGATGCTGGAAAATATGTTAAGCTTTGCAGATAAGGCTGGAATAGAAAAAATGTCACTTTATGTAGTAGAAACCAATACAAAAGCAATTCAGCTATACAAAAAATACGGCTTTGCGGAAGAAGGTTTATTGATAAAAGATCGTCTTCACAAAGATGGCAATTATTATAATACAGTTATAATGGGAAGGATAGCCGATGCTATTAAATAGGACTTACTGTTAAAAGTAAGTCCTATTTTTATTAATCATCTAAAGATTTTATATATTTATCTAATTTGAAATAGCAGCAGCCTAAAAAGCCTAGTAGAGCTATAACTATATATATCAAGGCGTTTCCAGAGCCTGCATCATTTCCAACAATATAAGAAAAGAATTTTTGAAAATGAGAAGGCTTTGCCATAAAGGGCTTTAAAAGCTTGTCAGTTAGAATGCCGCCCAATATATATCCCACAGGGATTGAAAAGTATTGAAGAGTGTTTCTAGCTGCGAATACTCTTCCCTGCATTTCAATAGGGACCTTAGTTCTCATTAGATATTCAACATTAGCCATTAAAAAAGGAACAGAACAATTACCCAGCAGCACTGCAGCACTCCAAACATAATAATTACGACCGATTCCCAGCATGCTGTTGCAAATCAGGAAAGAGAACAGCATAGAATTTATGATAACAGGAACTCTCTTCTTAGGCTCTTTTAGAACAGTAACTAAAAGACTTCCAATTATTCCGGACAATCCTATCATGCTACTCACTATTCCCAGCTGAAATTTATTATTTCCACTTCTAGATAAAATCATAGGAGTGAAATTGCAGTTGTAGATGGCCGCTATTAAATTTACAAAGGACATATAGATTATAAGGTGAAAAATATCCTTTCGATTTACAATATAGTGAATACCTTTTTTGCAATTGGAAGAAAAGGTCTCTGATTTACTATTTTCATAAGCCTTATCACCAGGAATGTGTACAAAAAATAGAAGAACACTAAATGCAAATAAAAAACTGCACAAATCAATACTTACTATAGCCTTTAGACCTATCAGGGCATAAAGGGAAGCGGAAAGAACAGGTGCAAAGGTGGTGGTACATGTAGAGACCAAGGAACGCAAACCGCTTATTTTTGTATAATATTTTTTAGGTACTATCAAGGATATCATTACGCTGGAAGCTGGGTCCTGAAAAGCGTCTACTATTCCTAAAGTAAAATTAATCACATATAAATAAACAATGCTCAGTCTATTTGAAGTTATGAGCAGTAAAGTAAGCAGCGAAAAAATTGTTGCAACTGCATTGGCTGCTAATACAATTTTTTTCTTCTTCCATCTGTCAATAAAGCTGCCAGCAAAAAAGCTAAGCAGTGTAGATGGAAGCAGGGTACAAACCGTTAAGGATGAGGTAGATAGCACAGACCCGCTGAGTTCGTATGCCCACAGGATTAGTCCGAAGCTAGTCATTTTACTGCCAAATTGAGAAATAAATTCTCCTAACTGTAGTATATAAAAATTGTTTAATTCTTTATTAAATTTTAAAGGTTTCATTTTAACTCTACTCCTATTAAGCTGTTGATTTTTATTTCCTTAGGAAGCAAAGTCAAAATTCATAGATTATCACTCCATGCAATCTCTATTAATGATGACTTTGCATGGAGTCAATGCAATGCATAATATCACAAAAATCACCTCGGATTAATAATAAACTTTTATATAGGCTAATTATAACATTGTTTATATAAACTTCCTAATCATACCTGAAGTAAAATATAATTTTTGTAATTGACAAGCATCTAAAGAAGATATATATTTAAATTAAAGAAATGAATGACGTGTCATTCAATGCTTGAGGAGAAATTTAAATGCCTTATAAAAAATCAGACAAAACAGAATTAAAAAAAGATGAGAAGCGAAAATTGATATTTAAAACCGCGGCTAAGGTATTTGCTGAAAAAGGATACCATCAGACTTCAGTTAAAGATATAACGGACAGAGCAGAAGTTTCAGTAGGAACCTTTTATCTATACTTTAGGAATAAAGAAGACTTATTTGAAAAATTATATGATGAGATGGAACAGATAATAAATAACATAAAAAATTACGCTATGCAAAAGAAAGTAAATAATGCAGCAGAACGGTTTGCTAATGTAATAGCTGCATCAGTATGGACCTATGAGACTTTTAGGGAACTTTCAAAGATAATGCTTATTGAAGCTGTTGGATTAAATCCTCGTTTTGAAAAAAAGTATGCAGATATTATGGTAAAGTCCTGTGCAGGAATGGAAGCAACATTAAAGGATTTGAAAGACAAGGGTATAATAGATGTTCCAGATACCAAAGTGGCGGCTATAGGCTGTGAGGGTGCTTTTAATCATGCGATTATCTATTGGCTGAGAACAGAAGAAAAAGCTGACTTAAAGCTATATACCTATCCTATGGTGGTATTTTCCCTGCAGGCTTTAAAAATAAACTTTTCTCAAGGAATTATTAAAGCAAGTATCGATGAAATCTTTCAGGACTTAGACAAAAGAAAAAATGAATTTATATAAAATTGATTGGGAGGAAGTAAGCTGGTAGGGTTTTGCCTTTATTTGCTGAAGATATAGTATGATAGAATTAAATAAACTTAAACTAATTGCCAAGGGAGGGCAAGCTGACATATATGAATTAGATAAGGGCAGAGTAATAAGGGTTCTACGTAATAGACATGAGGAAGAACAGCTTAAGACAGAAATGTCAGTTATGAATTCTTTAAGAGAGAAAGGTAAAGCTGTGCCTGAGGTTTACGAATATTTAAAAATTGATGAAAGACCTGCTCTCATAATGGAAAAACTTAATGGGATAAGCATGCTGGAGGCAATAACAAAGAAACCGCTTTATATCCTAAAACAGGCTGAAAAGCTAGCAAAACTTCATATGGAGACGTCAGATTCTGCAGAAGGCTTGGAACTAATTTCTATAAACGCTAGGGCAGCTTATCTTATAAAGAATTCATCATTATTTAGTGAGGATATTAAAAAATTTATACTAGATATTCTAGAAAAAATGCCTGAGGAAAATGATATTTGTCATGGAGATTTTCATCCTGGAAATATAATAATAATGGGAGATAAATATTATGTTATTGATTGGTTCGGAGCCACCAAAGGTAAAAAGCTTTCTGATATAGCTCACACTTATATAATTCTTAGAAATACTCCTGAGATTCCTGGAATAAGTAATCTTCAACGGTTTATCATAGCTTCTTCCGTAGGCATGATTTCTAAAAGATATTTATCAACCTGCTATAAGCTAGAAGCTTTTGATTATGGTGAACTTTCAAGATGGATGGTTATTAGAGCCGCAGAAAGAGTTGTATATGGGGAGAAATTTGAAAAATATGCTCTTATTAAATTTATAGAAAGATGTATGAAGGCTAAAGCAAAGGAAATTAATGAGGAGGCTTGGTGGAAGCTTCTATAGCCTATTAAATTAATAAGTAAGAGGTAAGAATGAAGAGATATGTAGGAATTTAGCAAAGCTAAATTCCAACCATAACTATACATTATTAATTATTAAATCTTCATTATTTTTATGAATTCTCAAGCAGCTTTGCTAAATACACGGATTTCATCTGCTTACTAGCCATTGCTTTGTGCACAGGCGAGAGTTTAAATATGCTTCCCAGTATAGCGCCCATAGCTCTGTGACTTAAATGTGCTTGATTATCAAAAATTAAATTTTGAAACTGGCCTTTTTCTATAGCAGATAGTACTGCTCTATGTACTGTTGTTACAGGAGTTATGACGCTCTCTTTTCTGCGCATAAGCTTAATTGATTTAGTTGGGCAATTCTTTACGCATACTCCGCAGCCAAGACAAATATCTTCTGAAAGCTTAGCTGTCTTAGATCTAGGTGTATTATTAGTGCTTTCAGTTACCTTAATGGCTTCCATAGGGCAGACTTTAGTGCATTTTCCACAGCCTACGCAAGTATTTTCATCTATACTTGGAAGATAACTAGTAGTATTTACAGGAACTAAAAAGCCAAATTTCTTTGCAGAAACAAAAGCTTCGCAATGGCATTTACAGCAGTTGCATATGAAATTAGGTTCCTTTTGAACATTTTCTCCGCACTGCACTAAATTGTAATCATAGCACATATTTAAAATATCTAAAGCTTCAGCAGCATCTATTCTTCTGGCATAATTATGTTTTATAAGACTGTAAGCACTGGTAGAGAAGGTTAAACAAGTTTCCATGGGAGCATAGCAATCATCACCTAAATGATGAGCTTTATGTCTGCAGTAACAAGTGCTTACTCCAATATGCTTAGCAGTTTTTATTATGTGACTTGCTTTTTCATAATCCAATATATTTATAGCATTATCTTCATCTAAAGCTCTCTCTTGAACAAAAGCTCTTCCTAATTTTGTTTCAGTTCCACAAAATAAAGCCTTTGAAAAATCATCTTCCACATTAAGATATTGATGCAGCAATTCACTGAGCACCTTTTGATCAAGATTGGTGCCTACTCTCATTAATGCAAATTCAAAAAAGCCAGCCATAGGAGGTGCCATCATGTATTTCTTTTCTCCATCTGCTTCACATTCCAAATCTAAAATTAGTGCTTTAGATGCTAAGGAATCAAGTATATGTGCAGTTTTTGTCTCATCCATTTTCCAAATCCTGCTGGCAGTTTTTATATTAAAAGACTTTATAGGAAGCTGAGCAACCAAAGCTGCCTCTTCCTTAGTAAACATCATAGAGAGAATCTTATAGAGAGTTTCAGAGGGAGGAGCACCTTGTGGAAATCTATTTAATCTTTCTTCCAAGCTTTTGTAGGCGTTTTTGGCCACCATGTGAGACATGCCTTCATCTCCTTTTAAAGCGTAAACGCTTATTAATAAGTATATAATTGCATAGGTTGCTATTAAATGCAACAATAATATTATTATGGTATAATAAGTTAAAAGTTTCTATATTTGATATAAATTTGGAAACTGCGAGTTGGTTTGGAATATTGCTTATATGGTTAATGAATTAATAAGATTAGGTGATGAAAATATATTTCTTACTCCAGTAGAGAAGAAAGCTTGAGGAGAGGAAAAATTTTAAGTCAACTTCAGATAAGAATGTTTCGAGGCGAGTAGGAGAAATCAGGAAGATAGGAGTATTTGCATGGGTAGATTTAAAAAATTTATATTACCAATATCATTGACAATGAATTTAATACTAGTTTTTTCTTTGTACTCTATATATGAGGATAAAAAATTTAATAGGAATTCAGCTGATGACATATTTATAGGCAGCTTATCTCGAGCAGCTGATGATTTTCAGCAGGATTATAGCAATATGAAAGAGGAGGATAGAGTTCATAATTATATAGAGATATCGTACAATTTATACACAGCAGCGAATATATTGGATTTTACTTCCTATGCTCATATAAAAAATAGGAATTATTTATTTGCAGCCATAGCTGATTTACACACTTGTATCATTTTAAATGAATCAAGAGAAGCGTTCTTAACTAATAGAGATAAAACTATGAGTATATATAAAGCTCTCATAAAAATAAAAGCTAATCCTGGAGATGAGCAAGATTGCAAAGTGATTAATGATATTACCACCAACATGCTAACCAATCCAATTAAATAAAAGAAGGCGATTTTATTGAAAAGCATATATTATGTATTTGAAAAACATATGATTGTGTAATTGAAGGAGAGTAGAATTTGTAGTATAATATATTGTATATTGGTATATGTTAAAAACTACGAATTGGGTTCGTAGTTTTTTTGTGCTGATTTTTAAAAGCTTATATAGAAATAGGCTTTTTTTATTTAAAAAAAACAAATATCATGGATAAGGAGCTTTGCTATATGGATATTTTTAAAACGGCATTTGATATGTTTCCTAAATTAGATAGTAACAATTTCGCATTGAGGGAAGCAAAGGAAAGTGATTGGAATGAAATATACGATATTTACTCTAATGAAGAGGCAGTAAAGTATCAAGAGATACCAACTATGAAAACAAAAGAACAAGCTAAAAAGTCTATATCACATTTTTTAAATTCATATAAAAACAAGAGATTTATTAGATGGTGTATTGTCTACAGAAACTATGACAAAATAATTGGATTAATCACACTTCATGATTTAGACACGTGGAATTCAAAGGCTGAGATAGGTTATATGCTCAATAGAAAATTCTGGAGACAGAATATAATGACTGAATGTGCAGAGAAAGTAATAGAATATGCGTTTGAAGTAATAAAATTACATAGGCTAGAGGCAATGATTCATCCTGAAAATATAGCGTCTATTAAATTAAACAGCAAGCTAGGTTTTGAGCTGGAGGGATTAAAAAAAGAATGTGCCTACAATAGAAAAACAGAAGAATTTGAGGACAGATTTCTATATGCACTTATAAACAAAAGATAATAACTTTGATGATATTTATTGACAATAGTTTGATATCAAACTATAATGTGGATATGGAAATAAGAGATGCAATATCATTAATATCAAAAATTAGAGAGAAAGTAAATCATCTTATTGTGCAGGAAATGTCCCAAAACGGTATAGAAGGAATAGTTACTTCTCATGGGGATATAATATATGCTTTATACAATAAGGAAAAAATGACTATGGCAGAAATCGCTGAAAAGATTGGCAGAGATAAATCCACAGTCACTGCACTTGTAGACAAGCTTGTGAAGTTTGGCTATGTAATCAAGGAAAGGGATAGGGAAGACAGCAGAGTTGTTTATGCAGCCTTAACCAGCAGAGGTAAGGAATTAAAGCCTGTTTTTGAATCCATATCCATGAAAGTTCTAAGTGTTTTTTATTTAGGTGTACCAGAGAAAGATAAGGAGGAGCTAATAAGAATTTTAAATAAAATTTATAATAATTTATAGTTTTTTTTAATTATATAGTTTGATATCAAACTATAATCCACTACGTCAATTAATGCAAGGAGATTTAACATGCTAAAAAATAATTTTCAAAAGTTTTTATCCGCAGATTTGATTTCACAGTTTGGAGCTGGAATGACTCTATCAGCAATAAGCTGGTTCATTCTAGATAAAAGTGGGAGTAATTCCTTGGTGGCAGCAGCTTCCAATGTGAATATCATCAGCGGTCTCATCATATCAATTTTTGCAGGAGCAATAATTGACCATTTTTCTAAAAAAGCAACCATAGTATTTTCTCTTATATTAAGAGCAGCGTTTGTAGTAATACCGCTAATATTATTGGCCACCTACGGCTTCAACAAATATTTTCTGTTTATATTAGCACTAAATAATGGTTTAGGCTGGAATATATATTTTCCAGCCTCCAAGGGATTGATTCAGTCTATTACTAAAAAAGAGGATTTGCTTAAAATGAATTCAGGAGCTGAAATTACCATGCAGATAGGACTATTCTCTTCAGGAGCTATAGCCGGTCTGTTGTACAAATATTTTGGCTTCAACATAATTCTTGTGATAAGTTCTGTCACTTTTTTAATTGGCGCAGCCATAGTAAATTCGATAAAGATTCAGGAAGCAGAGGCTGAAGAAAAAATCAATAATGGATTTATAGAAATTTTTAGAGAAGGCTTTTCTTATCTTAAAGCTCACAAATTTATTTTTGTCTTAGGAATTATAATGTATATTCCTTTTGTAGCGGGAAGCAGCTTTAGTACTATTTTGCCTGGTTTTGTGAGGCAGGTCCTAAAGGGCGACTCAACAGTTTATGGCCTAGTGGATATGTTTTATGGAGTTGGAGCCTGCGTTGGAGGCATAGCTATAATTGGAATTGCAAAGAGAATATCCTCTAGGCTTCTTATTACAGTAGGCTTTGCAATTTCAACATCAGCAGCCATCATTATGTTCTTAAACAAATCGGTACTGCTTGCCTGCATGATAACCATAACTTTTGGCATATGTAGTGCTGGCATAAGAACAGTTATATATTCCTTAATTATGAGGACAGTTCCTAATGCTTATCTAGGAAGAATTATGTCTGTTTGGAATGCTATAAGCCTTACTCTTCAGGTTATTGTGACTTATTCAATTGGAAGAATAACAGATAAGGTAAGCGTAGCCTATGGTTTCCTTTTCTACGCTGCAGTTATGCTGATAGGGCTTATAATGTATTCTATTTCTGCTAAACTTTCAGCTGAAAAAGCTATTAATGAAGATGACGTTGATAAAATCACTAGTAAGGCGGAATAATAAATAAACATTTGTTATATAGATATCTTTATAAGTTAATATTTTTGCATTATAGTAATTTTCAAAAATATGAAATAGCATAAGTACTTCTTAAAGCAGGAGATGCTATAATTCCAACTATATAAAGTTAATCATGGAAGGACGGAATATAGTATGGAATATTCAAAATTACTAAGAGAGCTGCCCTCGTCGCCTATCAGGAATATGATGGTACGTGCAGCCACATTAAAAGATGTAATTTCTTTTAGTGTGGGAGAACCGGATTTTCTGCCACAAGAAAGCGTATTAGAAGCTGCTAGGGCTGCTTTGAAAATAAGCACTAAGTACGCTCCAGGAGCAGGACTTGATATTTTGAGAGACACTTATGTAGAATATCTGAATGGTACCTTGGGTGTAGATTATACAAGAGAAAATGTGGTAGTGACAACAGGGGGAATGTCAGCACTATTTTTAAGCTTTGCCTGTATTTTGAATCCTGGAGATGAGGTGCTGGTAAGTTCTCCTTATTTTACTAATTATTCCTCAGAAATATTAATGAACAATGGTGTTCCTGTTATGGTGGAGGTTTATGAGAAAGATAATTTTGTTGTAACTCTTGAGGCTATTAGAGAAGCTATTACTCCCAAAACTAAAGTTATTTTATTGAATTCTCCCTGTAATCCTACAGGAGGGATTATAGATAAAGATACATTGAAACAGATAGCAGATATTGCAAAAGAGAAGGATTTATTTGTTATAAGCGATGAGGTTTATAGGCATATTTTATTTGACGGAGAAGAATATTGCAGCATAGCTGCCATTGATGGAATGAAGGAAAGAACATTGATAATAGATAGCTGCTCAAAAAGCAGTGCCATGACAGGCTTTCGGGTGGGATTCGCCGCAGGCCCAAAGGAATTGATTGCCTTATTCATAAGAGCCACAGAGAATGTGTATTCCTCTGTTACCACAGTAGCTCAGTATGCAGCGGTAGAAGCACTGAAAAATGGTGGGGAATACAGGAATTATATGTGCTTAAAATATGAGGAAAGAAGAGACTACATATACGATAGAATAAATAAAATGAATAAGCTATCCTGCATTAAGCCTAAAGGTGCGTTCTATGCATTTGTAAATGTTAAAAACACAGGAATGGATGGTAATGAGTTCGCCAATAGACTTTTAGAGGAGAAAAGGGTAGCAGTGGTTCCAGGCATTGCTTTTGGAGAAAACGGAAGATATTATGTAAGGATGGCTTATGGAACTTCTATGGAGAATTTGGAAAAAGGATTGGATAGAATAGAAGAATTTTTAAATGATTTATGATTGTGATACGAAAATACTCTTTAAAAGCAGAATATTTTTTTAGTATGTAAACATTTTGAGAATTAGAATAACATGGTATAATCATCTTATATGAATTCAGCTGATGATAAATCGGTAATTTATTAGTGAAGGAGACAATACGAATGTTTAGTGAAACAGAAATAAATCAAATAAAAAAGACATTGAGAGCCAGTGTAGAAAATAACTATATAGCTGGCGGAAATCTAATGATCATAAAAGAAGGACAAGAAATTTTTTATCATGAAGATGGCTTTGCAGATTTAGAGAAGAAACTTCCTATAAAAAGGGATTCTATTTTTAGATTATATTCCATGACTAAGCCTGTGACAGCTGCTGCAGTGATGATTCTTTTGCAGCGAGGTGAAATCGATTTATATGATTCCGTTAGTCAATATATTCCTAGCTTTAAAAATCAAAAGGTGGCTTTAGGAGACACTTTAGTTCCGGCAGAAAGAGAAGTGACATTAAAGGATTTGCTTTCTATGACTTCAGGTTTAGTATATGGCGGAAATCACAGGGCAGGCAAGGAAACAGATGCCGTATTTCAAGAGATAGATAAGAGGTTATTAGGTAATTCACCTATGACAACATTAGAAATTATTAATAAACTGGGGCAATGTCCTCTGGCTTTTCAACCAGGCTCCTATTGGGAATATGGAACCTCTGCTGATGTGCTGGGAGCTGTGGTAGAAGTAGTAAGTGGCAAAAGCTTTGGACAGTTTTTAAAAGAAGAAATATTTGAACCTTTAGGAATGAAAGATACTGATTTTTGGGTACCTGAGGAAAAAAGATCTCGTCTTGCAAAAACCTATGAAGATGATGGCAAAGGTTCCTTATCACTTTATACTGGCAATCATTTAGGTATAATTCATCAGATGGACAGGAAGCCAGCTTTTGAATCAGGCGGGGCTGGCTTGGCTTCTACTATAGATGATTATGGAAAATTTGCTAAGATGCTTATGAATGAAGGAACTTTTAACGGTGTTGAGATTTTAAAGCCTAAAACAGTAAAGCATTTGACCTCTGGCACATTAACTGCTGCTCAGCAGAAAGGTTTTGATACCTGGGTTACTTTTGCTGGACACAGCTACGGTAATTTGATGCGTGTTATGACCGACTGCGGCAAGGCTGGAGATTTGGCAAGTCTAGGCGAATACGGCTGGGATGGCTGGTTAGGTGCATATTTTGCAAATTCTCCAAAGGATGATTTAACTATTTTATTTATGATACAGAAAACTGGTGCAGGTACTAGTACTGTAACCAGAAAACTTAGAAACATTATACTAGGTTCCTGCAGCAAGTAGAAAAATGTATGTAAAGAATTATATAGAAAAATAAATTATCTATTGGAGGGCAATGGGATAAGCTTAATATGGTATAAGAGCTCTGATGAGAAAAAGAGGTGGAAGCATGAAAAGTAAGCAGGAATATATTAAAAAATTTGAAAGTAGTCTTAGGACAGAATATTTCGTTAAAGGTGATAAACAAAATTCTATTGTAGAGATGATGAAAAAAACTCATACTCCAGGAATAAGTGTAGCAGTAATCCAAGATTATCAGCTTGCTTTTTCAAAGGGATATGGAATTTCTGATATGGAAAAATCTTCACCAGTAAATGAAAGCACCATTTTTCAGGCTGCTTCAATCAGCAAACCTGTTACTTGTATGGCAGTAATGAAATTAGCGCAAGACGGTAAACTGGATTTAGATGAGGATATAAATTCATATCTTAAAAGTTGGAAATTAAAATATGATGGATTTAATGAAAAAAATAAAGTTACCTTAAGGAATTTGCTATCACATACTGCAGGAATAAATGTGCATGGATTTCCAGGATATAATTTTAATTCAAAAATTCCAACCTTAATACAGGTACTAAATGGGGAATCACCAGCTAATACAGCTAAGATTACTCTTAGTATGGAGCCAAATACCAAGTTTAGCTACTCTGGAGGCGGATATACTATTGTGCAGCAAGTATTAGTAGATCAGCTAGGGAAAAAGTTTGAAGATATCATGAAGGAATTGGTTTTAGAACCATTAAAAATGAATACTAGTTTTTATACTAATGCTCCTTTAGATAATTCTTATATTCCTAATGTCACTGCTGGACATAATATTGATGGAGGTTGTATTGAAGGGAAAAGGCATGTATACCCTGAGATGGCTGCTGCAGGATTATGGACAACAGCTGAAGACTTAGCTAAGTTCGTCCTTGAGATACAGAAATCTTTAAAGGGACAGCCCAACAGAATTATTTCAAAAGATTTTATGCAGTTTATGGCTATTCCTATTTTAACCGGTGAATATAATATGGGTTTGGAAAATCAGAAAGTAGCTCAAGAATACTTATTAGGACATGATGGAGGAAATGAAGGCTATTGCTGCAGTATGTTATTTCATAAAGAAAAAGGCTATGGACTGATTTTGATGACCAATTCTAATAATGGTTACCAAATGAAATTACCTATTTTGCGCAGTGCAGCAACAGCTTTTGGATGGAATAATATTTTAAGACCTGATTATGAAAAAAGTGAGCTGTCAGCAGAAACAAAAAATCTTTTTATGGGCAGCTACAAGCTAGAATTCGATATATCAATAAAAGTTTTTGCTGATAATAACAAGCTCTTTTACAAAATAGGATACTTTGAACCTAAGAAATTAGAGTATGTGGGGAACTATACTTTTATAGATACAGATAGAAAAAATAAATTTGAATTTGTAAAAGATGAAAATAAAATATATATGAATGAAAGTATTCTAGAAAGCTTAAATGATGGAGAAAAATTAGCTTGTGATTATATCGAGGAAGGTAATATAGAGCAGGCAGTAAATATTTATAAAAGGATTATTGAAGAAAAGAATATTATAAAATTCAGCTTAGAAGGCAAGCTAAATAATGCAGGGTATAATTGCTTGGGAAATAACAATGAAGCAGCTATAAACTTGCTAAAAGTAAACACTATTCTTTTCCCTGATTCAGCTAATGCTTGGGATAGCCTAGGAGAAGCATATTTTGAAAATGGGCAATATGAATTATCCATAGAGGCTATGAAAAATTCGTTGCAGTATAATCAAAATAATAAAAATGCATTATTTTTTATTGAAAAGGCTAAGAAGTATTTAATGCACCAGTGAATAATAATAATATGATTGTATGTAAGCTCTTAACATGATTTTTAGGAAGTCATGTTAGGAGCTTTTTATTATGCTCTGTTTTAAATCAGTGTTGATTTTTACATTGATTTAAAATATTGCTTCTGTGCGGTAAGCTAGGGCTGTTATAAACACTAATCAAAAGCATTTACTTAATAATTTTCGCATAAAAAGCACAGCATATATACACGTGCATATTAAAGATTGGTTCTCTGTTAAATGATTATAGAAGAAGTGGAGTGAGCAGCATGGAAGAAAAATATAATAATTTAAAGCTGGCGGAAAAAGGAGCAAGAATAAGTATAATTGCTTACATAATATTGTCCTGCTTGAAGCTTGGAATTGGATATATGGCAAAATCAAAGGCATTATTTGCGGATGGACTCAATAATACTACCGATATAATTGCCTCACTCGCAGTATTGATAGGATTAAGAATATCAAGAAAGCCTGCAGATGAAGATCATCTCTACGGCCACTTTAGAGCAGAAACTATAGCTTCTCTTATTTCTTCTCTCATTATGATAGTTGTGGGAATTGATGTATTGTATAATGCTTTTAGAGCAATCATATTTTTTAAAGCCGAAGCTCCAGATTTGATTGCAGCGGCTGTAGGCGCTTTTTGTGCAGCCATAATATATATGGTATATGTGTATAATAAAAAAATAGCTGTACGTATAAATAGCTCTGGACTTATGGCGGCCGCCAAAGATAATCTTTCAGATGCCTGGGTTGGAATTGGAACAACTATAGGAATTGTTGCAGCTCAATTTGGACTTCCATGGATTGATTCAGTGGCAGCAGTTATAGTGGGAATATTAATAATAAAGACAGGATGGGATATCTTTAAGGAAGCAGCTCACAATCTTACAGATGGCTTTGATAATGAGGCCTTGAAAACTATAACCCAGTGCATAGAACAGGTTTCAGGGGTGAAAAAAATAAAAAGAATCAGGGCTAGAGTTAATGGGAATAGTGTATTTCTGGATGTGATAGTGATTGTAAGTTCAGCATTAAGTTTGGTGGAAGGCCATAATATAAGTGAAGAAATTGAAAAAAGACTCAAGGAGCAGCTTGATATCACTGAGGCAATTGTGCATGTAGAGCCAGAGATTTAATTCAGGTATACCTGAAAACAGAGCTATAGTAGTTAAAAATAGTCAGCAATTTGAATCAAAATATATAATCTATATAAGCTTATAATCTAAGTATGGATGTAGATAAATTATATATTTTGGAGGTTAGTATTGCTATGGATAATAATTTTAAAGAAGTAATATATGAACACTTGGTATTTAGCGGCTCATCTTACGAAATAGGTAAGCTGGAAGGCGATTTTTTAAAGAAGCAGCATCCTGAGGAAATTCAGGTGCTTTTAAAAGGAAATGATTATATAAAGCCAGCATCGCAGGAGAAGATAAAAAGAGCTATGAAGGTTTTTCAAAAGTACTGTCCTCAGATAAATGAAGAAATTCAAGGAATGGCAGAAAGCCTTGGGGTCAGTGCAGACAGTATAATACATTATGCCTTTTCATATGTAAGCAAAGGAAACTGCGGACATTTTGCAGTACTTCCCGAAAAGACTTTAGACAAACATTTTTATTTAGGGAGAAGCTATGAATGGGGAACAGATGATGAATTAAGATTAATGACTATAAAGGCAAAAGGACTTAATGCTCATATGGGATTTTCGTTGATTCTTTTAGGAAGAATGGATGGAATAAATGAACAAGGGCTTTGTATAACCATGTCTAATGCAGTACCTCTCTGTGAATCAGAAGAGGAAGGGCTGAGATTCTGGATGGTCATTCGAATTCTCTTAGATAAGTGCAAGGATTGTGAAGAAGCTGTCACTCTTATAAAAGAACTTCCTATATCAGCTTGCTGCAACTTTATAATAGCAGACAGAAATAATAATGCAGTGCTGGCTGAAATCCATAATTCTGCTAAGGTTTTTAAATATATTAATGGAAATACAGAGCAGCAGTATTTGTGCTCAACAAACCATTATACCTTTGAAGAGATGAAGGAATTTGTTAAAAATAAAATGAGACAGTCCGTGTACAGGTATGACGCTATGGTAAAAAAGCTGGAGGCAGAAAATAAAATTGAAAAAAGTGCTTTAAAAGAGCTTCTTTCAACTAATATACCTAATGGATTGGCATGTCACTATTATGATGAGTGGCTGGGAACTCTGTGGTCCATGCTTTTTGATGTTTCAGAGTCAAAAGTTCAAATATGTTTTGGTTCTCCTGCAGTTAACCAGTGGTATGATTTCAATCTGAATTCTCCGGATGGTATTACAAAATATAAGGCTGTATTTCCAATGGAGAAAGCAGAAGATAGTATGTGGGAGAGAATAAGATAATACTATTTTGTAAACAAGATTGTATATATTTAAAGAAGTGCTATAATTTTTATAGTGCTTTTTTATGTATATAAAAGTATACAATTACAATGGAGGTACTTCCTTGAATTATTACTATGATAATATTTTGAAAGCAGTAAATTACATAGAGGGGAATCTAACTAAGGAACGATTGCCACTGTCAGAAATAATAAATTGTACAGGCTTTTCTAAATTTCATTTTCTTAGAATCTTTAAAGCTGTATCCGGCTACACCATAAATGATTATATAAGGCGGAGAAGGATGACTGAGGCAGCCAAACTTCTAACTGATACAACCATGAGGATCATGGATATAGCCGTATTATACGGGTATAATTCTCAGGAGGCCTTTACTAGAGCCTTCAAAGAAACCTTTGGTGTGACGCCTAATTATTATAGGGTCAATAAACTTTCCCATGATAACCTTAAGCAGCTTATACTATCTGAGGAGCTTCTAACCTTTAAAGCCGAGGATAAATTTATTGAACCAGAAATAGTAGAAAAGGACAGCTTTTTATTAACGGGTCTTGAATACAAAGGTGAAAATAACAATTATGAAGTACCAAAACTGTGGAATAAATTCTACAAAGAATTGGATTCACTTAAAGTTCCCTTTAATGCAGATATATGTTATGGTCTTGAACGGTACAGCGAAGCAGGAGAAAAATCGTATTTTACATATCTTTCAGCAGTGGAAATTAACAAAAGTGATAGTGTTCCTTCAAATTTTAAAACCATAAAAATTCAAAAATCAAAATATGCAGTATTCCCAATAAAATCAATAATAGAGAATGTTCCTATAAATATTTCTAAAATATATTCTGTATATCTTCCTAGAACAGGGCTTAAAATAAAGGGGAATTATGACTTTGAATATTATGATTATAGATTCAAGGCAAATGAAAAAGAGTCTTGTTTTCATTTTTATGTGCCTATAGAATAAAAGTTTGTCCATGCATTTATTCTATTTGTAGTTTCGGATGATTATAAACTTCTTCTGGATTTAGTCCTAATCGTGTTAGTGTATTTAATTTTTTGATTTTTAGCATATCTTCTTTATTTATTTGAAAGTCAAATATATCTGTATTTTCCTTTATTCTTAAGGAATTTGAGGATTTAGGAATAGTTACAACTCCCATTTGTAGGTTCCATCTTAAAACGATTTGAGAAATGGATTTGCTGTATTTTTTTGAAAGAGCTTTTAAAGGTTCCATTTCAAAGACTTTTCCTCGCATAAGAGGCGACCAAGCTTCTATTTGAATATCATGTTTTTGACAGAATTTCATTAATTCATATTGAACAAGCTGCGGATGAAATTCGATTTGATTTACCATAGGAGCAATTTCAGCAGTAGAGATTAAATTTTCAAGATGCTTAATTGTAAAATTGCTCACACCGATAGCTCTTACGTAGCCATCCTTATAAAGCTTTTCTAGAGCTTTCCAGGTTTCTTTGTTCAGTGGCTGAGGCCAATGAATTATATATAGGTCAAGATAATCTGTATCCAATTTCTTTAGTGAAACTTTGAATGCTTTCAAAGCATTTTCATAGCCTTGGTCTGAGTTCCAAACCTTGCTGGTCAAAAATATTTCATTCCTTGGTATTTCACTTTCTTTTATTGCATCACAGATAGCATCTTCATTATTATAAAATGAAGCAGTATCTATGTGCCTATATCCGATTTTTAATGCAGTCTTTACGGCGTTAATAACGGTTTTCTTATCTCCAGTATTATAAGTCCCAAAGCCAAGCCAAGGCATTTCTATTCCATTATTTAAAGTAGTTGTATTTTTTATATTTTTCATACATTAGATCTCCTTACTAATATTCGCATAAAAATTTTCATTATAATGATTGCTAATTGTTATTTACTATATTATAATAGATGAAAATTAAAAATGCCTTAGCTTTTGATAGCCTTATTTAAGGTAATACGTTTCAAATATAATAATAAAAAGAGGAAGTTTATATCATATGAAACTAGATAATACAGATATTAAAATTTTAATGGAATTACAAGCTGATAGTCGCATATCGATTAGGGAATTGTCAAAAAAAGTGAACCTATCCCCGCCATCAGTAACTGAAAGAATAAAAAAACTGGAAGATAGAGGTATTATTAAAGGATATACCATAAGTATAGACGAAAAAGCTTTAGGATTATCAATAGAGTGTCTTGTAAAAATTGATATTAAAAATAGCAATTTTGATAAATTTAAAACTTTTATTTATAATCATCCTCGCGTCATTTTTTGTTATAGAATAACAGGACATTCCTGTATAATGGTAAAGCTCAGTGTGGCGTCTATATCTGAGATTGAGGAATTCGTTGACTCTATTTCTAGGCTTGATGCCACCACTTCTACATATATAATATTTTCAGAAGTTCCTATAAACAAAGGAGTTGAGAAATTTTTTTAGGAATTTAAGCATTAATGATAGCTTAAGAGATTAATTGAATTCTAGGCGGTTTTTATTTGCTATATTTATCAAGCAGAGATTTTAATATAGATTTTTCATCCTTGTAGATATACTGGCGTGTACCAGCAGCTTCAATTAAATAGCTATTGCTGCTTAAATGCCATACACAATGTTATAAAAGATATGATTAATGCTTTAAGCTTCATAAAGCCACCTCCGGCAATTCAATACTTTCAAGATGTTATTCTACATAAAAATTTGAAATCTTTTTAAAATATTCTTATGATAGGCGTATAATTAAATATGTTATATTAGAAATAAAATTTCAATATTTAACTGAAGGGAAGTTATGGTTATGGAACAGAATAGATTTAAAGATATAATTAATTTTGTTAAAGAAGCTGAAATGTTAAAGGACACAGAAAGAACGGCGTGGACAAGAAATGGACGACATGAAAGTACAGCAGAGCATTCCTGGAGATTAGCATTATTTGCTATGGTATTGGAAGAAGAATTTGAAGATTATGATCATGAAAAGATTATTAAATTGTGTTTAATACATGATCTGGGAGAAATTTATGAGGGAGATATTCCTGCTATTGCTGAAGTTGAACAGGAGGTTAAAATTAATCAAGAAAGAGCAGCCTTAATAAAGCTTACTTCATTACTTCCAAAAGGAAAGCAAGAGAAATTAATGGAGCTGTGGGAAGAATACAACGCTTGTAATACTAAAGAGTCAAAGTTAGTAAAGGCATTGGATAAAATCGAAACAATCATTCAACACAATCAAGGAAATAATCCAGAAGATTTTGATTATGAATTTAATCTTCAATATGGAAAAAGCTACGCTTCCTTTGATGAAAAAATAAAGGCTATCCGTGAGATTATAGATAGGGATACTATGAAAAATATAAAATAAAACTGTTATTCTAATACAGTAATTAATAGCATTAGAATAACAGCTATTTATTAGGTTCTGTTTTAAATCTACCAAGGTCTTTATCAGCATTCTTTTAAAACATCTATCTATTAAATCACCAAATAAACTTTAGAATGTTAATTTAATATTCTTCTAGCACATAAATATTCATTGGTATCGTCCAGCGAGGATACCTTAACTACATCTCCGCTATAAGGAGCTTGTATATAGCAGTTGTTTCCTACATACATACCAACATGATGAGGATCTGAATAAGTTCCAAAGAAAATTAAATCTCCCAGCTTTAGATTGCTTCTATCTACAGCTGTTCCGTTATTTATTTGATCATAGGTTGTCCTATCAATATGTATTCCAAAATGAGCATACACATACTGTGTTAAACCAGAACAGTCAAAAGCTTGTCTACCAAGAAGCTTCTTCATGCTGCTTATGTCATGATCAGTACCAGAATACATATCTATATCAGCTTGAGTGAAAGGATTTCCTTCAGCTCCCCAGACATAAGGATCTCCTAGAAAGTTGTAAGCGTAGGCAACTATAGCTTCTGGTGAGACCTTCGATGAATTAGCGCTTGATTGAGTTGGCTTACCATTGCTTGTAACAACTACAGAATTTTTATTAGAATTGTTTATTTGCTGTTGCTTGGCTTTAGCAGCATTAGCAATTGCTAGGGCTTGAAGCTGATTTACAGTATCTTGAACCTGTTTATCTGTAGCAGCTATTTTATTTTTATAGTCACTGATTTGACTCATATAATAGGCTTGTTTATTTTTAGCTTCTGCTATTAATTGTTGTTGGCTTTGCATATTTTTTTTAACATCAGCTAATTTGCTTTCATTATCTTTTTTATAAGCTAACAATTGGTCCTTATCTCTTTTTAGTACATCCTGAGATGTTTTTATCTTTTCTTTTTTGTCAGATAAATCTTTCATTATCTTGTTATCAGAATTAACTATTGCTTCTATATTATAGGCTTTAGTTAAAAAATCGCTAAAACTTGTTGAGGATAAAAGTATGCTTATATATTCCTGATTCCCAGTTTTGTACATGGACCTTACTCTTTGCGAAGATAAAGCTTCGGAATTCGCATAATCAGCTTCAGCTTTTTCTAAGTTTTTTTGAGCCGTCTGCATATCCGTTTCTTTTGTAGCTATTTTAGAATTGGTATCAGATATAGTTCTAGTAAGGTTTCCTATTTTTGAATCTAATGTAGTGATTTGCATATTGATATTATTAATATCTTTTTGTGCACTGTCTGCATTTAATTGGTTTTGCTGCATATTCTGATTGTCTTTCTGTTTTTGATTCTCTAACTGTTGCTTTTGTTGATTAAGGGAATCCGTTGTTGGATCAGCATTTACAGCTGTACTTACAGACATTAATAAAGCTAGGCATATGCATACTTTTGTTACATTTTTTTTGTATTTCATCTATCCTACTCCCATCTTACTTTACTAATTTTTCTACAGCTATATATATTTACTGCTATTTTTATTATCGGGTAAGCATCATAAAAATAAAGTTTATATATAAACTTTATTTATTACGAACTAAAATAACCCCGATATTTTATATTTTATAATACTATTCTAAAAAATGATATACATTATGTAAAAGATTTGAGAAAAATGTTTTGCAGCAAGAAAAAAACAAGGAAATAAATGGAAAAATATAATATTTTTTGCAGTAATATAATTTAAAGTTTTTGGAGGTATAATTATCATATAAAATTAAGTTATTTACATCTAAATTTTTGCTTGAGCTGCAATAGCATATGACTCAAGCAGTGCTTGCTGGAGTCATAGTTATTGCAATGATATCATTTATTCATATTGAAAAATGAAGGAGAGATATGTGATGTTTGACATGAAAGATATCGGTAGAAAAATAGCACTGCTTAGGAGGGAGAAAAATTTAACCCAGATGGAACTTGCTGACAAGCTTAATATAAGCTATCAAGCTGTATCAAATTGGGAACGTGGTGAAACCATGCCGGATATTTCAAAGTTGCCTGAGATTGCAGAGATTTTTAACACATCCATTGATGATATCTTGTGTAATGATAAAAATGTACCAATAATTCAAAGCATAATTAAAGAAAATTCAGTGGAAGATAAAATTGCTTTTGAAGATTTTAAGTCTGTGGCGCCCATATTAAAACCAACTCAAATAAGAGAATTATCTAATGAAATTCATGATATTAATAACATAAATGCTTTAATGGAGTATATACCTTTCCTAAGCATGGAAGTAGCCGATAAACTTGTTTTAAGAGCTATTGAATCAGAATTTCCAATAAATGAACTAACTCAGGTGTTGCCTTTTGTGACAAGAGAAGTAGCAGATAAAATTGCAGAAAAGCATATTTATAATAATCAATTAAGCTTAGATGATTTTTTACCCTTTGTAAGTATGGAGGTAGCGGACAAACTTGCTTTAAAGGCTATTGAAGAAAATCATGAATTTCAAGAACTAGTAAATGCTTTACCTTTTGTGAGTAGGAAAATTGCTGATAAAATTGTCAACAGCAGATTAGAATAAAAAATTTAATAGAATACATTTTTCTGTTTGAGGAATAATATTATCATTTGTTGCACAGGCAGTGTCAAGGAGGGTAATATTATGGAAAAGAAATCTAAAGGATTGTCCGCAGGGCATATTACAATGATGGCGCTAGGGTCTACTATAGGAGGATCTTTCTTCCTTGGTACGGCTGTAGCTTTTAATGCGGCAGGTCCTTCTGTTATCATAGCGTATATATTAGGCGGGGTGTTGGTTTATTTTACACTTTATGCTCTATCTGAAATGACTGTAGCAAATCCTGATGCTGGTTCATTTCGAACCTTTGCAGCTAATACCTTTGGCCAGGGAGCTGGGTTTGTTGTAGGCTGGGTCTATTGGACAGGGATGATTTTAGCTATGTCCAGTGAAGCAACAGCAGCTTCCATATTAATACGTAATTGGTTACCTAAAATACATATATCTTTGCTGGGAAGCTTGATAATAATAGTAGTTACCCTAGCTAATCTATTAGGAGCAGATAAATTGAGCAAGCTAGAAAGCAGTTTATCTGCTATAAAGCTCCTAGCCATACTTTTCTTTATTATCATATCAGTATTCTTAATTATAGGTATAATTCCAGGAATTTCACCCGTTGGAGCTGGAGAGCTAGCAAGAGAACCTTTTATGCCAGCTGGAATAAAAGGTATTGCAGGAAGCATGCTCATAGTTATGTTTGCTTATGCTGGGTTTGAAATAATAGGGCTAGCAGCTTCGGAAACTTCAAATCCAACGGAAACTATTCCTAAGGCAATAAGGAGTACAGTACTAGCTCTGGTGGGATTGTATATACTTTCCGCTCTCGCATTGCTTCCACTAATTTCAACCGCTTCCCTTAGTGAAAATATGAGCCCAATGGTAGAGGCTCTTAGCAAATGGGGAATGAATTGGGCTGGAGCAGCCATGAATTTAGTGCTTATTACAGCCATACTTTCTGCCGCTTTAGCATCTATGTTTGGAATTGGAAGAATGATGAAATCTATAGCAGAGGAAAAACAAGCTCCAAGGTGGCTTAAAGATGAGGGCGAGATACCCTATAGAGGAATATTATTTTCTGGATTTATAATGCTATTATCATTAGGCATTGGACTTTTGTTCCCTAGAGTATACCTGTTCCTCATAGCTTCCAGTGGTTTCGCCACTTTATTTACCTATGCCGCAATTTTAGCTGCTCACATACGATTTAGGGAAATTAATGGATGTCCGCCAGAAGGGAAGTGTCAAATTTCTGGATATCCCTATACTTCTTGGATTGCATTAATAGGAACAGTTATAGTCATTGTAAGTATGCCTCTTATTCCTGGTCAGGGCTCGGGACTTGCGGCTGGAATAGTGATGGTGGCAGTATATTCACTAATCTATATGGCAATGAAGGTTAAGCACAAGGCAGAATCTGAAGATATCACTGCTAAGATAGTTGGAATTAAGAAATACCACGGGAAATTTATAACGGAGATTTCAGAAGAATTAACTAAAGAGAATACTGAAAAAGACAGAAAAAATAAATCAATAGAAGACCCAAGAAAACCTAGATCATAGCTTTAATACGATAACACAATATATCGTTGACCGATATATCATCATGTGATATATTTAATATATTGCTAGATGTTAGATCGGAGGAAGAGTGGCTTGGAAAATAATATACCTTTGACGGAAGCTTTATTTTATATTTTATTGGCAGTACGAATACCGAACTATGGATATGGAATTATTCAGGATGTAAGTAAAATGACTGATGGAAAGGTAACATTAGGTCCAGGAACTTTATATGGAGCTATTAATTCAATGCTTGCCAAGGAATGGATTAGTTTATATAGTGAGGATAAGGAATCCCGAAAGAAAAAAGAATATCTAATCACAGATAAAGGAAAAGAAGTCTTTCATAAGGAAGTTAAAAGGTTAAAGGAGCTCTTAGAAAATGCAAAAAAAATGGATGCTTAGGGGGATGTGAAATATGCTGAAATTTAGACTATATTATGACAAAGATGAGGAAGAAGAATGGCTTAAGAAGATGTCTTTAACTGGATGGGCTTTTAAAAAATTCTTTTTGGGATTTTATACCTTTGAACCCTGTGAGCCAGGAGAATACAATTATCAAATAGATTTACTTGATAACTGGAGCGGTGACAAGGAGGAATATGCAGACTTTATGGAAGAGGCAGGAGTAAAAGTCATAGGCCAGTGGTGGAGATGGATATACTTGCAAAAGAAGTCGTCAGATGGTCCATTTGAAATGTATACAGATGCTGAATCGAAAATTGTGCAGTACCGTAGAATTAAAAATTTTTTTGTAATATTTCTGATTTTGGAAATTGTATGTTTGTTTGTAGAGCTTTTGGCAGCGATTAGTACTTGTTACTATGTTTTCGGAATATTTACAGTGCTGCTTGCAATAATATGCCTAGCGTTATTAAAGGTGATCTGGAAATGCAAATGGAAAATAGAAGGATTTAAACATGAAAAAAACATTAGCAGCTAAAGCATTGATAAATATAAGTTTATTCTTACTATTGAATATTAAATGTTTTATTATAAAAAGTGCCAATTCTTCAGAGATTGAGCACTTTTTTAATTTTACAAAATGCTCTAGAGAAATTTGTTTGTTTTAGAAGGAAATTATAAGCATATGCAGAATAAGGTAGATAATAAAAAAGATAAAAGGAGATAAAAATATGAGTTATATATCTTACTGTGGCATGCTGTGCCAGGAGTGCCCAATATATGTTGCAACAAAAAATAATGATGTACAAGCAAAGGAGAAGCTTGCAATTCAATGTTCCACTAAAGATATAGTTTTTACTACAGAGGATATGACCTGCCAGGGCTGTTTTTGGGAGAAGAACGACAGCACTAAAATGTGTGGAGCTTGCGAAATAAGAAATTGCGCCAAGGACAAGTCTGTTGATAATTGTGGATTATGTAAGGAGTATCCCTGTGATATCGTTGAAAGGAGAATAGCCAAGGGTTCGCCTAATAGAATCAGATTAGATGGTATAGCTAACGTTTAAATTGCTGCGAGCCCAATGATACACAAAATACCAGTGGCAATTAAAAAAACGGAAACTATTTTTGACTCATGCCAGCCTGATAATTCCAAGGAATGATGGAAGGGAGCCATTTTAAATATGCGCTTTCTAAAAAGCTTATAAAAAAATATTTGTATCACATCTGATAAAATTTCTATAACATAAATTCCGCCCACAATAGCAATAATTAGAGGATTTCTAAGTATAATAGCTACCGTTGCTAATAGTCCTCCAAGACCTAAGGCTCCAGTATCGCCCATGATTATTTTAGCTGGATAAGAATTAAATTGAAGAAAGCTAAGAAGAGCACCTGATACGCATCCGCAAAATATTGCCAGGGAATAATGCTTCATACCAAAGCTTACTAAGGCAAAAAAAATTGTTATCAGAAGAGCAGTAGATGCTACAAGGCCATCTAATCCGTCAGATATATTTACCGCGTTTGTAGTGGACAAATAAAAAAATATTATAAAGGGTACATAAAATATTCCAAGATTCAATATCTTTGAAGTAAATGGAATCAGTATATATGTATTCATTGAGAAATTTTGATATATATACAAGGTAAACAAGATGGATACTAAAAGCAATAGCAAAAATTTTTGGATTATGGTTAATCCTTCATTTTTTTTATGTATTGTTTTAAGAGAGTCATCAACGAAGCCGACAAGTGCAAAAGCTATAAATGAATAAGCAGCTATAAGACTTTCTCTATTATTATGATTTCCAAGGATAAACATAACTGCTATGGAAGAAGTAATAAAGATTATGCCTCCAAAGGTAGGAGTACCAGCCTTATTCATATGACTTTTAGGAGCATCTTCTCTAATATTTTGTCCTAGCTTTAAAAATCTAAGTAGAGGAATGATAAGAGTTCCAATGAGTAAGGATAGAAAAAAACTTAGCAAAATGTAATATACGATAATATTCATTATAACGCCTTTCCGTAACTTTAATTTATGATGAAGCATTTTAAAATGGTTATGGCAGTATATTAGTATATAAGACGAAATCCTTCAATGGTTATATAAAAGTATCAAATATAATTGAAAAGTATCAAATAGCACTTGAATAATATTCAAGTAGCATGATAAAAAGGAGAATATAAAAATGATCACATATAAAAATTTATATGAAAATAAAAATATAGAAATTGTGGAAACTAAGGGTGATGTTAAGGTTCTTGAGTATAAAAAGGATTTGAGTGTGGATGTATCAAGGGCTGTGGCAGCTTATTTTTCTTCACAGATGAATGTAAGAAAGAGACAAGTACTCATTGAATTAAAGAATAGTGCCTTCACAATCAGTGCTGGAGCAATGCAGTGGACTGCAGGAAATGTTACTATGGCTGCAGATGTTAAGGGAATAGGAGATTTTTTTGGCAAAGCATTATCTTCCAAGGTGACGAAAGAATCTGCAATTAAGCCTAAATATCAAGGAAAAGGCTTGCTAATGCTAGAACCAACCTACAAACATATTCTGCTGGAAGAGGTTTCAGATTGGAACGGAATTGTTTTAGATGATGGACTTTTTCTTGCCTGTGAATCCAAGGTTCAGCAAAAAGTGGTTGCTAGGACTAACCTTTCCTCCGCGGTGATGGGAAAGGAAGGGTTATTTAATTTATGTCTTAGGGGATCCGGAATTGCTGTATTAGAAAGTCCAGTACCTAGGAATGAGCTTATAGAATTTGTACTGGAGGAGGATGAAGTAAGAATAGATGGAAACTATGCTATTGCTTGGTCTCAATCCTTAGATTTTAAAGTAGAAAAATCCAGCAAAAGCTTAATTGGCTCTGCAGTTTCAGGAGAAGGCTTTGTTAATGTGTATAGAGGAACAGGCAGAATACTTATGGCACCTGTACAATAAAGAAAAAAGGGGACTAGTATTAGTCCATAACTGTAAGTCCCCATTTTTTTAGTTCAATAAATATAGGTTCTAGTTTTTTACCTTTTTCTGTCAATTCGTATTCAACTCTCGGCGGAATTTCAGGGTACACAATTCTATTTACTAGGCCATATTTCTCTAACTCCTTTAATCTGAGAGACAAGGTTTTAGGGCTCACTCCCTCTAAGGAACGAAGCAAATCACCAAATCTTAATCTTCCGTCTATAAGCAGATCTCTTATTATTAAAAAGGTCCATTTACTGCCTATTATATCAAGAGCTGCTTCTATCGAGCACCTTTTACCGTAGGCTGAACGTTCAAGTTTAACTTCTGACATAAAAATTTATCTCCTTTAAAGCGTTGATTTATCACAATACTTACTTTTTTGAAATTATATGAAAAAAATATCACTACTTTTCAAAGTATAGTATATACAATATAATCAAGACATGCAAGAAATTTAAATAAAAGGGGATTAAATTTATGAATATTTTTGAAAACTATACTCTAAAAAGCATGACTGTGAGGAACAAGCTTGTAATGCCTCCAATGTGCATGTATTCATCTGACAGCACAGGTATAGCGAATGACTTTCACTACAATCATTATATTACCAGGGCTATTGGAGGTGTTGGTTTTATAATATTGGAATCTACAGGAGTTGCTAAGAATGGAAGAACCACAGACAATGATTTGGGCATTTGGGAAGATTCCCAAATAGAAGGTTTAAAAAATATTGTAAGCGGCTCTAAAAAATATGGAGCTAGGATTGCAGTACAATTAAACCATGGAGGAAGAAAATATGAAGGAAAAGCAGGTGAAGTGGTAGCACCAAGTGCAGTTAAATTTGATGAAAACAGTCCTCTTCCTAAGGAGTTATCTAAGGAAGAAATAAAAGAAATTATATTAGACTTTAAAAAGGCAGCTGAAAGAGCGGATAAAGCTGGTTTTGATGCAATAGAGGTGCATGGGGCTCATGGATATTTAATACATCAGTTTTTATCACCTCTTTCCAATTTAAGACAGGATGAGTATGGAGGAAATCTAAAAAATAGAACAAGATTTCTTAAAGAAGTGCTTCAGGCTATAACTGAAGTTTGGCCAAAGGAAAAACCGATTTTGCTGCGAGTTTCAGCGTATGATTATAAAGATGGTGGGATAAATATAAATGATATGATTCAAATAGTAAATGAGGTTAAACAATATATTGATATGGTTCATGTAAGTACAGGAGGACTTATTCAAGCAGCTATAAAGGCTTATCCAGGATATCAGATTAAGTTTTCAGAGGCTATAAAAGCAGAGTGCAATATTCCGACTATAGCTGTTGGACTTATAACAGACATTAATATGGCTGAAGAAATAGTATCAAATGGCAGAGCAGATTTAGTAGCTATTGGAAGAGAACTTTTGAGGAATCCATACTTTGTATTAAATGCAGCCAAATTTAAAAACCAAATGATAGAATATCCAATTCAATATAGTGGTGCTTTTTAATAAGTCTAATTTTTAAAAAACCGCTTCAGTAAAACTAGCTTGCATAAGTTTTGCTGAAGCGGTTTTAGTCATATACTTTTTAATTTATAAGAATATGATTTTAATCACAATTTTATAAATTAAAAATTTGTACGGTAAAAACATTTCTTTAGAAGGGCAGGCTGTGTTTTTTAACATGGCCATTTTTGCATCGGTAGCATATGTTACGGAAATAATATGAAGAATATAGTAAGATAAATGTATGGATTTAATCAATAGCAGAGGAGCGGATATTATGCATAATCACTGCAAAAACTGCTGCAATAATTGCAGGGGAGAACTTTGTGCCAGCAAAGTGCCTATATTTGAAAATTTAAATGAAGAAGAACTGGTGGAAGTCGTAAATACAATTAATCATAAAGAATATAGCAAGGGAGATACTATTTTTACTGAGGGCAATACAGCTAGTACTCTTTACTTTGTAAACGAAGGAAAAATAAAATTATATAAATATACTAAGGACGGTAAGGAACAGATACTTCATGTGCTTTCAGAGGGAGATTTTTTTGGCGAATTGGACCTCATAAAGCCTTCACAATATGGTTTCAACGCTAAGGCTATAGTTAATTCAAAGATATGTACTCTTACTAAAGAAGAAATGAAAGCCATAATGCTAAGAAAACCTGAGATAGGAATAAAACTTTTAGAAACCATGGGGGAAAGGTTATCCAAGGTAGAAAATCTAGTACAAAATTTAGCTACCAATGATGTGGATTCTCGAATGGCTTATTTAATTATGGATTTGATGGAGAAATACGGAGAAAAATCAGAAGAAAATATATCAGTAAAATTGCCTCTGTCTAGAGAAGAAATGGCCAATTATATTGGAGTTACCAGAGAAACTATCAGCAGAAAATTAAAAAAATTTGAAGAAGAGAAGCTGATAGAATTGGTAGGAACAAAAAATATTTTGATTTTAGATGAAGAAGGCTTAAAAGATTATATTTAATTTAGGATATGATTTAAAACAAAATTTTGATTTAAATCACATTCAAGTCATGTTAAAGGTTTTATACTGAATACATAAGAAGAACAAATAATAAGTGTTTGGAGGGAAAGCGAATGAAAGGGAAATTTTTCAAGAATATAGAGATTGCAAAGGCATTATTACTTAAGGAAGATGTGGCTTATGCACCAGGTCAAGTGGTAAGTAAGACATTAGTACAGACTAACAATGTAGGAATAACCTTATTTTCTTTTGATAAAGGTGAAGAGATAAGCGCTCATTCAGCACCAGGAGATGCATTAATTTATGTATCAGAAGGGACTGCGGCTGTAACAATTGGAGATAATGAGCCGGAAATTGTTACAGAGGGAAAGCTTATAGTTATGCCAGCTAATGTGCCACATGCGGTGATGGCAGCAGAAAAATTTAAAATGATGTTGATAGTGGTAAAAGGTTAACTTAATATTTAACAACTTAAAGGTCATGTTTTTACATGACTTTTTTGTATTGGAAAAGTATAATGTTAAAAGCATAAGAGTAAAAAACTCTATAGAAAAATTTTTTACATTGAAATCTTGGTAAGATTAATAATAAAATTCTATTATAGTTATAAGAGCAAAGGATAGATTATATATGAAAGTAGAATTTTTAGAAAGAGAAAAAGTAAAAGCTTTTGGGGATTACTGCAAAAAGCACAGAAAAGAATTGGATGACTCTTTTCTGTATGATGAGGACCTAGAAAGCTTCCAGCCTGGAAAGGATAATCCTACTTATGTTATCACTAAGGATGAAGAGATAACCGCAGCTATATCTCTTATAATTGATGATTACGACAGGAAGGGAAAAAAAGCTAGATTTAGAATATTTCATTCAGAAATAGAAGACGTAGAGTGCTATGACATGCTGTTTAAAGCTATAATGAGACATACAGAACAATTTAATAAAGTATTTTTATTCATACCTATAAAAAATGTAAAATTGATTCAGTTTATTGAGGCCTTAAATTTTAAGGTAGAGAGATATTCCTTTCTTTTTCTAAGAGAAGCTGAAGAAGCGAAGGAGTTATCTTTGTATAAAGATTATGAGATTAGAAATTTTCAAGTAAATAGGGATGAGGAAATTTGGTGCAGCATTAGAAATGCAGCCTTTGCGCATCTCCAAGGCAGTGAAACACCCATGACACCGGATATGATTCCTAAAAGACTTTTGGGCAGTGACTATGTGGAAGGCGGAATGATGATACTATACAACAGAGAAAAACCTGTAGGAGTAGTTAGAGTAGGAACAGACGAATATGAAAATTTACCAGTTATGTATATAGGACCTCTTGCGATTATACCTGAATATCAGGGCATGGGTCTTGGCAGAAATCTTTTAAGAGCTGCTTTAGCTTTTGTTAAAGAAAGAGGCTGCAGCAGAACTCTTCTTTCTGTAAATGCAGAAAATGATAGAGCAAAGAGGTTGTATTTGCAGGAAGGTTTTAAAGAAGCAGAAGCGGTGGTTTGCTATAAATATGATTTGTAACAAATAAGGCGTGGTGGTAATATTTACACCATGCCTTTATTAATCGGCTTTCATAAAAATTATTATTTAGACATTCCGGCAATCATTCCGGATATGTAAGGAATGAGCCAAATAAGCCATACAAAGATGCTAAATTTGTGGAAATTTTCTTTGGACTTCTTATTATTTTTTATTAAAACAAAGGTTGCCCAAAGTGCATGAAAAATCATTAGAAGAATGGCAGCAAGACCAGTTATACCATGAAAATTAAATTGGAAGCCGCTGCTGTTTAGCTTGCTCATTAGGGTTGTGCCAGTAGCATCAAATATTAATCCGATAAAAAACATTACTAAATGCCACTTTTTTAGTTCACCTTGATTTTTTTCACTCCATACTCCTATGGTATAAAATACTAGAGCTAAGGTTATAGAAATTATAGCGTATATTAACATAGAAATTCCTCCTAATAGTTATTTAAATATATTCTTCCATGAAATTTATTATAGTATGGGTATGTGACCTCAATGTGACCTAAAGCCGTTTATTTATATTTAGTTTGAAGCAAATTTATATTTTTGGTATTATCATTTATATATGGATATGTTTTAAACCAGTGTAAAAATCAACACTGATTTAAAACAGGACCAAATTTAATTAGAAGGCTACGGCGCAAAAGTACCTATTAAAACAAGGGTATAGGCATAAATAGTATTTTTAGTGTAGAGGTGAAATTTTTGGCTAATATAAAAGATGTAGCAAAATACTGCGGTGTATCAGCTATGACTGTTTCAAGAGCACTTAATAACAGCAATGAAATATCTTTTGAAACTAAAAAAAGAATATTGAAAGCTTGTGAAGAACTTGGCTATAAGCCTAATTCTGCTGCGAAAAGCTTAATTACAAAAAAGACTAAGATGATAGGACTAGTGATTCCGGATATCACCAATCAATATTATGCAAATGTAAGTAAGGGGGTGAGCTCCTTTATAGAAGGATATGGATATGGCTTAGTACTGTGCAATAGTGACAGAAAAAAATCTAATGAAAAAGGCTATTTAGAGTTTTTAACTGAAGGCAGGGTGGACGGAATAATAGTGCTGCCTGTAAATCCTAAAAAAGAAGATTATGAGGATATAGCAAAGCAGATACCTTTAGTCATGGCGGATAATTATGCAGAAGGTCTAGAAGTTAGTGTTGTAACTACAGATAATTATCTTGGGGGAACAAAAATTATTGAGCATCTGATAAAGCAAGGCTACAAAAGAATTGGAATAATTCTAGGTGGAGAAGGGTCTACTGCGTCTAATGAAAGATTCAGAGCTTATAAGGATGAGCTTATAAAAAATAATATTCAATTCGATAAAGATATAGTTATGCACAGTAATGCTACCTTTGATGAAGGTTACAGCTTGGGAGAAAAGCTTATAAAAAAAGGCGTAGATTGTATTTTTGCAATTAACGATACAGTGGCTATGGGCATAATAAAGTATTGCTACCTAAATAGTATAAGTATACCTAAGGATTTAGGCATAGCAGGCTATGATAATATTGAACAGGCCTCCATGCTTCCTATACCTCTCACTACTGTAGACCAGAATGATAGATTATTAGGTAAAACAGCTGCACAGCTGCTTTTAGACAAACTCACCGGGAATGCTAGGGAGAATCAAAAAATAACACTGAAACCTAAGCTTATTATAAGAAAAACTTGCGGTGAGTAAAGGATAAGCAATTGACTATTATGCTTTTAAAATATATAATTAGGCTATAGTGCGTTAACGTTAACGTAGCCTGATTGCATTTTTCGTTAACGTTAACGAAAAAATGATTTTGGAGGTATATATATGGATATTAGATATTCAAACCATTTTGAGGATGTAAAAAAATATGATACTGCAGATTTAAGAAGACATTTCCTAATAGAAGATCTTTTTGTTAAAGGTGAAATAAAAATGGTGTACAGCCATATAGATAGAATAATTGTTGCTGGCGTTGTCCCTGCAGACAAGCCTTTGGTCCTTGAGGGAAGCAAAGAGCTGGCTTGTGACTATTTTCTTGAAAGAAGAGAACTGGGAGTAATTAATATAGGCGGAGTTGGGGTAGTTACTTTGGATGGAGAAAAATATGAATTAGCTTCAAAGGATGGACTTTATGTTGGCATGGGGACAAAGGAAGTGAAATTTGAAAGCAAGGACATTAATAATCCTGCTAAATTTTACTTAAACAGTGCTACAGCTCACAAAACTTATCCTACTGTAAAAATAGGGTTGGATAAAGCTAATAAGGTTCACTGCGGCAGCGACGAAGAATGCAATAAGAGAACTATAAATCAATATGTTCATCCTGCAGTATGTGAAAGCTGTCAGCTAGCAATGGGAATGACGGTATTAGAGCCAGGCAGCATATGGAACACCATGCCCTGCCATACTCATGAAAGAAGAATGGAAGTATACTTATACTTTAATATAGATGCGGATAATGTGGTTTTTCATCTTATGGGAAGACCAGATGAGACAAGACATATAGTTATGAAGAACGAACAGGCTGTCATATCACCTAGCTGGTCAATTCACTCGGGTGTAGGAACTAAGAACTATACCTTTATCTGGGGAATGGTTGGAGAAAATAAGACCTTCACAGATATGGATAATGTAGCAACTGGAGATTTAAGATAAGGAGAAGCCAGCTTTTTCATCAAACAGCAAATCTTGTTTAGCGCTAATTGTGAAATCAAAAGGCAAGAAGAGCAGAATTGAGGTTCTGTTCTGTGCTTTTGTACATATGAAAATAATGATACAATTTGTGTAATCGATTTTAAGACGATTTTGGGAGGATTTTATGAATACCTTATCTGAAATTAAAGAGGCTTTGATTTATGGCATTGATAACAATTATGTTGTATTTCCTGAAGCTAGAAATAAGGAGATAATTAAATGTATAAAGGCAAACAATCAAAATAGGCAACAGCTGCTTCATATCAAGGAAAATGCAGAGAAAGCCTTAAAAGAACCTTCACCCACTATAAGCTTTAAAATATTTAAGGAATTTGAGAGCACAGGAAAAAGACTTATATTTGAGGATGCATATTTCGGAAGAAGAAAACAATTATTTTCTTTAGTACTCGCATATATGTTTGAAGATAAGCCGGAGTATAAAGAAGCTATTGAAGAGAAGCTGTGGGAATGGTGTGATTTGTATAGCTGGGAACTGCCTGCTCATTTTAGTATGCGTTCAGAAGAAAGTATGGAAGGAGATTTGCTGCCGGATAAGACCATTGCTCTTTTCGCAGCAGAAAGCGCTTTCTTTTTCGCAGAAATAATATCATTAACTGGTGAGGAATTAGATGAATTCCTGATATTAAGACTAAAAAAAGAGATATTCAGACGAGTTATTGAGCCCTTTATGAGAAATAGCTATTGGTGGGAAGGTGCAAAAATGAATTGGGCCTCTGTATGTGCAGGTTCTGTTGGAGCAGCAGCTATTTACCTTGTGGAAGATATAGAGGAACTTTCGGCTATAATACAGAGAGTGCTGAAGTCTATGGAGGCTTACCTTGGAAGCTTTGATAAGGATGGAGTCACCGGGGAAGGATTATCCTATTGGAGCTATGGCTTTGGTTTCTACAGCATTTTTGCACAAATACTTAAAGAAAGAACCTGCAGTAAGCTTTCTCTTCTTACTGGTGATAAAAAAATAAAAAATATTGCAGCCTTACCTCAGGTGCTGCAGTTTCCTTCAGGCTATTTTGTTAATTTTTCAGATGCAGCTTATGAGAAGTGGAAGGGAGACTGCGGACTTTTTGCAAGGCTAGAAAAAGAACTTAATTTAACTGGATATAATTACGAAAATGCTGAGGACATATTTGATGATAACACTTTTAGATGGGCAGCAATGGTAAGAAAGCTATTTTGGTATTATGACTGTGGTCAAGCTAAAAATTCTACTTTAGGAAGTTACTATTTTAGCGAATCCCAGTGGGTAGTGGATAGGAAAATAAAAAATGGTAGATTTTCGGCTTTTGCTGCTAAAGGTGGTAATAATGATGAACCGCATAATCATAATGATTTAGGTCATTTTATACTTCACAATAATGGCGAAAATATATTTATTGATATTGGAGCACCTGAGTATGTAAAAGATTATTTTAGAGATGAAACAAGATACAGCTTCCTTGCAGCAGCTTCTTTAGGACATTCTGTTCCCGAGATAAATCATCATCAGCAGGGATATGGCAAGAAGTGTTATGCAGAGGTAGTAAAATATAAAAGCAATGCCCCAAGCACATTGTTTAGTCTTGATTTGACTAAAGCTTATTTTTATGATGAACTTTTAAAATTTCAGAGAGATTTCATTTGGAATTCAGATTTATTAGAGCTTAAAATAGAGGACAGCTTTAAATTTAACAAGAAAGATAATGAAATCAGAGAAGCTTTTATAACAGCTTTTAGACCTGAGTTAGTAAGCAGAGGGAAAGTAAGAATTGAGGCAGCAAATTCTTTTTTAGAGCTTTCTTATGATGAGCAATTTGAATGCAGCATAGAAGATTGTAAGCTAAAAGATCATGATGGAAAGGATAGAATAGTGTATAGGATATCTATTTCAATAAAGGCTGATGAAGAAAGTTCTTATGCATTTAGAATAAATTTGTATAATAAATAAATTCATATAAAATGAGGAGAGTAATTATGGAAGAGTATAAATTACCAATTAAGCAAAATTTACTTAAGACAAAAGAGGATTTACAGAGGGCTTTTACAGAGCTTACAGATCCGTTAAAAGCTCACTTTAGTAAAGGATCTGCTCTTTTGCATATTGGAGATAGCAGTGCTGGTTATCCTGATTCTATAGCAGAATTTGAAGGCTTTTCTAGAGTGTTATGGGGACTAGCTCCTTTTACTGCAGGGGGAGGAAATTCGGAGCTTTGGAATATTTATATTGATGGAATCAGAAACGGAACAAATCCCCTTCATGAAGAGTACTGGGGAAAGGTTAATGATTATGATCAAAGATTAGTGGAAATGGCTGCTTTGGGTTTAGTTTTAGTATTGGCACCGGAAAAGATATGGGAACCTCTTACTACTGAAGAGAAAAATAATTTTTCTAAGTGGTTATCTCAGATCAATGGGCTTAAGCTCTGTGATTGCAATTGGGTGCTGTTTGCGGTTATGGTTAATTTAGGACTAAAGTCTGTAGGAGAAAATTATGACATTGAAAAAATGAATTGGGCGCTAGATAGAATAGAAGAATTTTATATAGGAGATTCTTGGTATTCAGATGGAATAAATGGACATAGTGATTACTATATTCCTTTTGCTATACATTATTATTGCTTAATATATGCAAAGATTATGGAAAAAGAGGATACCAAACGTTCAGAACTTTATAAACAGAGAGCAGCAGATTTTGCTAAGGACTTTATTTATTGGTTTGCTAAAGATGGCTCTGCTTTGCCTTATGGAAGAAGTCTCACCTATAGGTTTGCTCAAGCTGGTTTTTGGAGTGCGTTGGTATTTGCAGGAGTAGAGGTATTTCCATCAGGAGTTATAAAAGGAATCATATTGAGAAATCTTAGATGGTGGTTTAAACAGCCTATTTTTAATAATGACGGAACTCTAACTATAGGATATGCTTATCCAAATCTTATTATGGCTGAAAACTATAATTCACCAGGATCCCCATATTGGGCATTAAAAACCTTCTTAATATTGGCTTTAAATGACAATGGAGATTTTTGGACATCAACGGAGGAAGAATTGCCTGAATTAGAGGAGCTTGCAGTTCAAAAAAAGCCTCATTTGGTTATTTGCAGAAATAAAGAAAATGACACGGTAATGGCTTTTAATTCAGGACATCTATCTACCAATGAGCATACTCATACCTCGGCAAAATATGAAAAATTTGTATATTCCAATACTTTTGGTTTTAGTGTGCCTAGAGCAGAGTGGGGAATTGGTCAAGCAGCTGCAGACTCTATGCTGGCACTTAGCGAAGAAGATAATATCTACAGGATAAAAAGATTATGTGAAGAGTACAAAATTGAAGGTAATATAATATATTCAAGATGGAAGCCTTGGAAGGATGTTCAGGTAGAAACAAGAATCATATGCGGCAATCCTTGGCATATAAGAATTCATATTATTAATAGCTTGAGAAATATAGATGCTGCTGATGGCGGATTTGCCCTAGGACTTCACAATAAAATATGTGATGAAGCAGAGTATGAAACTCTTAAGACGGAAAATGGAGTATTTGCTAAATCAATTTATGGTATCAGCGGAATAGTAAATATGTACGGCTATGAAAAAGAAGAGCTAATATATCCTAATTGTGATACCAACCTTATCCATTCAAGAACAGTTATACCAACACTTTTAAGCAAATTAAAGACAGGCAAGCATTGCTTAATATCAGCAGTATGTGGATCAGATAAAAAAGATTTAAATGAAATTAAAAGCTATGCACCGTATTTGAAAAAAATAGAGGATGAAGTTTATATTTTTTCAGCAGACACTGGAGAAAGCATAATTAACATAAGTCTCAAATAAGGTCATGGTTTAAATAACGATGATACTAATTGGGAAAGCGGAGTTTTGGAATTTTCTGATAGCAGTAGTATATTAATATCAATGGTTAAAACCGCTCTACAAAGTCTACTCAAATATTACTAAAGTTATTCATTTGAGTAAGTTTTGCTCAGAAGGTATCATTCTTCCAATTTAATTCATCTGTACAATAAATTACTCTATTGTACAGCCTGCAAATGAATCTTGCCATCTGCAAGATTCCATTTGGCAGTGTATGTAGGTTTTTCTAAATTCCAACCTGCATAGTCCGAGCCAGACAATATATTATCTTTTTTAGCCATATTTATTCCGCTGTTTATATCTCTATTAAGAGTGCTATGGCACCTTGGACAAGTAAATTTTCTTATACTTGGATCTTTCTTTTCCTTATGTCCACATATACAACATGCACTTGTAGTATTTTTTTCATCAACTACCGAAAATCTCTTACCGCTTCGCTCCATAACCCATTCCATTATAGTTCTTATTTTGCCGATGATTCCTTCATTTAACATGCTCCTATGCATATTGTTTTCTAATGCTGTTTCTATACTAGGTACATAATCTCCAAAAGCTATGTAGTCATAATTTTTTGCAGCCCAATTAGCTATACTGTAACTTGCAGTCTTAATCTGTTCTCGTCTGCAGTTATAGGCTTTATTTAGTGTCCTATTAAGTCTTTCCCACCTTTTACTAGGCAGAAAATATTCTGTTCCATTTTCTGTGGCTACTTTTTTTGATTTTCTCAAACATTGATCTCTTTTGCTTTTTAAAAAATCTATAGTTTCATCCCAATACTTTATCTGACTAAGCTTTGAAAATTCATAACTTGTGCCTCTATTGTCCACTGCCATAAATAAATTTTTATGATTTGGGTCTATAGAAAGCCAATTAACAGTTTCTTTTATTTCGGTGTCTTTTCTATTAATGCAGAATATAGCAAAATATCTTTCTCCTTGCTGCTTGCAGAGCCTAAAATTTCTTATTTCATCATCTTTTCTTAAGGAAAGCTTTTCTTTCAAATGTCCTGTTACTGATAGTCTCTTTTTTGATTCATTAATGCCAAGACTAATCTTAAGATTGTTGCCCTTTATGATTTTAAAACCTTTATTTGGTTCATCATAAAATAATGAAAACCAGCTATCCTTCCAAGACCTATAGTGTGGAAAGCCGCTGATACCATGAAAAAATCTATTATATGTTTCCTTAAGTCTTAAGGCTGTGTTTTTAAGTGGTGATGAATGAACGGTAATTAAAAAAGGACATTTAATCTTTAAAGTGGGAACTAGATCTCTTAAATTTCTGCCATAAAAAAGATTCCTCTCATTGTTATTTTCATCGTAATCTTTTATGGATATCTCTAAAAGCTTGTTATAGAGCCAATTACATATTTTTGATTGACCATCAAGAATCTTCTTTTCTTCACTTGAAAATATAACCTCTATTTTGCGATTAAATATCAAGTTGATTCACCATCCTTTCTATGACTCTAATAATCTCAGCTAATTAAGACCACTCCCAAGATTCTCTAATATTCTGAATTGATATCCTTTTGCCCAGCAATAGTCTGATACGCTTCTGACCTGTCTTACTAAATCCTCTCTTTGGTCCGAAGAGGAAACTCTACAGTAACCTATAGCTAACTTAACATTTTCCTTGTGATACTTGAAGCTAAGTAGTTCCTCATAAACACCTTATTGACATTTATGTTCAATTTTATACCTATAGAAGTAACTTTAATTAAATATTATGCAACTGTTTCTAGCCCCACTGCCTGAAAGCTTTTCCTTTGAAGCTAAAACAGTGAGCTGGTTAAAGCTAACAGAGATAAAGCGCCCATTATCTTCAGCTTTTGCAGCACTTACACAAATAGAAGTCTACGGGAGAGGATAGTTTAAGCTATCAATTTAGCTATATAACTTATTATTATTCCGCCCGGTACTAGTATTATTTGAGAAATAATAGTACCAGCGATCATTCCAGCCATTATAAAGGTGATACATCTATTAAAATGTAATTCGGAGCAGTCACCCCTTACAACATCGTCTGTCAGCAAGGAAAGAAAAGGGTCGATAAATACAAACATTAGAATAGTGGCAAAACCATTAATTACTGGTGAAAGAGTGGAGCAGGTAGTTCTAATCTCTGGAGCAAGGCATGCAGCATAAAGGGCGGCATAGCTTCCAACAGAGGAAAGAGAGTAAGCTAAGGCATTGAATAAAATTATTTTTTTAGGCATTCTTCTGATATCTTTAAGTTGATTCATATTGCTGCGCTTTGGAAGAGATAAACTATTTTTAAACTGCTCCATACCAGACTTTGAAAAGCCATGAAATACTAATCTAGGAATAGAACGATGAACATTAAAAGATTCTACAGCCCTTGAAAAAAGCTTTATAAAGGTTGGCATAAACAGTGCTCCTAATATTGTACCAGCAGTGGAAGCAAGAAGCATGATTCTAAAGGTAGCCACTAGGCTTCCCGCAGCATGGGAATTTATGCTTTGCTCTACCTTGCTGGTAAGAAGAGGGGCTTGAATTGTAGTAGCAGTTCTAGATATAAGTGCCAATATATTAAAAACAGAGGCAGTTATAGCAATTCTTCTGGTTTTCACACCTACAACTTTTGCTGCATAAGCAAGAATACCTATCAAACTTATTAAAAATGTCAGCACTATGACTATGATTATTTTTAAGCTCATAATTATCTCCTTAAAATAAAGAATAGCCTGCCATAACAATGGTAGGTTTATATAAAATACGAAACTATTCTTGGTAAAGTTCTAATTGGAAAACATGTCTTTCTTTAAATGTAAAAGATAAAAAAATATATGTTAATTTATTTATTAACGTATTTACTTTTATTTACATATAGTGTATTATAATTCTATATAAAATACAAATATTTGTAATACTGCAATTAGATGGGGGAGCAAATGAAAAATCCATTTAAAAGATATGTATGTATAAAACAGCATGATATTAAAGATTGCGGAGCAGCGTGCCTTGCAACAGTATCAAGGCAATATGGACTTAAAATTCCAATATCAAAGATACGCGAAATTGCAGGGACAGACAAACAAGGAACCAGCGCTTATGGAATCATTAAAGCAGCTGAACGGCTTGCTTTTACAGCAAAGGGAGTTAAAGTAAGCAAACCAGAAGATATATTTGAAGAATTTCCTCTTCCAGCCATAGCCCATGTAGTCATAGATGGAGTCTTTTTACATTACGTAGTTATACATAGAATAAGCAATAAAGAAATATTAATTGCAGATCCGGCAAAAGGAATGGTTAAATATAAACCTAAAGATTTCTTTAAGATATGGTCAGGCGTACTGATACTTATGGTGAAGTCATCAGAATTTAAAAAAGGCGATGAAACTAAAGGGTCATTTTCAAGGTTCTTTGGGTTGATAGAACCTCAGAAATCTTTAATATTAGACATATTTTTTGCTTCTTTAATATTTACCTTATTAGGCATAATAGGTGCTTTTTATTTTCAAGTATTAGTGGATGATGTACTTCAATATAACCTGTTAAACACGCTAAATATAATTTCAATTGGTTTTATTGTATTAAGCATTTTTAAAATATTATTAAATGCCTTTAGGTATCAATTACTTATGTATTTAGCCCAAAGAATAGACATACCTTTAATGCTTGGATATTACGAACACGTCATTAATCTTCCTATGAATTTCTTCGGTACAAGAAAAGTAGGAGAAATTGTATCTAGGTTTAATGATGCTGCCAAAATAAGAGAGGCCATTTCTGGAGCAACCTTAACCATAATGATTGATACTTTAATGGCTATAGCCGGTGCAATAATTTTATTTTCACAAAATCATCTTTTATTTGGTATTACCGTAATTCCAGTTGTTTTATATGCTATTACGGTTTTTGTTTTTAATAAGCCAATTAAAAATATTAATAGAGAAAATATGGAGAATAATGCAAAGATAACTTCTTACATAGTGGAATCTCTTACTGGTATTGAAACCATAAAAGCTTTCAATGCAGAAAATGAAGTAAATGGAGAAACAGAAAAAAGATTTATTAGATTAATGAAAAGTGCCTTTAAGACTGGATGGATAGGAAACTTACAAGCTTCTATAAAGGGCATGGTTAAAGGAATATTTGGAATAGTGATATTATGGGTAGGTGCCTATGAGTGCATTCAAGGCAGATTATCAGTTGGACAACTATTGGCGTTTAATTCCTTACTTGCATATTTTCTTGATCCAATAGAAAACTTAATTAATCTTCAAAGTCAGCTTCAGACAGCGATTGTTGCGGCAGATAGATTGGGAGAAATATTGGATTTAGAGCTAGAGAAAAGTTTAGATGAATATAAAAAGCTTAATCCCCATACCCTAAAGGGAAAGATAGAATTCAACAATGTAGATTTTAGGTATGGTACAAGAAAATTAATTTTGGAGGATTTAAATCTTACTATAAATCCTGGAGAAAGAATTGCCTTAGTAGGTGAAAGCGGCTCAGGGAAAACCACCTTAGTTAAGCTTCTTATGAATTTTTACCAATGTGAAAAAGGAGAAATATTAATAAATGGATATAATATCAAAGACATAAATATAGAAGCTTTAAGAGATAAAATAGCATACATTTCTCAAGATATATTTTTATTTAGCGGAACTATAAAAGAAAATCTTTTTTTTGGAAGACAGGATGTAGAGTTTGAGCAGGTAATAGATGCTTGCAAAAGAGCTAAGATCCATGATTTTATAAATGAGCAGCCTATGAGATATGACACCATAATAGAGGAAAACGGCTCTAATCTTTCAGGAGGGCAAAAGCAAAGAATCGCTATTGCTAGAGCAATTCTTAGAAATCCAGAGATAATAATAATGGATGAAGCTACTAGCAGTCTTGATTCAATTACTGAAAAAGCTATAGAAAAAACTATGAATGACTTTACAAAAGATATATCTACAATAATTATTGCTCACAGGTTAAGTACTATTATGAGCTGCGATAAGATTTATGTTATGGATAAGGGCAAAATTATAGAAAGCGGTTCGCATAGTGAACTCATCAGTAAAAGAGGAAGATACTTTGATTTATGGAAAGACCAGCTTCCAGAGAATTTTAATGAAAATATTGCAGCAGCTAAAGCCATAGAGGAGAATATGTGATGAATATTGTCATTCGAAATTTAGATGAAATAACAGACAGCAGAGAGTTGCTTGAAGCAAGACCTCATAGGTTTACTAGTACCTTTGCCTATATATTAATTGCAATATTTATTTCTGCTTTGCTTTGGGCTTACTTTGGTAAAATTGATATAGTTGTGAGTACAAATGGAGTTGTAAAATCAGATGAAAAAGCTAGTTCTGTTATCAATGAAGTGGATGGCAAAGTTAATAATATCAGGTTTAAAGATGGCCAAAAGGTAAAAAAGGGAGATGTGCTATATACTTTAGAATGTAAGGATTTTATTGCAGAAAAAAATAATTATGAAGAACAGTTAAAAGCTTTGCAGCTAGAAATAAGTGAGATAGATAAGCTTATAAATTCTGTAGCAGAAAATAAAAGTTATTTTGATAGTAATATACAAGATAAAAAAGAATATTTACAATATACCACTACTATTGAAAATCTATTATCAATTCGAAAGCAGTATGAAGAAAAACAAGATGAACTAGAAAAAGATATAGCTAATTTGCAGACGAACATTGATGAAAGTACTGTCAAAGCTTCAATAGATGGTATAGTTAGTGTAAAAAATGATATATCCATAGATCAGGTTATAAAAAATGGCCAGGAAATTTTAATTATTATACCTCAGAATAGTTCACAATATAAGGTTCAGTTATATGTATCTGATAAGGACATTGCAGCTATGAAGCCTGGGAAGACAATAAAATATCATTTTCAAGCGCTGCCTTATAAGGAATATGGAGAGCTTAAAGGGAAAATAACAGATGTGTCAGTAGAATCTTCTGTTGATGAGAAATCAGGGACAAGCTATTATTTGGCAGAAGCAACAATTGAGAATAAACCTTTAGTTAGTTATAAAGGTGAAAAAGGTGAACTTAAGTTAGGAATGGCTTGTGAAGCTCAGGTTATTACTGAGCGGAAGAAGATACTGTCTTATCTGCTTGAAAAGGTAAATCTAATAAATTGAAAGCTATATTCACAATAGTATTTTTATGAGAACTTTCGGCCGAAAGTTAAATTATTTTTAGGTGGGGGGTGAGAAAATGATTAATGAAAGAATATTATCAGATGAGGAATTATTAGACATAACAGGAGGAACTGCTTTTGCTGCTACAGCAATTTTAAGTTCTGCCGATGCTACTGGTACATTGGTTTGCTATGGATATGAACCAACACCAGGAACAAATCCTGTAAGAACTGCTTAAAAAATAGAAATCATAAAAATTCGGCCTTTAAATATTACAGATTAATTGATATGGAATAACTTGTATAAGTTATTCCATATTATTATAAGGAGGATTAGAAAATGAAGTATAAACCAATTACAGCGGTATGGGAAATAACCATGGGATGTAACCTTAGATGTAAGCACTGCGGTTCCAGCTGTGAAGGTCCAATGGAAGGAGAACTAACCACAGAAGAAGCATTAAAGTTATGTGATGATTTAGGGCAGCTTGAATTTAAATGGATTACCCTATCAGGTGGGGAACCTACCACAAGAAAAGATTGGCATTTAATAGCAAAAAGACTTTGTGAAAATAATATAATCCCCAATATGATTACAAATGGCTGGTTATTAAATGAAGAAATAATTGATAAAGCAGTTGAAGCAGGCATTAATACTATTGCAATAAGCATTGATGGCTTGGAAAATACACATGATTTAATAAGAAAGCCAGGTTCATTTAAAAAAGATATGGCAGCTTTTGATTTGTTAAAAAATAAAAATATAAATTATGGTGCAATAACTACTATAAATAGTATAAATATAAAGGAATTGGAGGAATTAAAAGCAATTCTTATAGAAAAAGGCTTAATGAGCTGGCAGCTGCAATTAGGACTGCCTATGGGAAATCTTGCAAAGAATATAGAGCTGGTAGCTAAGCCTTCAGATGTTGATATTTTAATAGATTTTGCTCATAGAGCAATGCTTGAAGGTAAAATTCAAATTAATTTGGGCGATTGTGTAGGTTATTATAATTTAAAGGAAATTCAAGTTAGGAATCATAATAAGAAAACTGAACAATATCAATGGAATGGCTGCGGTGCAGGCAGATGCAATCTTGGAATTTTGCATAATGGAGATATTGTTGGATGTACCTCTATAAGAAGCAGGGAATTTATAGAAGGAAATATCAAAGAGATACCTATCAAAGAAATCTGGGAAAATCCAGATAGCTTTAGCTGGAATAGGAGTATGAAAAAGGAACAGCTAAATGGTTTGTGTAAGATATGTAAATATGGCTCAAGCTGCCGTGGAGGGTGCTCTAATGCCAAATTAACTACTGGTGGAAGTATACATGCTGAGAACAAGTTTTGTTCCTATAACTTTGCCTTAAGCAGAGCAAAGCGTCAATTTGATAAAATAGAATCTATAGAGGAATTGAATTTTAAAGGTAAAAAATTTATTGAAAAAGGAAATTTACAACTAGCAGAGCTGGCATTGGCAAAAGCAGCAGAAATAGATTGTGAAAATGAAGAAAGCTTAAAGCTTTTAGGTTATTCAGAATTTATGCTTACAAATTACGATGAATCAAAACTGGTAAATGAAAAGCTTCTTTCCATGAATCCAGAAGATGCATATGCCAATAAGGGCATGGGCTTATGCCTCTGCAAATTAGGAGAAGTGGATGAAGGAATAGCGTATCTTAGAAAAGCTATAGCTCTTACTGATGAAAATTTCTTGGATCCCTATTATGATCTTGCAATCACACTTTTAGAAAACAATAGAAAACAAGAAGCTATCGACGTGATTGAAGAAGCAAAAGAAAAGTTTAAAGGCTTCGAAAAACTAAGTAAAATGTTTTACGAAACCGCTCAGATTCAGTAGGCATTATTAAAAATCCTCTATATCAGAAAAGATGAAGAGGATTTTCTTATTTTCAAAGCTACCTCTAGGATAATTGTGTTTGAAGAAATAATTTTTGTATATTAATTTGTTTACAATTATCCTTAATCTTATTTTTGTTAATATTACAAGGACCCAGTTCGTTTGTACATAGAAATCTTAATTCGCATTTTGAACATTTTTTGTTCTCTATATCATTTATAGGCAACTTAGCACGAATTTCTTTAAAGATTTCATTTTCAAACATATTAGCTAAAGTATCATTAAATACATTTCCAATCTTATATTTTCCTTCCTCAAAACATTGACATGGAAATACATCGCCATTGCCAGCAATATAAAATGATGGATTGCAGCTGAGCAGATTTGGAGATTTTGGTGGAAGAAGCCTGCCGCCATGAGCCAATGAGAAAATATTTATTTTACCATTAATTCTTTTCAGGCTATTAGCTGACTTGTTGGTGCTTTCATTGACAGCCTCTACATAGCTGGCTCTTAAACTTTGCGCTGTACTTGAGACATACTCTTCTTCTGTTACTGAAAGCAGGTCATTAGCTTTAATATCATCTATTTTTTCAAATTGAGTCATTGCCCAAGATACTTCACAATCCTTTAAAATATTATTTACCGCCGCAACTAATTTATCTAAAGAATTAATATTTATTGCTGATACTATAGGTTTTATAACTACAGTCATCCTTTTTTTCTTTAAAGAAAATTCATTTACTCTTTCAAGTGCTGCATAAATATTTTTATCAACATCTATATTTGACTTTCCCCACAAAAGCTGAAGCTCTTTTTCAATAACACTATCAAGGCTTATAGTGAAGCTGTCAACATATTCAAATAACCTATCTATATCAATGGAATTTAGAAGAGTACCATTAGTTATGAAATGAGGATCCAAGCCTATATTCTTTGCCTCTCTGCAGATTTCAATAAATTCATTATTCAAGGTGGGTTCTCCGCCAGTAAAAATAACTTTAGAGCCATTCATGCTTTTAAATTCCTTTAATACATCAATAATTTTATCCTTTGATATCATTAAGCTTGAATTGTTATTTAGCCTTATATTTCTTTCTTTTTTATTAATGCAGTAAAGGCAATTTAAATTGCATTTATCTGTGAGACTTATATAAATATCTCTAAAAGGATATCTATCCACTGTGCTTATATCACAGCTTTTGCTCATCCAGCTTGCTTCTTTAGGAGTTTTATTGAAGGATAAGAAACCACTTGTGATCAATTGTTCTACAAAGGGGAGAACATCTTCATTAAATATAGAATCATTGATTGAAAATTTATCAATTAGATTTTTCTTAACTATCTCCAAGTTACTGCTATTATGTATTTCATTATATATTGAAACTCCTATTTCATCTAAAGCTATCCAGTAATGGATGGAAGGATTAAATAAAACATATTTGTTCTGATGATTTTCTATAATATCTTCATAATTATCTACTTTATATAAATAATTAGTGTAATTATCAAATAAGTTGTTTTTTTCATTAACTTTTTCCATAAATAAACACCTTCTTATAAAATCATAATAGAAGTAGACTCAATTCAAGTAATTAAAAGGTTATATATTATTGATTTAATTATTCTTTAAAATTAAAGGTCTCAGAAACTCGTCCAGGTGGCCTAGTTGGTGGAATTGTTTGTATTAAATCAGTAGAAACCAAATTACTAATGGAACCTCCGTTAGTTTCAATAGCTTCACCTTCTAAGATTTCTTTTAAATTAGATTTTTTAAAGTCGGGCAATTCTATTGATGGCTTTTTCCACATTTTATCACCTCCAGTTTTGTTAATCTTATTCGAAGTCAAATGCTGGGTAACTGATTATTCCAGGTGGTCGAGTTGGTGTAGATATTGAGCTTAAATCCACATTCAATAAATTAACAGAAGCACCTCCATTTGTATCAAGAGATTCCTTTTCTAAAAGCTCTTCTAAATTTGATTTATTGAAATCAGGCAATTCTATTGATGGCTTTTTCCACATTATTATCACCTCCGATTTTGTTAATTTTGGTTGAAGTCAAAGGGTGGGTCACTAACATATCCAGGTGTTCGAGTTATTGTAGATATTGAATCTAAATTAATATTTGATGAATTGGCAGAAGCACCTCCGTTTGTATCAAGAGATTCCTTCTCTAAAAGCTCTTCTAAATTTGATTTATTGAAATCGGGCATTTCTATTGATGGCTTTTTCCACATTTTATCACCTCCCACTACTTAATATTACTTGAATTGAACTACTACTTAATATTATACCAAAAATTTACAATAATGTAAAATAACATATTTAACGAAAAATAAAATAACCTGCCATTAAATAGCAGGTTAACATAGAGTGCTTATTATTTTGGTTCTGTTTTAAATCAATGTTGATTTTTATGTTTATTTAAAACATCCCCTATTTTTCGTAAAGTTCTAAGGGAAGACCATCAGGGTCACTAAAAAATGTAAACTTTTTATTAGTAATCTCATCAGTTCTTATTTCTTCTACCTCTACAGCTTTTTCCTTAAGTTCGCTTACAGCGGCTTTTATATCATCAACCTCAAAGGCAAGATGTCTAAGACCAGCAGCTTCAGGATAACTAGGCCTTTTAGGAGGAGAAGGAAAAGAAAACAATTCTATTTGGCAATCTCCAAGGATTAAATCTAATTTATAAGAATTGCGTGTAGCCCTATACACTTCATTTATCACATTAAAACCTAGTATCTCTGTATAAAAAAATTTAGACTTTTCATAATTTGAACATATTATTGCTGCGTGATGAGTTCTATTAATTTTCATTTAATCACTCCTTACGATATTGAACTATTTCATTATAATTATATAATAAGTATAAGGTTTTAATATGATGTGTCAAACCAAAAGACAGGAGAAAGCAAATGAAGAGATTTAAAAAAGTTTATATAGAAATAACTAATATATGCAACTTAAAGTGCGAGTTTTGTCCTCAAACTCAGAGAAAAGCAAATACTATGGATAAGGAAACTTTTAAGCATATAGTGAAGGAAGTACAGCCATACACAGATCATATATATTTTCATGTGAAAGGGGAACCTTTGCTGCACCCATACATAGAGGATTTTTTGGACATAAGCGAGGAAGCTGGACTAAAGGTTAATATAACAACTAACGGTACTTTACTAAAGAACGTGGGGACGAAACTCATAGGAAAACGGGCGCTAAGACAAATAAATATATCTCTTCACAGCTTTGATGCTAATGAAAAAAGCATAGATATAGAAGAATATATCAATGAAATAGTGAGCTTTTCAAAAGAAATAACAGAGAAAAGCGGTACTATTGCAGCTTTAAGATTGTGGAATTTAGATAAAAGCAATAAGATTAATTTAGCAAAAAACAAAAACAGGCATATACTTAATTTTATAGAGGAAGCTTTCAAACTAAATTATAATATAGAAGAAAAGTTTACTAATGAAAGAGGTCAGAAAATAGCTGAGAATATTTATTTAAATCAGGATCATGAGTTTCAATGGCCAAGTCTTCAAGCTGATAGTTTTGGGGAAGAAGGATTCTGTCAAGGGCTTAAGCAGCAAATAGCTATTTTAAGTGAAGGAACTGTGGTGCCCTGCTGCCTAGATGGGGAAGGAGTTATAAATTTAGGAAATATAAAGGACACAGCTTTTAAGGAAATCATTGAAGGAGATAGGGCTAAAAAAATATTGGAGGGCTTTTCTAGAAGGAAAGTTGAGGAAGAACTTTGCAAAAGATGCGGCTTTAGGACACGCTTTTAAAGTAAGCTATGCTTTAAGAGAATGCTGCTAAGGGCTTTGTCCCTTCTTGGCAAGATTGCATAGGGATAATTTAACTTTGGTGTAAGTATTGACTATAAAACAACTTTAAACTTATAATTATTTTAATATAGGATTTTGTATGATTATTCAGAAAAATACCTGTATTAATAAAAGGCTATGTTTTAAAAGAATGTTGATAAAGGCTTTGATTGCTTTAAAACAGAGTCTAATAAACAAGTGGCAAGTATTATTTTGATAAGGCGGGATGGCTGTGGAATGTTATGCGAATTTGCTGGTAGGAACTTCAGGTGTGTCTAAAGATGCATGCTATATTTCTGATAATAAAGATATTTTTGTCTTATGTGAGGGCGGTTCAAGCTTTTATACGGAGAAACCTGCTAGTGAATATTGTATAAATGCTTTTAAGAAAGCAAACTATGGGGCTTCTGGTTTGCAGCCTTTTGACTACTTAAAACAGTGTATAAATGTGGCAAACAATACATTGATAGAAAAGAGTCAGGAAGAAGAAAAACTTTTTACAAGCAGCATTCTTGCAGTGGTATTGGAGAAGAATCAGCTTTATATAAGCGGAGTAGGCAATACGGAATCTTTTTTAATTAAAGGTTCCACCATAAAAAGATTTTTAAAAACTAAAAAGAAATATCATAATGAGATAGAATATGGAATCCTTACTGAAGAGGATGCAGTTAAAGCCGTAGGAGCCTTGCCAGAAAGATTAAAGCCTTATTTTGATAACTATTTGCCGGAAGTTGTACCAGATATAGCTTCAAACAAGGATACTGTTCAGCTGGGAGATATATTGCTGCTATGTTCCAATTTGGTATATAGTCTCATAAATCAACAGGAAATGCTTGATATAATGAGAAATAACGCTTTGGAAGCAGCCGTTGAAAAAGTATTTTCTCTGGTAGCAGCTAGGTATCCTAAGTATTGGATTGGGGACAGAACATTTGTGGCTATAAAGTTTTAAAGCAAATTTTGAATAGGTGTGAAAAAATACACTTATTTAAAGTGCAGCTAATATTAAAAGGGGGCAAACTTTTATATGAAAAAAATTCTTGCTGATATTCAGCAAATTGGGGCAAATTATAAGAGTATACAGTCAGAATTCGTTTTTGATTCCATATTGCAGGGCAATGTTTCCACTAATGCTTATGTAGATGAAAAGAGCGATTCTACCATATCTATGGTATGGGACATGGAACAATGTATTTACTTTGGAGGGCACTCATCTAATAAAGAGGACTATGTTGAAGCTGTTAGATTTTTAAAGGAAAATATATTGGATGAGGATACCCGAGATAAGCTTTCTATGATAAAAATATATTATGAAACTGATGAATGGGAAGATATACTGCTGGAGGAGCTAAGAAACTTTAATGCTCAGATATATTGGAGAAGTCTCTATGCTCACAATTTTGATGAAATTCCAGAGCAGATTAATGCGGATAAGGGGCTTAGCATAACAAATATAGATGGACAAATAATATTTAGTTCTAAGCTAGCTAATGTACACTTTCTTAAAAAAGAAATAGAGAAAAAATGGGCTAGCAAAAACAGATTTGTAACCCATGGTTTTGGTTATTGTGCTATAAAGGATAAGGAAATTTTAGGGTGGTGTACAGCTGAATATTTGGGAAACAAGACCTGTGGAGTAGGAATACAGACAGTTCAGGAATTCCAAAGGCAGGGAGTTGCGTCTATTCTTTCTGAGATATTTTTAAAAAAATGCAGAGAGAAAGGGCTGGTACCTTACTGGGATACTTGGAAGAAGAACATTTCATCACTTTCCTGTGCAGAAAAAATAGGTTTTCGCAAGGTAACAGATTATAAAGTAGTTCTTGCATTGTTATAATATATAACTTAAAAAAAGTGTCAAAGTAAGGTATAAATCCTTCCTTGACACTTTTTTATTTGGGTTCTTTTAAAACTATATTGGTTAACTCTTAGCCGGAAGTTTGTCCAAAGTATCAAATTCATAGCCTTGAGCTATTAATTTTTTAAGTAAGTCATCTAATATTTCAGCATTAGTTTTAGATTCTGGATGTAAAAGTATTATAGCTCCATTATGGACACTTTTTAATATAGAAGTCTCCGCCTTAGTCGGATCTGGCTGCTTGTTTGGATCCCAATCCTCATAGGCAAAGCTCCAGAATACAGATTTATATCCAAAGGTATTTGTTAAGTATAGTGAACGTTCACTGTATTCACCCATTGGCGGTCTAAAAAATTTAGATATATTTTTGCCAGTCAGTTGATTGAAGGCTTGTTCTACGCCAGCGAATTCATCATTAAATTTTTTAGGATCTGTTATACTTGGCATTGAAAGGTGGCGAACGCTGTGATTTGCAGCTAAATGACCTTCAGCCACTATCCTTTTTACATTGTCAGGCGAAGATTTTATATAAGGCTGAGTCATAAAAAATGAGGCATGTACATTATTAGCTTTAAGAGCATCTAAAAGCTTTGGAGTGTACCCAGCTTCGTAACCTTCATCAAAAGTCAGATAAATGACTTTCCTGCTAGTATCCCCTACGTAGTAAGCATTGTAAGGAGTAATCCAATTTTTAGATTCAGCAGGTGAATCAGGTATAGTGTTATCTGCATGTTTCATAAAGTACCAAGACTTTTTTACATTAGACAGTGAATTCATCTTATTCACATCTACATTATTTACTAAACTAGCCACATTCACATATGGGGAGTTATTAGTATCGTTAGTTCCTTCAGTTGAATTGCTGGTATTAGAATTTGTATTTTGCTGAGATTTTGAATTATTATCAGCAGGTTTACTGTTCTTTTCACCAGGTTTTGCTACAACCGCAGAAGTAGCTTTAGTAATAGCTTTGCTGTCTTTTTTTTGGCCGCCAAGCTGTGAAAAATAATAAACAGAAGCCGAAGCGGAAAAAATTAATGCAACAGCAGAAAAAATAAGAATTCTAGTATGTTTATTCATGTTTTAAGACCCCTATCTCCTTTGCTTTTTTGTATAGACAATATTATAATACGTGAATAATAAAAAAAAGTATATAGAATAGAGGCCTATAAATAAGAAAAAAACACTGTAATTTTTAACAGTGTTTTAAACATAATTAAGCTCTAGTTTTTTTAGCTATTTCTATCTTTAATTTTCTACCGGAGAACTTTTTACCATTACAATTCTTAAGTATTGTATTTACTAAAGGCTCCTGAATATTAACAAAGGTAAATTTCTCTAATATGTCTATGCTTCCAACATTTTCACGGTTTACTCCAGCATTTTTATTTAAAAATTGAAGAAGGACTTTAGGAGTCAAACCATCTATTCTTCCTACAGTAAAGAACAATCTTATAAATTCTTCCGAAGATCCAATTTCGTTTTCTGTATAATCATAGCTGACTTCTTTGTCATATACTATCTTCATAAGTGCTGCAGCTACATCTACTAGAGTGAATTCATCATCCATCTCAGCAGCTAATTCCATAAACTTTTTATGTTCACCAGCTTCGATGGTGTCCTTAATTCTTGATAATATATTTTGGTATTTTGCATTAAAAATATCATCAACAGTAGGTATGTCTTTTCTCTTGATTTTACTCTTAGTAACCTTCTCTATCTGCTTAAGAGTAATGTATTCTCTAGCTGTAACAAGAGAGTAAGCCATTCCTTCTCTTTTAGCTCTTCCAGTTCTTCCTATTCTGTGTACGTAGGATTCTATATCCTGAGGAAGGTCGTAATTTATAACATGAGATACATTTTCTACATCTATACCTCTTGCTGCAACGTCAGTAGCAACTAGAAATTCTAGATTGCCTTCCTTAAATTTCCTTAAGGTGTTAAGTCTTTGGTTTTGGTTCATATCACCATGCATACCTTCAACATTGTAGCCTCTTGACTGAAGTCCTTCAACTAGCTCATCAACACCTTTTTTAGTCTTACAGAATATTATCGCAGCAGTAGGTTCATCCACATCAAGAATTCTGCAAAGGCATTCAAATCTGTCTTTTTGCTTAACTTCATAATAAAATTGAGATACAGTGGATACGGTCATAGCATTTTTTACTATAGAGATATGCTTTGAATCATTCTTTAGATATCGTTTAGCAAGCTTTTTAATTTCATCTGGCATGGTGGCTGAGAATAAAAGAGTTTGTCTTTCAGAGTTAGACTTCTTTATTATTTCCTCTATATCATCTATAAATCCCATATTAAGCATTTCGTCGGCTTCATCAAGCACTAAATACTCAATTTTAGATAAATCCAGCACATTTCTTCTTATAAGATCCAATACTCTTCCAGGAGTACCAACAACTATGTCCATTCCATTTCTTAATGCTCTTATTTGTCTGTCAATAGGCTGACCGCCATATACAGGTAAAAACTTGGCTTTAGAATATTTTCCTACTCTAGTAAGTTCATCGTTAACCTGAATTGCTAATTCTCTTGTAGGTGCTAGAATTAATGCAAATATAGAATCTTTTCTTTGGGTAAACTTACTTAAAATAGGTGCTCCAAAAGCTAGAGTTTTTCCAGTTCCTGTTTGAGCCTGACCTATTCCGTCAAATCCTTCTAAAAGTACAGGTATAACCTCTGCTTGAATACTTGATGGCTCTTCGAACCCCATATCATCAATAGCCTTTAGCACATTTTCGCTAAGACCTAAATCACTAAATTTTTTATTTTCCATTCATATTCCTCCAAACGTAAATCACTTCATTATAATATAGTATCTCAATAATAACAAGACTTAATTATAAAATACGATAGAAATATTTTATAATTTTGCGCCAAATATAGGAAACTTTTTTCAATATATGGTGTCTTATATATAGGATAATTGATATTATTAATTTTATAAGTGTTTTAATTTGGGGGAGCTGGCAAATGTATGGAAATTCAAATTTTGGAAGACTTAATTGAAAAGACGATTTCAGGAGATAAGGTTGCCTTTAGAAAGCTTTATGATGTGTATAAGGGCAAAGTATATGCTACAGCTAAAAATATTACCAAAGATGAAAAAGCAGCAGAAGATATTTTGCAGGAAGTCTTTGTAACGGTATATACAAAGTTATACAAACTTAAGAAAGCTGCAGCTTTTGAAGTGTGGCTTTACAAAATAGTAATTAACAGCTGCAACAACTATTTTAGAAAAAATAAAAGAAGTATTACCTGTGAAGACAGCATTATAGAAAATTTGTCAGGAGAAGCTGGAGAAATGCCAAATGAAATCATAGAAAGGAAGGAAGCCTATACTGAATTAAAAAGCTGTATAGACAGGTTGTCTGACAAACTAAAAATATGTATAATTTTTTATTATTTCAATGATATGAGCATAAAAGAAATTGCGGATATTTTAAATTGTTCAGAGGGTACGGTAAAGAGCAGACTATTCAAAGCTAAAAAAAATCTTGGAAAAGATTTAATGTCAATAGGAAGTGAGGAGGGAAAAGCATATGAATATAGATAAGCTATTAGAGGAAATGAAAGAAGAAAATAAGAAACATCCAAATTCTCAGGTATATGAAAAGTGCTGGAATAATATTCTCTCTTCAATAGAATTTAAAGAAAAACAAAATGACAAGCTATCTTTTAAATTTTATAAATTAAATAAAAAATATTATTTTTCAAAGATTGCTGCCGCTATACTTGTGGTGGCTATATCAGCATCAATTCCATTCGGACTAGAGTACGGCGAAAAATATATTAACAATAAAAAAAGTGGAATTCAGAACCAGAATGGTAAAGTAGCTTCAACCAAAAGTGATGAAAATAAAATTACTGATTCAGATACTGCAGTAAATTCGGAGAATCAGGTACCAAAGACCAATAGCTCGGAAGCAAGTCAGGATAGTGATCAAAGACCTGAAGCTAAAAATTTAGCTGAATACTATGTAAAGGCGTATAATGCTATTGAAAAAATAGGAGAAAGCAAATATAAGAAGTTTTCTATATATTCAAATCAGGAGTTGTATTACGATGTGGATGCCAAGAAAAATTATTATATGATAAGTCTATACGAGCAGAGAAGTGATAGTGTAATTCCTAAAGCAGAGCAGTATTACGTATATACTGATGATTTTTCTACAAAGCTTGAAAACAGTTATGGTCAAGATTACAATATTTCTGAAAACAGCATAGCTATATTGATAAATAAAGCAGATAATCTAGGTATAACAGATTATTCTGAAATAGCTAGAGATATAGGAGTATCAGGGAATTATACAAATTCTTTACCTGATAAGGGCAAGGATATACCAGATGATTCTTATATGTATAAAAATAATAAGAATATATATTACACCTATGATAGGAATAATGGCAGTCTGTATAAATACGATAGGAAAACTTCTATTAAAAAGCAGATATATAAATTAAATTTACAAGAATTCAGTATAGCCGCCATAGAGTTAAAAAAAGATATGGATGGTGATGGTAAGGAAGATGATATAAAATTTGACCCTGTCAGAAGCGTTCTCAGCATTGATGGAAGTTCTATACGGACAGACAGTAGCTGTGAGTTTTCCCAATTTGATATAGTAGATATATATAAGAAGGATAAGCATAGTGAAATATATTTAAAGTATAATTTAGATAATGATTATAAGGATAATTCATACTATATATATAAAAATGGTTCCATAAGTAAGATATTGAGCAGTGACGGTGCCCCGCAGATTGAAGCTGATGGGAAAATCTTATTTAAAGGAATGATATCTCAGTTTTTCTCTACCCATAGCAAGGATGAAGAATATCAATATTATAAAGACGACAGCTTTGGAAAAATAGAAAAGGATGTATATCCAGAGAATGATGGAACTAATAGCGGAAACATTCCTACACTTAAAGTAAAACATGATTTAAAGATATACAAGTCAAAGGATTCGACTGCAGTTGCAGCTACAGTTCATCCAGGAGAAGAGGTTAAGCTTCTTGGTACAGATGAGAAAAATTATGTTGAGATAGAAAGTGCCAGCGGCATAAAGGGATGGTTTAAATTTGATAAATATACTAATAAGGTAGAAGAATTAAATTTAGATGAAGCTGATGTGTTTGATAATATAGTGAGAGCAGGATAGACTAATAGAAAAAAGTGCATTTCAAAGGTATGGTACACATAATCTTTGAAATGTGCTTTTTTATTAGGTTAATATTCTAAAGTAATATAGGTTATGCTATACTGATAATATTAAATTTAAATTATTATGAGGTGATTTACATGAGAAAAATAGTTTTAGCTGGCGGCTGCTTCTGGGGAGTCGAAGCTTATTTTAATACAATAAATGGAGTCATAAATACTAAGGTAGGATACGCTAACGGAAATGTTGAAAACCCTACATATGAAATGGTATGCAAGAACACAACAGGCTTTTCAGAAGCATGCTATATAGAATACGATGAGCAGGTTCTGTCACTGAAAGAACTTTTAAATGCTTATTGGTTCATAGTAGATCCAACCATAGAAAATCGCCAGGGACACGACATAGGAACTCAGTATCGTACTGGAATATATTTTATAGAAGCTGAAGATGAATCGGCTATAAGAGAATCTCTAGAAGAAGAGCAGAAAAAGTATGAGAAGCCTATAGTTACAGAAGTGATTCCACTTAAGAATTTTTATGATGCAGAAGAATATCATCAGAAGTACTTGGATAAAAATCCAAATGGATACTGTCATATACCAAGAGAGCTTATAGAGAAAAAGAAATAAGGAAGGATATTCAATGAATATTTTAAATGTAGAGAATGTTACAAAAAGCTATAGCGAAAAAATGCTACTTAAGGATGTGAGCTTAGGTATAAATGATGGTGATAAAATAGGTGTGATAGGAGTAAATGGTACAGGAAAATCTACATTTTTAAAGATTATTGCAGGAGTAGAAGAAGCTGACCAAGGGAAAACAATTAAAAACAACTCTGCTTCTATAGAGTATCTGTCTCAAAATCCTGATTTTGACGAAGAAGCTACTGTATTAGAACAGATATTCAGCGGTAATTCTCCTATAATGATGGCCATAAAAGAATATGAAAAAAGCTTAGCATCAGGTGATGACCATAAAATAATAGCGCTATCACAGAAGATGGATGAGTTAAATGCATGGAATATGGAAACTGAAGCTAAAAATGTGCTTACTAAGCTTGGAATAACGGATTATACAGCTAAAGTTGGTAAGTTATCAGGTGGACAGAGAAAGAGAATAGCTCTTGCAGCTGCTCTTATAAAGTCCTCTGATTTGCTTATTCTAGATGAGCCTACTAACCATCTTGATAATGAAACTATAGATTGGTTAGAGCAATATCTAAATAAAAGAAATGGCGCCTTACTTATGATAACTCATGATAGGTATTTCTTGGACAGGGTTGTAAATAACATAATTGAGCTGGATGAAGGAAATCTATATAGATATAGCGGCAATTATAGCTTGTTTTTAGAGAAAAAGGCTGAGAGAGAAGATATAGAAGCTACAAATGAAAAGAAAAGATTATCCCTTTTCAAGAAGGAATTAGCTTGGATAAGAAGAGGAGCAAAAGCCAGAAGTACCAAGCAAAAGGCTAGAATAGATAGGTTTGAAGCCTTAAGCCAGCAAGGAAATGCAGCTTCTGAAGAGAAGCTTGATATTTCCTTGGAAGGAAGCAGGCTTGGTAAAAAAATAATTGAGCTTAAGCATATATCAAAGTATTATGAGGGAAAAACTATATTAGAGGATTTCGATTATATTGTGTTAAGAAATGATAGAATAGGTATAGTTGGTCCAAATGGCATAGGTAAATCTACACTTATGAACATAATAGCTGATAAGATAAAACCTGAAAAAGGCGAAGTAGAAATTGGAGAAACTGTTAAGATAGGAATGTACTCTCAGGAAAATACTTCAATGGATGAGAAGCTTAGAGTTATAGAATACGTCAGGGAAGTTGCAGAATGGATTACTGATGCTGAGGGTGAAAAAATAAGTGCGTCAAAAATGCTGGAAAGATTTCTTTTTCCTCCAGAAATGCAGTGGACTACCATTGGAAAGCTGTCAGGCGGTGAAAAGAGAAGGCTTTACCTTTTAAGAGTTTTGATGAGTGCACCTAATGTGCTTTTGATGGATGAACCTACCAATGATCTAGATATACAAACCCTTACTATATTGGAGGATTATATAGATAGCTTTAATGGAGCGGTCATAACAGTATCTCACGATAGATATTTTCTAGATAGAATTGCAGATAAAATTTTTGCTTTTCATGGAAATGGTAAAGTAACCATACATAATGGAAATTACTCTGATTTTAAAGAAGATATAAAAGCTGTGGAAGAAAGTATAGGCTTTGAGGATAAGAATAGAAAAAATGTGGATAAGAACAAGGAGCCTGTGGACAAAAAAAAAGAAAAAGCCTTAAAATTTTCTTATAAAGAGCAAAGAGAATATGAAGAAATAGATTCTGTAATAGAAAAAATAGAAAATGAAATAGCAGAGGTAGAAGCTAAAATAGAAGAAGCAGCATCAGATTATTCAGCTCTTCAGCAGCTGCTTTTAGAAAAAGAAAATCTAAAGCAAAGTTTAGATCAAACCATGGAAAGATGGGTATATCTAAATGAACTGGCAGAAAAAATAGAAAATCAGAAGAAATAAATTGAGTTTTCACCTCACCTATTATATAACAAAAATAAACAGCCTTACAATTTTGAGGCTGTTTTTGCTGTGCATTTTATAAGTGTCAGGTGCATATGTGGAAACACCATTGTTACTTAAGATGTCTCGAATATTGTAGTAATAAGAATGTCTGTCAGCGGCTGAAACAATCCACATCAAAATAGAAGTGATAAAGGTAACTAATATTGCATTTCCCAAATTGTCATAAAAACTTTTTTTACCTATGGATTTTAGTTCGTATGTTGAAAACATAAAAAACCTCCTTCTGCATATATGAAAATTATACCAAAATTTAAAGATATAAACAGTATAATAGTTGAGTTTTTTTGGAATTACTATAATTAAGTCATTCGTCACCTATTTTTTATTTCGGATTTAGGATAAAAATCTAATAATAATCCTAACAAAAAAGAGCTTATATTTTGTTAAAAGAATAAAATATGAAAAAAATATTAATGAATATGAAAAAATTTTCATACTGGTATGAAAAAAACATGAAAATTCGTTGACAATGTACGGCATATTGTTTATATTGGAATAGGAAAAAGAAGAGTTATATTTTGTGGAGGTGTCTTTTTAATGAATAAGAAAAAAGTGTTAGCTGTCGTAGCAGCATTGACTATAGCAGCTTCTTTATTTGCAGGATGTTCAAAAAAGAGCGATAATTCTGGAACTACTAGTGATTCAACTAAAAAATCATCCTTAAAGGTTGGACTTTCAACAGATGAAAGTGGAATAAATGATAAATCCTTTAACCAATCTGCTCATGAAGGATTACAGAAGGCTGTTAAAGATTTTGGAGTAGATTATAAGTACTTGGAATCAAAGAGTGCAGATGATTATCAGTCAAACCTAGATTCTCTAGTTGCTGACGGAAGACAATTAATATTCGGAGTTGGTTATCAGATGGCAGACACTGTTGGTGCTGAAGCTGATAAGAACAAAAATACAAAATTTGTTATAATAGATTCAGAGGTTAAGAAGGATAATGTTGTATCCTATGAGTTTAAAGCAAATGAAAGCTCATTCCTTGCCGGTGTTGTTGCAGCTAAGGCAACTAAGAGCAACAAGATAGGTTTCATAGGCGGTAAGGACGGAGATTTAATAAATGCTTTCGAAGTAGGCTTTGAAGCTGGTGTTCAATCAGTTAATCCAAGTGCTACAGTTAAAGCTATATATGTAAACAGCTTCGGTGATGCAAGTCTTGGTAAGACAGCAGCTGAGCAGCTTATAAATGATAACTATGACGTTATATACCATGCAGCTGGTCAGGTTGGAATGGGTATGTTCGAAGCTGTAAAGAATGCTAATGCAAACGGAAAGAAAGTTTGGGCAATCGGAGTTGATATGGATCAGTCAAAAACTGCTCCACAGTATGCAGATATAATACTTGCATCAGCATTAAAGAGAGTTGATATGGCAACTTATGCTGCTACAAAATCAGTTATAGACAACACTTTCAAGGGTAACACAGTTGTTTCACTAGGACTTAAAGAAGGCGGAGTTGATCTTGCTGAAACACATGTTGATTCAGCAACAGCAGATCTTGTTAAGAAGTACAGTGATGCAATAAAGGCTGATAAAATAAAGGTTCCTGCTACAAAAGCAGAATACAAAGAATTTAAGCCTACTACATTACAGTAATAGCATAAAAGAATCTAATTTAAAATTTAAAGAGCTAGATGTATAAAATATATATCTGGCTCTTTTATGATATTTATAATTCAAGAAGTATACTAATGGAAATATGGAAATGATTTACGGGTTTTTAAGGCAGTTATGGCGCTTAAAACCATATGTAAAACTTTCATATTGTACTAGCTTACTTTAAATTAATATGATAAAATTTTTGTGGCATTTATAAAAAAACATAGTCTGAGTTTTGAAAAAAATATCAGCATCTCAAAGCAATGACAAAATATGATTTATATGAATAATAAGCTGAATGGAGGTTAATGTATGACCAAGGTTGTAGAAATGAAAAATATAACCAAGGTTTTTCCAGGAACTGTAGCTAATGACAATGTGGATTTCGATTTAAATAAAGGTGAAACCCACGTTCTTCTTGGGGAAAATGGAGCTGGAAAAACCACACTTATGAATGTATTATATGGACTTTATAAGCAGGAAAAGGGCGAAATATATGTAAGCGGAAATTTAGTGAATATAAATAGTCCTAAGGATGCTATAAATCATGGGATAGGTATGGTGCATCAGCATTTTATGCTTGTTCATAATTTTAGCGTGGCTGAAAATATAATCCTAGGAATAGAGCCTAAAAAAGGACTAAAGGTTGATATAAATAGAGCTATAAAAGACGTAAAAGAGCTTTCCGAAAAGTATGGCTTTAATATAGATCCTAATGCAATTATAGAAGATATAACAGTAGGTCAGCAGCAAAAAGTAGAGATACTTAAGGCTTTATACAGAGGTGCTGAAATTCTCATATTGGATGAACCTACTGCAGTACTTACTCCTCAGGAAATAAAAGAGCTTGGGAATATCATAGATAATTTAAAAGCTCAAGGTAAATCTGTAATACTTATAACTCATAAGCTTAAAGAAGTAATGAGTATGAGCGATAGAGTAACTATTATAAGAAGAGGAAAGGTTACTGGAACTGTGAACACAAAGGACACCAATATAGATCAATTAGCTGAGCTTATGGTAGGGAGAAAAGTTAATCTAGTAGTAAATAAGAGCGAAGCTAAAATTGGCGATGTGGTGCTTGAAATAAATGATTTAGTAGTTAAAGATCACAGAGGTGTTGAGGCAGTTAAAAATTTAAATTTAAAGCTTAGGGCTGGTGAAATACTTGGCATAGCAGGTGTAGACGGAAATGGTCAGAGCGAATTTCTAGAAGCTTTAACTGGACTTAGACCTGCAGAGAATGGTTCTATAAAAATAAAAGGTAAAGAAGTAATAAATAAATCTACTAAAGAGATAATGGATTGCGGAGTTGGAAATGTCCCTGAGGATAGACATAAGCGAGGACTTGTACTTAATATGCCTCTATACGAGAATGCTATCTTAGGTATTCATAAAGAAAAGCAGTTCACTAAAGGTATAGCACTGAACTATAAAGCTATAAAGGAGCACTGCAGAAAGCTTATAAAGGATTTTGATGTTAGAACTCCAAACGAAGAGGTAGCTGCTTCGGCACTTTCTGGAGGTAACCAGCAGAAGCTTATAGTAGCAAGAGAAATTACAAAGGATCCATCTCTTTTGATAGTAGCTCAGCCTACCAGAGGACTTGATGTTGGCGCCATAGAGTATATTCATAGCAGAATAGTTCAGGAAAGAGATAATGGAAAAGCAGTTCTTTTGGTATCCCTTGAGCTAGATGAAATAATGTCCTTGGCTGATAGAATTTCAGTAATATATGACGGATCAATTATAGATACCTTAGATGGTAAGGATGCAACAGAGCAAAAGCTTGGAATACTCATGGCTGGGGGAAATTTAAATAAGGATAAAATAGAGAACAGGGGTGAATAACTTGGAGAATAAGAAGTCTAAAAATAGTATTTTTAGTATAGTCAGCCCAATATTATTTCCATTATTAGCTATAGTGGTAGCACTATTAGTTTCTGTATTCTTTGTAATGTGGGCAAAATCTTATAGCATATTACAGTTTTTTGATGGTTTTAGCGATTTAACTTCTACAGTATGGAAGGGAAGCTTTGGCTCGGAGATGTCAACCATGAATACTCTCTTTTATACCACTCCGCTAATATTTACTGGTATTGCAAATGCTGTAGCTTTTAAGACAGGACTTTTTAATATAGGTACAGAAGGCCAGTTTATAATAGGAATGATAACAGCAGCTGTAGTTGGACAAATAACTGGACTTCCAGCTATAATACATCTTCCATTAATATTTTTGAGCGGAATGCTTTTAGGTGGAATATGGGCTGGAATCCCAGGATATATTAAGGCAAAGACTGGAACCAGCGAAGTTATAAACACTATAATGATGAACTATATAGCTTTATATCTGACAGATTATATAATAAGAAGAACTCCGCTAGGTATAGCTAAAAAAGCTTCAACTCCAATGATTGCAGAAAGTGCAAGACTTGCAAGATTTATAGATAAGTATCAGGCTAATGTGGGAATTATAATAGGAGTAGTAATAGCTATATTCATAGCTTGGCTACTTTGGAAAACAGTAATAGGCTATGAGCTTAGAAGCGTAGGAATGAATAGATTCGGAGCAGAGTATGGTGGAATAAATGTAAAGAAAAACATAGTTCTTGCTATGGCATTATCAGGAGTAATCGCAGCTTTAGGTGGAGTTATCCATGTAACTGGAGGAAAGTTCTATATGGATGATATGACTAACCTACCTGGCTATGGATTTACAGGTATGGCAGTTGCACTTCTTGCAAAGAGTAATCCTATAGGCTGTTTATTCTCAGCTCTTTTATTTGGAGCTCTTAACAGCAGCGCAAAGACCCTGCAGCTTAATGGAATTCCAAAGGAAATAGTATCCTTGATACAGGGTGTTGTAATCATATTTATAGCTACAGATTATATAGTTAAATATATTAATGATAAAAAGAAAAAGGAGGCGATGATACATGAGTAGTGTAAATGTAATAGTTCAGCTTATAGCATCTATGCTTGCATTAGCTACGCCTCTAATATTTGCGGCTCTAGGCGGTGTATTTTCTGAACGTTCAGGAGTTGTTAACCTTGGGTTAGACGGTATGATGGTAATGGGTGCCTTTTTCAGCGTATATGGTTCTCATGTAAGCGGAAGTCCTTATGTTGGAATATTATTTGCTGTCATAGCTGGATGCTTGATTGCTCTTTTACATGCTTTCTTAAGCATAAGCTTAAAGGCTGATCAGACGATTTCAGGTACAGCGATAAATCTTTTTGCTACAGCCTTAGCAGCTTTCTTAATACTTAAATTATTTCATAAAGGTGGTCAGACAGACGGAGTTAATCCCTTGCCCTATCACGTAGCAGGCTGGCTTAGGAATATACCTGTCTTAGGAAGTCTTTTTGATGGTCTCAATTGGTTTGTATTTTTAGCTATAGCAGCCGTAATAATATCTCATTTTGTTCTCTATAAAACTGCTTGGGGACTTAGAGTAAGATCCGTAGGAGAGCATCCTAAGGCAGCAGATACCTTAGGAATAAATGTATACAAAACTAGATATATATGTGTTGCTATTTCAGGAATATTAGCTGGAATAGGCGGAGCGGCATTAACTTTAGGTTCAGTGCCTTTGTATAGTGATGGAATGGTTTCAGGAAGAGGCTTTATAGCTTTGGCTGCCGTAATATTTGGTAACTGGAAACCAGTAGGCTCCTTCTTAGCATGCCTATTGTTCAGCCTTGCTCAGGCTGTTCAGCTGAAGTCTCAGCTTTTAGGCTTGAATCTTCCTTCAGAGCTTTATAGTGTATTCCCATATTTAGTTACCATGATCGCTTTAGCTGGTTTTGTTAAGAAAACTCAGCCGCCGGCAGCAGATGGTATACCTTACGAAAAGGGTCAAAGATAATATTTAAAATAGTTAATATTGAGAGGACGTAATTATGGGTGTTACTATAAATGATATAGCGGAAAAAGCTGAAGTATCATTAGCAACGGTATCAAGGGTAATCAATAACTCTGGGTATGTAAGCAAAGCCACCCGGGCAAAGGTTATGAAAGTCATAACTGAGTTAAATTATACTCCTAGCGGCATTAAAAGCTTCAAGGATGAAGAAACTAATACCGTTGGTGTTATTGTACCTAATATTTCAGACCCTTACTTTGGAGAAATAGTAAAATGCATTGGAGAAATTGCTGAGAGATACGATTATAATATATCAATATTTAATACCAATGATGAAATATATAAGGAAATCAAAGCCTTGGCTCTTCTAAAACAAAGTAAGGTAAAAGGTATCATAATGATACCTGCCTTCGGGGAAGGCAGCTTTGATAATGATTATTTTAAAACCTTGGATAGTATAGGAATGCCATTAGTACTTGTGGCGGCCAGTATAAGATATGCAAGCTTTAATGGAGTTTTTGTAGACAATGTAAAAGGAGGCTTTGATGCTGCTAATCTTTTAATACAAGAGGGGCATGAAAGAATTGCTATAATAACTGGCAACTTGGGTTCCGAGCCTTCCTTTGACAGACTTATAGGCTATAAAAAAGCTTTAACTATGAATAATATGGCTATAAATGAAGAATATATTTTTGAGGGAAATTATAAACCGGAGAGCGGATATAATATAACAAAAGAGATATTGAATATGGAGGATAAGCCTACAGCTTTATTGGTGGGAAGCAGTATGATGACTATAGGCTGCATAAGGGCACTGAATGAAAAAGGCTTGAAAACACCTGAGGACATAGCTATAATTGGATTTGACAAAGTAGATATATTAAATTATTTAGGACTAAATGTAAGCTATGTTGACGTCTCTGCTAAAAGCCTAAGCCAGGAAGCAATAAAAATATTGTTTGAACTTATGCAAAATGATGACAGCGGTGAAGTTAGAACTATAACTATATCTCCAAAGATAGAAGCAAAGGGCTCAGAGAAGTATATAAATAAATCTTAATAGCGGATGCATTAGCCGGAAGGGTGGTAAATATGAATTTAGCAAAATATTTTGATCATACTATATTAAAACCTGAAGCTACTGAGGAAGCGGTAAAAAGATTATGCAGTGAGGCAAAGCAGTATAGCTTTGCTTCAGTTTGCGTAAACCCTTTTTATGCTAAAACAGTAAGCGAAGAACTTAAGGGAACGGAAGTAAAAACTTGTGTAGTTATCGGCTTCCCTTTAGGAGCAAACATAAAGGAAGTTAAGGCCTTTGAAGCTAAAAAGGCTATGGAAGATGGTGCTCAGGAAGTTGATATGGTAATAAACATAGGAGCATTGAAAGATAAGAAGTATGATGTAGTTAAAGAAGATATAGCAGCGGTGTTTAATGAAACTAAAGGTAAGGCGCTTCTAAAGGTTATTATAGAAACCTGCCTGCTTACAGATGAAGAGAAGGTTAAAGTATGCACTATCTGTAAGGAAGTTGGAGTTGAATATGTTAAGACTTCTACAGGATTTTCTACTTCAGGAGCTAAGGTAGAAGATGTTAAGCTTATGAGAGAAACCGTTGGAGAAGAAATGGGAGTAAAAGCATCAGGCGGAATAAGAGATTATAAAACTGCTGCAGCTATGATAGGAGCAGGAGCCAGCAGAATAGGTGTAAGTGCCAGCGTTTCTATTATGGAAGAAAGTAAAAATAATCTCTAGGAGAATATCATTATGAGAATGTATGATTTAATAATCAAAAAAAGAAACGGTGAAGAGCTTACTAAGGAAGAAATAAATTATTTCATAGAAAATTATACTAAAGGAAGTATTCCCGATTATCAAGTGTCTGCTCTTATGATGGCAATATTCTTTCAGAAGATGAATATGAGGGAGACCGCAGACCTTACCATGGCCATGGTCCATTCCGGAGATGTGCTTGATTTATCAAAAATAGAAGGCATAAAAGTAGATAAGCATAGCACAGGCGGAGTTGGAGATACTACTTCTTTAGTGCTTACACCAATGGTGGCAGCTCTAGGCATTCCAGTAGCTAAGATGTCAGGAAGAGGTCTTGGTCATACCGGCGGCACTATAGATAAGCTTGAATCCTTTAAGGGTTTTTCAGTAGAAATCACAGAAGAACAATTTATTGAAAATGTTAATACAAGAAAGCTAGGATTAATGGCTCAGACTGCTGATTTAGCACCAGCGGATAAAAAGCTTTATGCCCTTAGAGATGTTACAGGAACTGTAGATAATATATCCTTGATATCTTCAAGCATAATGAGTAAAAAAATAGCGGCAGGAGCTGACTGCATAGTTTTAGATGTAAAAGTAGGTGACGGAGCTTTTATGAAAAATTATGAGGATGCTGAAAGATTGGCTGAGGCTATGGTTAGCATAGGAAATAATGTAGGCAGAAAAACTGTAGCAGTAATATCCGATATGGATCAGCCTCTGGGGCTTGCCATAGGAAATGCCCTTGAGGTTAAGGAAGCTTTAGATACCCTTAAGGGAGAAGGACCAGAAGATCTTCTGGAACTTTGCCTTACCCTAGGAAGCCACATGGTAGTCTTGGCTAAAAAGGCTGAAAATGTAGGAGAAGCTAGAGAAAAGCTTTTGAAAACTATAAAAGATGGTTCTGCTTTAGCTAAATTCAAAGAATTTGTTGATGCTCAAGGCGGAGAGGGGGCTGCGGTTTATGACAGCAGTCTTTTGCCTAAAGCAAAATATGTTTTTGAAGTTAAGAGCGATAAGGATGGCTATGTTTCAAAGATACATTCTGAAGACATGGGACTTATAGCTATGGAGCTGGGAGCTGGAAGAGCCACAAAGGAAGATAAAATAGATTTAGCTGTAGGAATAGTATTAAACAAAAAAAGAGGAATCAAGGTGTCTAAGGGAGATACTATTGCTTATATACATGCTAATGATGAAGATAAAATACATAAGGCCGCAAAAGATATATTAGAAAATTATGAGATAGTACCTGCTTATGAGAATAGTATACCTTTGGTATATGGTATAATAGAGTAAGAAGGAGGTATTAAGCTTATGATAAATAGAGTAATATGGATAGTTTTAGACAGCGTAGGCATGGGAGAAATGCCGGATGCAGCAAAATACGGAGATGAAGGTTCAAATACCATAGGAAATGTATCTAAGTTCCTGGGAGGACTTAAGGTACCTAATATGGAAGCTATAGGACTTGGAAATATAGATGGAATTAAAGGCTTAAAGAAGGCTGAACATCCTACTGGCTGCTTTGCTAGATTTGAAGAAGCTTCTAATGGTAAGGATACCACCACTGGACATTGGGAAATGGGCGGAATAATATCTGAAGTACCTTTTCCAACCTATCCTGATGGGTTCTCGAAAGATGTAGTAGAGGCTTTTGAAAAAGCTGTAGGGAGAAAGATTATAGGCAATAAGCCTGCATCAGGTACAGTTATACTTGATGAGCTTGGGGAAGAACATATGAAAACAGGCAAACCTATAGTGTATACTTCTGCAGACAGCGTATTTCAGATAGCGGCTCATGAAGAGGTCATACCTTTAGAAGAGTTATATGATATGTGTAAAAAAGCCAGGGCTATGCTTACAGGCAAGCATGCAGTGGCACGTGTAATAGCTAGACCATTTTTAGGAAAGCCAGGAGCTTTCACAAGAACTCCTAACAGAAGAGATTTTTCATTGCTTCCACCGGAGGAAACAGTTTTGGTAAAAATTCAGAAGTCTGGACTTAATGTGATGGCTGTAGGAAAGATTGAAGATATATTTACTGGCCAGGGAGTTACAGAAGCAGTTCATACTAAAGACAACATGGATGGAGTAGATAAGACTCTAGAGTATATGGCTCAAGATAAGAAAGGGCTTATTTTTACTAATCTAGTGGACTTTGATATGAAGTGGGGACATAGAAATGATCCTGAAAGCTACGGAAGAGGCTTGGAGGCTTTTGATGTAAGGCTTAAGGAAATAACTGATGCTATGAAGGATACGGATGTTCTATTCATAACTGCAGACCATGGCTGTGATCCAACCACACCAAGTACTGACCATTCCAGAGAATATGTTCCGTTTATTGCTTATGGAAAGGCATTAAAGGAAAATATAAATCTTGGAACAAGAAAAACCTTCTCAGATATGGGGCAGACTGTTGCTGACATATTTGGAGTTGAAAAAATAATTGACGGTGAAAGCTTTTTAAAGGAAATTTTAAAGTAAGGCTGTGTTTTAGAGTCTGCTAAAAAGCATAGCAGATTTAAAACAAAGTCTAAAGTAGTATTGTTTTTATAAATAGGAGGATTTTACAATGAGCGTTCATATAGGAGCAAAAGAAGGACAGATAGCAGAAAGTATTCTACTTCCAGGAGATCCGCTTAGAGCAAAGTTTATAGCAGAGACATTTTTAGAAAATGCAGAATGCTATAACGAAGTAAGAGGAATGTATGGTTTTACTGGAACCTACAAAGGAAAGAGAGTATCAGTTCAAGGAACTGGTATGGGAATGCCATCCATATCCATATATGTTACAGAGCTTATCCAAGCTTATGGAGTTAAAAATTTAATAAGAGTAGGTACCTGCGGAGGGCTTCAAACCAGCGTAAAGGTTAGAGATATGATAATAGGAATGGCAGCTTCCACAGATTCAAACATGAATAGCCTAACCTTTGAAGGAAGAAGCTTTGCACCTACAGCAAGCTTTAAGCTTTTGAAGAAGGCTTATGAAGTAGCGGTAGAAAAGGGCTTTGATCCAAAGGTTGGTCAGATAGTAAGCTCAGATGTATTCTATGATGATGCACAGAGCTGGAAGCTTTGGGCTAAATACGGAGCTCTAGGAGTTGAAATGGAAGCAGCTGCACTTTACACTATAGCAGCTAAATTCGGAGTTGATGCTCTTGGAATAATGACAGTAAGCGATCATCTAGTAACAGGAGAGTTAACAACAGCTGAAGAGAGACAGACTACTTTCACAAAAATGATAGAAACTGCTCTTGAAGTAGCAACTAATGTATAGCTCCAAATTTAAAGCGGCCTCGGCCGCTTTTTTCTTTTATAAAAAACTAGTAAGTGTTGATTTTATAATTTAAGATAGGGTAATATAAAACTATATAGAAATTGTCTGCACAATTAACTTATCCAAAAGGCAGGTTGCTTCAATTATAGAATTCCTGCTTTACATAGATAAACATATTAAATGTTTTGATGGAGCTTCGTATTATGATAAATAAAGTTAAAACCACGGTTATAATAATAAATTACTGCACAATTATATTAACTCTTCTCATAAGCTGCTTAAACAATAATGAAAAGGATATGCTTTTAGTGTTCTTATATTTCATGCTGTTATTTTCCTATTCCATTAGAACCTTTTTCATAAGCAGCTATATGCAGAGAGGGATTAAAAGTCGTATAGTTTTATTTTTAGGTTATTTGCTAGAGGTAGCCTTCATATTTTTAATAAATAGGTTCGATCCAACCAGGGTAACCCTTGCCTGCTATATTATTGTTCTTGATGATGCAGTGATGAACAGAAGCCAGAGAACTGGAATAGTAACCTCATTAATAGTATATTTATTCTCTTCTTTTTCCATAGTATTATATATGGATTATGCTATGAATAGAGCTCTTCCAACCATATTGCTAAGCCTTCCCATATATTTGGTGATGTATATAATATTTTTCCTTATTAAATATCTCATAATGCAGACAGAAATCATAGAAGAAAATCTAAAGGATATAACAGTAAAAAAACTAGAAAAAGATATAGTGTATGATGAATTAAAGGAAGCTTATAAGAGAGTAGAAAACCTAACGGCAATGAAGGAAAGAAATAGAATTGCCAGGGAAATTCATGACACAGTTGGTCATACGCTTACTACAGTGTTGGTGGAAATAGAGGCTTCTAAGAGGCTTATAAATAAAGATACAGGAAAAGCACTAGATAAATTAAATTTAGCTCAGGAACAAGTGAGAAAGGGATTAAACGATATAAGAAGCTCTGTGAGGATACTTGAGAATGGACAAGAAATTATGAGCTTTTCCCAATCTCTTAATGCAATAATAGAGGATACTAAAAAGCATTCAGAGGTAGCTATAAAAACTCAAATAGAAGAAATAAACTTAACAGAAGAGCAGGGAAAGGTAATACTATCGGCTTTATTAGAGGGCCTTACTAATGGCATAAGACATGGTAAGAGCACTGCCTTTTTGTTTAGGCTTTTGAATAAGAATGGACACATATTTTTTTCTCTTTCAGATAATGGCAGAGGGACGGCAGTGCTTACTCCAGGCTTTGGACTTAAAGCCATGAGGGAGAGGGTAGAGGAGCTTGGAGGAAGGCTTTCTATCAACACCTGCCCAGAGGAAGGGTTAGAATTATGTATAGAGTTATGAGGTGAATTATGAAGAAAATAGATATTATAATAGCTGATGATCAGACCCTTATGAGAGATGGTCTGAAAACTATATTGGAGCTGGAAGATAATTTTAATATCCTAGGGCTTGCTAGTAATGGAGCGGAGGTTCTAGAGCTCTGCAGGCAACAGGCTCCTGACATTGTGCTTATGGACATAAGAATGCCTGAAATGGATGGAGTGCAGTGCACTAAGGAGCTTAAGAGGCTCTACCCTTCGGTGAAGGTGCTTATTCTTACTACCTTCAATGATGTAGAGTATATAATTCAAGCTATAAATTATGGCGCAGCAGGCTATATACTTAAGGATATAGAAGGAGACGCTCTAATAAAAGCCATAAACGATGCTTACAAAGGACAATTTATGCTGCCTAATGATGTAGCAAGAAAGCTAGTAAATAAGATTTATGAGAGCACTGATTACATAGTGGAAGAAAGTAAAAGTATAGAAGACTTTACTGAAAGAGAAATGGATATAGCCAAGATGATGGCGGAAGGCTTTAACAATAAACAGATTGCAGCCTCTCTATTCATATCTGAAGGTACGGTGAAAAATTATATAAGCAATATATACTCTAAGCTGGGCACTTCTGATAGAACCACTGCGGCCATAACAATAAAGAAACTTATAACCAAATAATTACTCCGGTCATAGAAAATGTGACCGGGGTAACTTTTTTATTACTGTAAAAATTTCGTATAATTACAGAGATGAAAGTTTTGGAAAGGAAGTGAGTGCTTTGAAACCTTTATCCGTGATAAATTATAATATCAACAATAAAAAAAGATTTGTCACCTCGATAATTTCAGTATTTGTGGCAGTGGTATTTATCTATGTATTTTATTCTCTTTTAGCCTCTTTAAATTCTTCTGTTCACTTTATTACAGTGGAAAATTATAAAAATCATTCCGAAGTGACAGAGTATAGTAAAAGTGAACCTATAGAGGACGATATATTGAAAACTTTAGAAGACAATAAGGATGTAGATAAGCTAGTACCATTTATGAATTATGGTTTAAGATACAGCGTACCCGGTACTATTACTCAGGTAGATGCGTTAGCTTTAAGAAGCAGCGATATGAGCTACGTGATGAATGAGTATGGAGCTTCTATCAAAGAAGGAAGACTGCCTGAAGAAGGTAAAAATGAGATAGCAATATATGATAAAGTTGCGCTAAATAAAAAAGTAAAGCTTGGAGATAAGGTAGGGAGCAGCATAAATCAATTTGACAATTTAAATGGAGAATATAAAATTGTAGGGATATTAAAGGGTAATACAATGCTTTCTATAGTGAGTGCAAATGATTCTACGATGCCCAATTATGCTGATGAGCAGCAGAATCTGCATAGAGGAATTTTAATATTTCCTAAGGAAGGAAAGCTTGAAAATGTGAATAGCACAGTAGAAAATCTGGATCAGGGAAAGGTAAAGCTGATGACCTTAAATTTTGCTCAGAAAGAGTTTGACAGCAGTATGAATATAATGAGCGTGCTGGATATCATATGTTTATTATCAATAATACTGATGGTAATTACAGTAGGCAGCACAAAATATGTGCATTTTTTCAATAGAAGAGAAGAGCTTGGGATTTTAAATGCTATGGGCTATAGCAAGAAAGAAATTTTAGTTAGAGCAATAAAAGAGGTAGCAGCACTAAATGGGATAGCTTATTTGATAGGCTTGGCAGCTGCCATAGGCATAAGCTGTCTCATGGCTCAAAATATGTTTGATAGTAAAGGGGCCATAGGTATTGTTATCAACAGAAAATCAATAATCATGTCCTTATATATTCCTTTATTCACCACTCTTTTTACTGTAGTTCCTATAAATATGATGATTAACAAGCTTGATCCAATAAAGATGATTGAAAGTAACTAGGAGGTATTGTTATGAGTTTTAAGTTAGAAAAAGTTAATCTTATTTACGATATAGGTAAAGAAGTCCAAACTTATGCACTTAAAGATATAAATTTGACCTTGGAAGGAAATAAGCTCATAGGAATTATGGGACCTTCCGGAAGCGGAAAAAGCTCCTTGCTTTATGCTATGGCGGGTTTTAAAAAGCCTACTTCAGGAAAAGTATTTTACAATAATTCAGAATACAGCTCTTTAAATTCCTCAAAAAAATGTGATATGAGAAAGCAGGATTTCGGTTTTATATTTCAGAGGCATTTTTTAATTGATTATATGACTATATTGGATAATATCCTGACACCTATAAATGATGATAGTAAAGAGGCAAAAGTAAAAGCCATGGAGCTTTTAGAAAAATTCAAGCTTGGTCATTTAGCAAAGAAAAGGCCTAATCAGCTTTCTGGAGGGCAAAGGCAGAAGGTAGCTATTGCAAGAGCTTTAATCAGTGATCCTAAGGTTATCTTTGCAGATGAGCCTACAGCTGCTCTAGACCATAAAAGTGCTAAAGAAGTTATGGGCTTTCTTGAGAGCTTTAAAGAAGACAGAATGATAATAGTGGTAACTCATGATCCCTCTATTCTTGTAAATGCAGACAGCATAATAAATATGGCTGATGGAGCCTTAGTATCTGCTGAAAGCAGGGAGGGATAACAATGAAACCGCTAGCCACATTAAATTATGTTGGTAACAACAAGCGAAAGGTGCTCCCAAGTTTTATCTGCATTGCTTTTAGTGTTTTTTTAGTATATTTGTTTTCGCTTTTATTATCAAGTTGCGAAAATGATATAAGATTATGCAGCGTAAATATGACGGAAAAAGGGACTGCTATAATGTCAAACGATAAAAATGCTATATCTGAGGATATGCTTAAAGCTATAAAAGGTGACAGCAATACTAAGTCTGTCATACCTATAATAGCTGATATTGGAAGCTTTCAATATAAAACTATAATGGGGGGAATGTCTTTAGATATATATAATGTATTTTCAGAGGATGTACAGTCGCTTTTAGCTTCCTTAGAATTAAAAATTACTGATGGGAAGATGCCTGAAAAAGGTGAAATTCTTGTTCCACTGAAGTATGCAAAGCAGAATAAAATAAAAATAGGTGACATAATTGAAAATAACCCTAATATAGGAGCTTACCTGAATAAAAAATACAAGGTATCAGGCTTTATTGATGGATATACAATGGTGGGCATAGTGTCTGATTCTGGAAATGTAAGCAGAGAAGAAGCCTTTAAGAATAACGTATTATATGGTATAAAAGATAAAAATAATGACAGCTTAAGCAAGTTTTTAAAAAATAAAGCTGGAAATAAAATAAATGTTATAGATTATAAAACTATAAAAAAGGATATAGATCAATTGATTTTAAGCGTAAATTCTCTTGAATTTATATTAAATATAGTCATAATTCTGGTGCTTTCTATATCTCTTGGGAATCTAAATTATATAGGGTTTATAAATAGAAAAAATGAATTTGAAATTCTTTATGCAGTAGGGTATAAAAGAGGCTTCCTTTACAGGAAAACTGTAAGAGAAAATTTCTTAAACTCTTTAGCAGCTTTCATATCAGGAATCATTTTTACTGCCGGCGTAGTAGAGATGATAAATATTTCTGTATGGATACCAAGTGGACGATATGTGGAGATGTTCAATTTTCAAGATATGCTTACAGCCTTTATGGTGCCTTTATTAGTATCCTTTATAAGCAGCGTAGCTCCAATAAAGGAAATAAGAAGCATCACCGTAGGAAATTAAAACATAACAAAGCATGGAATTTTCTGAAAGCTCTTGATATAATAGCAGTATAAAAAGTTTATTATATCTGGGGTGAATTTCATGGAAAATGTAAAAAAAGAGTTTTATGCGCCTAAAAAAATTGTCAGTAATGTAGGGATATTTTTATTAATATTTATCTATTTAATAAAAGGCATTCCGGCTATAGTAACCTGGAATTTTAAATCTCAAGGGGCGGAGGTTTTTACTATACTGATGACTCTCTTTATGATAATATTTCTGATAGCTTATTCATATAGTACTTACAAAATACTTACTAGAAAAACTCCAGACCTTATTATATGGGAAGATGGTTTTGTTTTCAGGCAGGGAGAGTTATTGAAGGATACTACCTATAATTTGTCAGAGGTGAAAGAGATATTTGTGCCTAAATGGGATGAGTATGTTAGAGTGACTTTAAAAGATATAGACAAGATTATAGTGCCTTTAACCTTGTTTAAGAAAGAAGATCGAGCAGAGATTAAAAACTGTTTTATGGAATTAAAAGATAAAATTGATGGTGAGAATAATAAAAATTCTAAACCAAAAGAGTATATCGTGGTGAATTCTAAGCCTTATTCCAAATAAAAAAAGACCCTATGTAATTATTGCATAATTATCAGGTATGAAGTATAATGATTTAAAAGATAAATCTATAAAGATTTTGATGAGAAAGAGTACATTAAGTGGAAGCTTAAAGAGAGCCGATGATAGGTGGAAAATTGGCAGCGAAGCTTAATAGAAGCAGTCTCTGAATCGCTTGCTGAGAAAGGAAGCTTTAGCTTCACATTAGGCATAGACGTAACCTTACGTTAAAAAGGAAGAAAATTATTGGATTTTCTTATGAGAGAGCACTTCTGTGCTAACTAGGGTGGTACCGCGATTTAACTCCTTCGTCCCTTTACCAAGGGATGAAGGGGTTTTTATTTTTTTAATAAAAAGGATATATTTTAAGACAGAAGTAAATAATAAAAAAATTTAGGAGGGCTATTAAATGGAGGAAATTTTAGAGATTTTGGAGAAAAACAGCAAATATTCTGCAGAAGAAATAGCAGTTATGGTAAGCAAGGATGTAGAAGAAGTTAAGAGGATAATAAAAAAATATGAGGAAGATAATGTAATAGTAGGCTACACTACGCTTATTGACTGGGACAATGTTGCAAAAGAAACTGTAACGGCACTTATAGAGGTTAAAGTAACGCCTCAAAGAGGTCAAGGGTTTGATAAGGTAGCAGAAAGAATATATAAGTTTCCGGAAGTAAGAGCATGTTATTTAATGTCCGGGGGCTTTGATCTAACCGTAATAATACAAGGAAAAACTATGAAGGAGGTAGCACTTTTTGTAGCTGAAAAGCTAGCAGTACAGGAATATGTTTTGAGTACTGCAACTCATTTTGTATTGAAGAAATATAAGGATCATGGAACCATATTTAAAGAAAAGCCTATGGATGACAGAGAGGGGTTATTTATATGAAGCTGGAGGACATGATTCTTGATAGGGTAAAAAATATGCCTCCTTCAGGCATAAGAAAATATTTCGACATGATTAATGAGATGGACAATGTTATATCCTTAGGTGTTGGGGAACCCGATTTTGTTACTCCATGGAATATAAGAGAGGCCGGGGTATATTCTCTTGAAAAGGGTCATACCCATTATTCTTCAAATGCAGGCTTTGTTGAGCTTAGAGATGAGATAGCAAGATATCTTACCAGATATAAGCTGTTTTATGATCCTAAGGATGAAATCATAGTTACGGTTGGGGGAAGTGAAGGAATAGATATAGCACTAAGAGCACTGGCAGGACCTGGGGACGAAGTGATAGTTCCAGAACCAAGCTTCGTAGCCTACAAAGGCTGTACGGCCTTTACCGGGGCTACTTCTAAGGTGATAAATCTAAGAGAAGAAGATGATTTTAAGCTTACCCCAGAGCTTCTTGAAGCAGCTATAACTGATAGAACTAAGGTGGTAATAATACCTTTTCCTAATAATCCTACAGGAGCTGTGATGAGCAGGGAAGACCTTAAGCCGATTGTAGATATATTAAAGGATAAGGATATTATAGTATTATCCGATGAAATATATTCTGAACTCACTTATGAAACAGAGCATGTATCCATAGCAAGCTTTCCGGAGATTAGAGACAAAACCCTAGTGATAAATGGATTTTCTAAGGCTTTTGCCATGACTGGCTGGCGTCTTGGATATATCTGCGGAAATAAAATACTTATAGATGCTATGAAAAAAATACATCAATATGCAATAATGTGTTCTCCAACTACTTCGCAATATGCTGCTATAGAAGCGTTGAGAAGCAGCAGGCAAAGTGTGGATGAAATGATGAGAGAATATAATAGAAGAAGAAAAGTTATGCTTCAGGGATATAAGAAAATGGGACTTAAATGCTTTGAGGCCAAAGGTGCTTTTTATCTTTTCCCAAGCATAAAATCTACTGGACTAAGCTCTGATGAATTCTGCGAAAGATTATTAAAAGAAGAGAAAGTGCTGGCGGTTCCAGGTGATGCCTTCGGAAGCTGCGGAGCTGGATTTATAAGAACCTGTTACGCATCTTCCCTGGAAAACATCAAGGAAGCTCTAAATAGGATGGAGAGATTCTTAAATAAACTGGCTAAGAATAATTAATAAAAAAATACTAAAAATACTAAGAAAATTGTCATTTTTCACTATAAACATATTCAATATAATATAGTATAATTTTCTTTAAGAGAGGAGTTGTTTTAAGTATGAGAATGACTAAGATAGTTTGCACACTTGGACCTGCAGTTGATGATGAGAATTTGCTAGAGAAGCTTATATTAGGTGGAATGGATGTAGCAAGATTTAATTTTTCACATGGTACTCACGCTGATCATGAAGTAAGAGTAAACAGATTAAAAAAGGTAAAAGATAAGGTGAAGAAGCCTGTGGCATTGCTCCTTGATACAAAGGGACCAGAAATAAGATTAGGTAAGTTTGAAAAGGGAGAAGTCATATTAAAAGAGGGAGACGAATTTTCTCTTATCAACGAAGATATTTTGGGAGATGAATATAAATCTACAGTATCACACAAGGAATTATATAAGGATGTAGATCTTGGAACAAGAATACTTATAAATGACGGATTAGTAGCTATGGAAGTTACTAAGGTTGAAGGAAAGGATATACATTGTAAGGTTTTAAATGGTGGAGCCATCAGCAATAATAAGGGTGTTAACATTCCTGAAACAGATACTCACCTTCCTTCAATAACAGAACAGGATATGGAAGATATAAAATTTGCAGTAACTCATGATTTTGATTTCATAGCTTGCTCCTTTGTTAGAAAAGCTGCAAATGTTAATGAAGTAAAGAGATTATTAAGAAAGCTTGGCGGAGAAGAAATAAGAGTTATAGCTAAGATAGAAAATAGAGAAGGCGTAAATAATTTCGATGAAATTTTAAAGGTTTCTGATGGAATAATGGTAGCTAGAGGAGATCTAGGAGTTGAAATTCCTACAGAAGAAGTTCCTATAGTTCAGAAGATGATAATCGAAAAATGCTATAGAGCTGGGAAGCCAGTTATAACAGCTACTCAGATGCTTGATTCTATGATAAAGAATCCAAGACCTACAAGAGCTGAATCCAGTGACGTAGCTAATGCAGTTTTTGATGGAACCAGCGCAATAATGCTTTCTGGAGAAAGTGCAGCAGGAAAATATCCTATAGAAAGTGTTACTACCATGGCTAGAATAGCTGAAAAAGCTGAGCAGGTAATAGATTTTAGCAAAAATCTTAAAATGCTTCAATTTGATACTATGGGAAGCATAACTAATGCTATAAGCTATGCTACTTGCACTACTGCAATGCAGCTTAAGGCAGCAGCGATTGTTTCAGTTACTCATTCTGGAGAAACTGCAAGAATGATATCAAGATTCAGACCTTCTTGCCCTATAGTTGCTCCAACTCAAAGCCCAAGAGTTGAAAGACAGCTTTCACTTTCCTGGGGAGTTATACCTTGCCTAGTTAAAGAAGTGGAAAGCACTGAGAAAATGTTCGAATTAGGTGTGGAAAAGGCTCTTGAAATGAAGCTTGTTAAAAATGGAGATGTTGTAGTTATAACTGCAGGAGTTCCAGCAGGAATGAGCGGTACTACAAACCTATTGAAGGTACATACAGTTGGAAATATCCTTGTTAAAGGAACTGGAGTAGTTAAAGGAAAAGTAACAGGTCAGATGTGTGTTGTTAAGAACATGGATGATATAGAGAAGAACTTTAAAAACGGAGATATACTTGTTATAGAATCCACTAGCAATGATATAATGCCATATCTTAGAAATGCCTCAGCAATAATAGCTGAAGATCCAGAAATAGATAGCCATGCAGCTACTGTAGGTTTAGCTTTGGATATACCAGTTATAGTAGGAGCATATAATGCATTAAACATACTTAAATCAGGTACAGTAGTTACTGTAGATTCTAATAACGGAATAGTGCTTACTGACAATATATAAAAAAATTTAAACACTGCTGCATGGAGAAGCAAATTTCTTGTATACAGCAGTGTTTTTTTGTCTAAAATTTATGGATATGTTGAGTGTTATTTACTGTAAATGAAAGTTATTGTATAATAGCATAAGATAATAAATATAGATAATTCTAATTATTTTCAACTTTTACAGAATGATTAGAGAAGTAGGGAGGAGAATTTTTTGGATGGTATAAAAGGATTCTTTAACAGGGATGTGTTAGACAAGATTTTTGCTGTACTTTTAGTGGCAGCAGTAGTATATTGCATAAAAGGAATGATCAATCTCTTATTATTAACCTTTGTTTTTTCATTTTTTTTATATACGCTTCAGAATTTCATATATGTGAATGTAAAAAAGCTGATTCCTGTAGAAAGAAAAATAATTACAATACTAGTTTTTGTGCTTATACTTGCTCTTATAATACTGTTTTTCTTTAGGTATATACCAATAGCGGTAAGACAGTTATCTACTATAATAACGCAAATAGGTGATTTTAAGTTTGAACATGTTAAATGGAAGATAGATGCAAAAATATTGGATTGGATTAAGGGTATAGATATCAAAAATATAGATCCTAAGTCCTATATAACCACAGGAGGAAATGCCGCAGTAAAAACATTAACCAATATTGGAAAATTTGGTTTTGAAATATTTATGGCATTAATATTAAGCTTCTTCTTCATAATAGAAAAGGAAGAGGTAGCTAATTTTGGGAAAAGTATTGAAGAAAGCAAGCTTGGAGGAGTATACAGAAATATTAAATATTTTGTTCAAAGCTTCGTAAGATCTTTTGCTATGGTAATGCAGGCTCAGCTTATAATAGCCTTTGTAAACTCAGTAATATCCATGATAACCTTAAGTCTTCTAGGCTTTCCGGATGTTATTGGATTAGGCTTCATGATATTTTTACTGGGACTTATTCCAGTAGCAGGAGTTTGGGTATCCTTGGTGCCGCTTACTATAATCGCAATTAAAGTTGGTGGATTTATTAAGGTTTTGGATGTTTGGATAATGATAGCGGTTATACATTGCATAGAAGCCTATGTGCTAAATCCAAAGATAATGTCCATGAATACAAAGCTTCCAGTATTCATGACTTTCTTAATACTTTTAATATCTGAAAATTTAATGGGAGTATGGGGACTGCTGTTTGGAATTCCTATATTTCTGTTTATATTAGATATTTTTGATGTGAGACAGAAAATAAAACCTAAAGCTAGTAAAAAATTATTAGACAAATAGCATATGGATTTAAATATTGAAGGTATGTAACAAGAGACCCACGTTCAACCCTTATTTAGCTGGTTGAGTGAGGGTCTCTTTTTCGCTTGAAGCCAGCAGTAATTGAGAAGGAAGATAGAAAAACCACATGAGAATATAGCCTATTCTATGAAGAGCTCTCAAAGTATAGGTATTTAATTGAGAAAAGCCTGTAATATTATATAATCCAACATTAATATCGCAGAGGAAAAATAATATAACTCCTGCTGCAATAAAGATTTTTTTAGGATTTGAAAATAAATCTTCTCTATAGGCTTTTAGAGATTTAAATACATTGGTCAGCAGGCAAAGGAAGTAAAACAAACTTATGAAAGTCAGATAGTCAACATTTTTTCTTAAGCCTATTCCAATTAGAAAAAGCAAAGCTATGGTTAAAAAGACTGATAAAAAGTAAATTAGAGTCTTTTTGTAATTATTGTAGTCATGACGTACGGAGTAAAGTATATGAGTGATGCAAAAGGTAGTGACACCTAAGCTGTTATTATCCAATATAAGAATTATAAAATCAGATATTAATGTAAATAAAAGCGCTATGTGAAGTAGCAAAAAGCCTTTTTTATTATCAGCTGAATATGAAAAAGACAAGCAAAAGCATAAAAGTGTACATGTGAATTTTATGTAATCCACAGATATAAAGCTTCTTATGTTAAAAAAATCTATATACAGAAAGCATAGATATAGCATCAATATAATAAACACAAGCATTTTTTCAAACCAGCTATTAAATTTAAAAAAAATCATAAGTGGATACCTCTAATTAGTGTAGATATTTTAAAATTTCGCCTTTTATATGATTTTATTATTGAACAAATCCATATGCAAGCATATATATTATAGATGCTATTGTATTATTTAACAATAATTCGGTGAAATAATATAAATTTTTTAGTTAAAATTGTTAAGATTGCACAAAAAAATGTTAAGTTTGCACAAAAAAGTGCGATAATTTAAATAATACGACTTTTAGGGGGAATTAAAATGCAGGGCAAAAGAAGCGTGAAATTAGTTGGGGGAGTAAAAGCGAAACTTTTAATAGTTATGTTTGCTTTGAGTATTATTCCGGTTATAGTAATTGGATTTACAGCTAACAAAAAATCTCAGATGATATTGGAAAACAGGTTCAGTGTGTCTACTCAGCAGACTACAAATGAGGTAAATAGAGAAATTGATAATTATTTTCAGGGGGCGGAAGGATCAATAAATATGCTGACTGATAATTCCAGCTTTGCTGTAAAGGATTTATCAGCAGATAATGAAAAAACCATTAATGAACTGCTAAAGAACTTAGCTGAGGGAAGAAAAGACTATATGAATGTGTACTTTGGCAGATATGATAAAAAGATGATAATATATCCAGTTCAGCAGATGCCAGATGGATATGATCCTACCAGCAGACCTTGGTACCAAGATGCAGTAAATAATGATGGAAAGATAATATACACTGACCCATACAAAGATGTAACTACCAATAAATATATAATTTCTATAGCAAAGGCAGTAAAAAGTGATGGACAAGTTATAGGGGTTTTGTCTATTGATTTAGATTTAACTGATATAGCTAAAACCTTGTCTTCAGTAAAGATAGGAAGCCAAGGCTATATATTTATTACTACTGATGATGGTTTAATGATAGCTCATCCTACAAATTCAGAGCTTGGGAAAAATAATGTTACTAAAATAAGTGTATGGAATCAAATTAAAGCAGGAACCAGCGGAATGACAGAGTATACCTATAATGGCTCGCTAAAATATTTAAGCTATAGCACAAATAAATATAGTGGGTGGAAGGTTATAGCTTCTATGCCTAAAAGTGAGATCACTTCAGACACTGATGGACTGATTTATATAAGTTTAGGAATAGGGGGAATATTGGTTGTAGTTACTATTGTGGTTTCAATATTGTTCAGCAATTCTATAACAACAAAAATACTTGCATTAAAAGCTGTCATGAATAAAGTTTCAGAAGGAGATTTATCATCAAGAATAGCTTTTAAGAGCAAGGATGAATTTGCTGAACTGGCTAACAACTTCAATGATATGCTGAAGAGCATAGAAACTCTGGTTTCTGAGGTTAAGCAATCAGCAGAAGTTGTAACAGTTGCTGCAGATAGTATAACCAGCATATCCAAAGAAACTACTAATGCCGTAAATGAAGTGGCTCTGACTACTGATCAAGTTGCTAATGGCAGTGTTTCTCAGGCGGAAGATATTTCTTCCAGCGTATCAGATATGGAAAACCTAGCTGGAAATATGGATGTAGTAGTGCAGCTTACGGGAGAGATAGAAAGAGTAACTAATGAAGCCAATGAATTGAGTGAAAATGGAACAAATGCTATGGGAGTATTGATGGAAAAAACTGAAGAGGTTAATGTTAACTCAAAGGATGTCATGTTTGTAATGGGAGATATGAATGAAGCCTCTGAGAAGATTGGATATATAACTAATACGATAAACAGCATAGCTGAACAAACCAATTTATTAGCGCTTAATGCAGCTATAGAAGCAGCAAGAGCAGGGGAAGCAGGAAAGGGATTCTCTGTGGTTGCAGATGAAATAAGAAAACTGGCGGAACAGTCTTCCGATGCAACGAAGCAGATACAAGAGCTTATTTCAGGAGTAATAGAAAAATCACGCTTAGCAGTAAGCAGCATGGAAAAAGCCAGTGAAGCTATAAGCGCTCAAAATGAATCAGTTAATACTACAAAAGATATATTCAGTCAAATATCTGAAACTATAACCCTAGCTAAAGTAGGGGTTGATGAAATTGTTTTTGTTATGGGTGAAGCAAATAATCAAAAGCAATCCATAGTAGATAAGCTTCATAATATATCTGCAGTATCAGAGGAATCTTCAGCTAGCACAGAGGAGCTAACAGCTTCCTTGGAAGAGATAACAGCATCTATGAATGAATTTGAAAATACTTCTGATAAGCTTAAAATATTAGTGGGGAATCTTGAAAAATCAGTGGAAAGATTCAAAATCTAATTATGAATAAAGATATAAAAATAGCTGCCAAATGGCAGCTATTTTTATGTTTAATGCTCATTAAATTATATTCACTGGCTGAAAACAAGAGATTTATAAAGGAGGTAAACTTATCACACATAATATATATTCTTGATTCAGCTTGCATAGAATAAAAATCTACGCAATTAGCAAATTAACAATAGTAATATTTATAAAAAATTATGAGGGGTTACAGATATAAGTTTTTTGCTTTTCATAATATCTTAACACCTTATATTATACTAATAAGCGTGCGAAATAAATATATTTAATAGCTTATATTCATGAATTTTTTAAAATTATAGATGTAATCGTAACAATATTATTAATATAATAATGTCATAGTGAAAATATAGAGTGAAAATGATAATTTGTTGCTAAGAAATCATTGATATATACTTTGGGTGTAGAATTATGGTAAAATTTGTACAAGTAAGTAAATAGAAAATAAACAATGGATTAGGCTTCAGCATTGAAGAATTGTTTCAATAGAAAATTAAGTAAATGTATGGGAGGAAGAAAAATTTGGGTAAGCTTAGCAGTTTATTAAAATTAAAACCATTTGTAAGAAAATATAAGACGATCTTTATATTAGGAATTTTAGGTATGGTACTTGCATCTTTGATAGAAACCCCTGTGCCATATATTATAGGACATATAACAGATAAGGTGCTTATAGGAAAGGGTAAGTATAGTGAGTTATACGAATATTTAGGAGCGATAGCTGTCTTATATATATTGAGCTATGGCATATCCATTGCGGCTAGATATGCTTTTGTGAAAATAAGCAGTTTCGTGGTAAATGAAATGAGATATTCTGTGATGAAAAAGGTTATGGATTTACCTATGAGCTATCTTTCAAGTACTCAAAAAGGGTATGTGCAGGGAAGAATATCCGAATGCAGCTCTGTGGGAAGCATATTTTCCCCTGGAGTGATAAGCACCTTTCTAAGCGTCATAGATGCTTCTCTGGCAATAATAACCATGTTTATAATAAATTATAAGCTGGCTTTTGCAGCAGTCATACTAGCTCCATTATTCTATTTTTCTTCTAAATCTTCTACCAGCAGCTTTATGAAAAGCACAAAAGAATTGGTGGAATCAAGTGCGGTATTAAATGGGGAATGCTTTGAAATAATAAATGGGATTGAGGACATAAAGATATTGAATGCTAAAAATCAGCACCTTGTAAAGTTTGACAATAAATTAAAAACCATGGTAGCTAACACCTTAAAACAGGGGAAGTCTATGATATTCTTCAGTCAAAATATAGGCTTAATCAATGATTTTGGAGGACTTTTGATACTTCTCATTTCAGCTATACTAATACTAAAGGGTCAGTTTACAGTAGGCTTATACACATCCTTTTCCTTGTATATAACTAAAGTATTCAGCTGTGCCCAAGCTATAGCTTCCATGGGGACTATGATAAAGCCTGCCTGTTTAAATATTGAAAGGTTATATGAACTTTTAGATATGAAGGACGAAAATGAAGATAAAAATGAAAGCATAACTGCAGATATAGATTGCATAAGCCTAGATAAAGTTGCTTTTGCCTATAAGGAAAAGGAGAAAAAAGTATTTGAAAATCTAAGCTTTAAAATAAGTAAAGGAGAAAAAGTACTGCTAAAAGGAGAAAATGGCGCGGGTAAATCAACTTTGATTAAGCTGTTAATAGGCTTATATCCTTATACTGAAGGGGAGATATTGTATAACAGCATACCTGTAAATAATATAAATACAGAGAGCCTAAGAGAAAAAGTAGCTGTGGTATCTCAAAATATATTTTTATTTAGAGGTACTGTACTTGATAATATCCTATATGGACTAGAGGATAAGAAAAAGAGGAAAGATGTTGAACATATAATTAAGGAGCTTAAGCTAGAAGAATATGTAGCAAGATTTCCTAAAGGCATAGATACGGAAATAAGCCAAAATACAGCAGGAGTTTCAGGCGGACAAGCTCAGATAATAGCATTTTTAAGAGCTATGGTGTCAGGTAAGGAAGTTATAATTCTAGATGAGCCTCTAGCTAATTTAGATGCAGAGACCCGAGAACTCATACTGAATATATTAAATGAAATACAAATCAAAGGAATACTTATTGTGGTATCTCATATTTCGGACAATATGAATTTTAGAGAGATAGTATTATAGATATTTTAATACATGTTTAGATATAAGGTAAAAGGAAATTCCAGTGCGGAGTTTCCTTAATTTTCTTACCATATTTTTATTATATTTTGAACTATTAGAGAAGTTATAGCCACCGCAGCCCAGGAGCATAAGCCTAGGAATATAGGCTTTATTCCATTTTCCTTAAACTGCTTTACATTGGTTTTTAAGCCGACAGCGCACATAGCTATTACAATGCAGAACTTACCAGCTTCAGCGAAGATTTTTGTAAAGGAGCTTGGAAATATTCCAGAAGTATTTATGATGGAAGCAGCCAGGAAGCCTAGCACAAACCAAGGAAATATCTTCTTTAAGCTATAGCTTTTTTCAGAATTAGTCTTTTTAGAAGTATATACTGCTAGTATAAGAGTGATAGGTATTATAAAAAGCGTACGTGCGAGCTTAACTATGGTAGCAAAATTACCTGCTGCATTGCTGTAAGAGTAACCAGCGGCAACAACTGAAGAAGTATCATTTATAGCAGTACCAGCCCAAAGTCCGAAGCCATTATCTCCCATGCCTAGAAGATGACCTAAAAATGGGAAAAGAAATACGGCGATGATATTAAATAAAAATATTGTTGATATGGAAAAAGCTATATCATCATCGGAAGCCTTAATTACTGGTGCGGTGGCGGCAATGGCAGAGCCTCCGCAGATGGCAGTTCCCACACCTATTAGGGTAGAGGTATTTCTAGGTAACTTAAGTTTTTTTCCTACTAAATAGGAGGTTAAAAAGGAGGCCGTTAGGGTAAATAAGATGATTATAAGAGATTGTCCTCCAATTTTAAAAACTGTATAAAGATTCATTTCAAAGCCAAGCATTATTATTGCAAGCTGAAGGATTTTCTTAGAGCTGTAGCTTATTCCTTCATTTAAAAATGAAGGCTTTGACCAAAAGGATAAAATTATGCCAAGAAGTATGCCTATAACTGGACTTCCTATTATAGGAAAGGCTTTGCCTAAAAACCAGGCTGGAATAGCGAGAACAAATGAAAAAGCAATCCCTGGCGCTAAATATTTTATTTTACTCATCAATTATCTCTCCTTTGTTTATTGTATGCTTTGAATAGGTGTTGATTTTTTAGCACCTATTTAAAAATATAGTCTTATTTATGAATGCCATGGTATAAGAATAACATTTGATTAACTATATGTAAAATAGTATAATTTAATAAAAATCATAGGTGAATGCCTATAGTAAGGAAGAGTAATATGACTTTAAGACATTTAAAAATATTTCTTTGTGTATGTAAGGAAAAAAATATGACTCTATCCGCAGAAAAGCTTTATATGACTCAGCCTTCTGTAAGCCAGGCTATAGTGGAGCTGGAAAAGCATTATGAAACTAAGTTATTTGAAAGGCTGGGGAAAAAGCTTTATATTACAGAAGCGGGGAAAAAACTCATGGCCTATGCAAGCCATATGATAAATCTTCACGAAGAAATGGAGAAAAGCATGCTGGAGCTTCATCAGAATTCTGTGCTAAGGATAGGAGCAAGCGTTACGGTGGGTACTTGTGTGCTCCCAGATATTATAAAGAGCTTTAAGCAGCAGTATGGAGGCACAGTAAATGTAATTGTGGACAATACTACAATAATAGAAAATATGATTTTAAAGGATGAGATAGATCTGGCTCTGGTTGAGGGAAATATACACAACAAGGATATTGTAGTTAAGCCTTTCATGGAGGATGAACTTATTCTTGTTTGCAGCAAAGCACATGTTTTTTCTTCACGAAAAAGCATAAAACTAGAAGAGCTTGAAGATGAAGCTTTCATACTAAGAGAGAAGGGCAGCGGAACTAGAGAGCTTTTTGAATCTGTATTAACAGCAAATAACATAACCTTTAACAAGGTATGGGAGTGCAATAACACGGAAGCTATAAAAAATGCAGTGGAGAGGGATTTGGGGATATCCGTTATCTCTAAAAGATTTGTTGAAAAAGAAATAGGAGAAGGAATCCTTCACAGCATAAATATAAAAAGTGTTAATTTTAAAAGAAATTTTAAAATTGTATATCATAAAAACAAGTTTATTTCTAATAGCATGGATAAATTTATAAATAGTGTGCTAAAATAATTGAGATTTTTATTTACTTTGTATATACTAGAATTTAAGTGTAATTCTATCATTAAGGTAGGTGCTGAATGGCAGCTTATTTTAAGAAGAGATAAGTGCAAAATAATGTTATGGAGTGTGATATCATGGAACAGTACAAAAAGGACTTTATAGAATTTATGGTGGAAAGTAATGTATTAACTTTTGGAGATTTCGTTACAAAGAGTGGCAGAAAGACTCCTTTTTTTATAAATGCAGGTAATTTCAGAACAGGAAGCCAGCTTAAGAGATTGGGGGAATTTTACTCAAGAGCTATACACGATAATATAGGTACAGACTTTGATATACTATTTGGACCAGCTTATAAGGGAATCCCTCTAAGTGTTGCTACCTCCATAGCCTTTGATAATATGTATGGAGTTGAAATAGGTTATTCCTCTAACAGAAAAGAAATAAAAGACCATGGCGATACAGGCATACTTTTAGGCAGCAAACCAAAATCAGGAGATAAGGTAGTAATAATAGAAGATGTTACTACGGCAGGTACTTCCATATATGAAACCATGCCAATCCTTAAGAATCAGGGAGAAGTAGAGGTAATAGGCTTAGTTATATCTGTGGACAGAATGGAAAAAGGAAAAACTGAAAAATCTGCTTTTAAGGAATTAGAAGAAAACTTTGGCTTTAAGACCTGCGCCATAGTAAATATGGAAGAGGTAGTAGAGCATCTTTATAACCGTGAGATTAATGGGAAAGTTATAATAGATGATGCTATGAAGGCAAGCATAGAAAAGTACTACGAAATATATGGAGCAAAATAATATGAAATACTTCTTAACGGATTTAGACGGAACCCTGCTAAGGTCAGACGCAACTTTATCCGACTATACTATAAATTCCTTAAAAAAATTTTTGGAGGAGGGTGTAGCGGTCAGTTTTGCTACAGCCAGAAGCTACAGCAGCGCAATAGCAGTGGTACATGATGTACCTTGGAAATATCCTATGGTGCTTTACAATGGGGCTATATTATATGATCCAGTAGAAAATAAAATAATAGATGGCTTTTTGCTTACTGCTGAGGAAGCTAATGAAATAATAGAAATTGGTAAGCAGTTTAAGCTTATGCCCCTGCTATATGTGTTAGACGAAAATGATGAAGAAAAAGTTTTTCATGAGGAATTAACTACCTATGGAATGGTAGAATTTCTTAAAAGCCGCAAGGGTGACCCAAGATATAAATTAGTGGATAAACTATATTGTGAGAAGATGCATAGAGCCTTAGCGCTTACTTATATATTTCAGCGTGAAACCCTGAAACCTCTTATGAAGGCGGTAAGAGAGAAATTCGGTGATAAAATACACATAAGCCTCGTAAAGGACACCTATATAGAAAATCAATATTTCCTTGAGTTTGGACACGCCAATTCAGATAAGAAAAACGGCATAAAGCTCTGGGCAGCTCATATGGATTGTGAGGTTTCAGAGATAACCGTATTTGGAGATAATTCAAATGATGTAGGTATGTTTGAAACCGCTGGAAACAGTGTAGCAGTTTCAAATGCAAAAAAGGAGCTACTGCATTTGGCTAAGCATGTAACTGTGAGCAATGATGAAGATGGAGTTGTTAAATATATCAGTGATAACTATAAATTATAAATTTTAGTTAAGAAGCCCTTTTGGATTACCCACTAAGGGCTTCTTTTATATTTGCTCTCATATTTCTGGAAAAAGCTGTCTTGACATAATATAAATTTAAAAATATAATTAGTATAACAATAGTTGTTATACTAATTATATTTTTGGAGTGATTATATGATATATGATGAAGCAATAGGGATGTTTACCAGTAAAGTAAGCAGAAAAATGATGAGACATGTTACTTTAATATTAGAAAAATATGATATAACTGCAGAGCAGTGGAATGTACTTCTCAGGCTTTCTGATAATGAAAAAATTAATCAAAAGCAGCTATCTGAAAAAACTGGAAAGGACCAGCCAACTGTGGCAAGAATTTTAGATATCTTGGAAAGGAAAGAGCTCATAGTGAGGCAGCTAAGCAAAGAAGATAGAAGAGCTTTCTTAGTTTGTATAACGGAAAAAGGAAGAAAATATGCTGAAGAGATAGAGCCTTTTGTAGAAGAAAATTTTAAGAAAATGCTTGAAGGGGTACCTCAGGAAGAAATTGATATCTATTTAAAGGTGCTCACTAAAATAGAAGAAAATATTGATAAACTTTAGGAGGGAAAATTATGGAAAATACTAAAGAGAATTTATGGTCTAAAAGCTACATATTCATACTGCTTGCAAATTTATTTATATACTTGAGCTTTTATTTATTAGTGCCTACACTTCCAACTTACGCAAAGCAAACAGGAGGCAGTGCGATTGAAGCCAGCCTGGTAGTAAGTATATTCTCCATAACAGCTCTCAGTTTTAGATTCTTAGTTGGAAAAGCCAGCAGAAAATTTGGACATGTAAGGGTAATATTAATGGCAGCCGCTGTTCTAGCATTAACTACCTTTTCATATATTTTTATTCCAATAATAGGGATTATATTAGTGCGTATAATTCAAGGTGCCGGCTGGGGAATGGCTTCCACTACTGTGGCATCCTTGGTTTCAGAGATAGTACCTGAAAAAAGAAGAGGAGAGGGCATGGGCTACTATTCTTTATCCATGATTATAGCTATGTCCTTGGCACCTGTGGTAGGAATAATGGTGATGAACGCCTATAGCTTTAGATTCATAGCATACACATCTATAGTTTTTATGATTATTGCGGCTTTTCTTTTAAAAGGAGTTAAGGTTGATAAAGGCAAAAGAGAAAATGCAAAATATGAGGATAAAGGCTTCTCCATGCAGGACTTATTTGAAAAGACAGCGCTTCTTCCTTCTTTTCTATGCTTTTTCCTAGCCATGACTTTATGTGCCATAATGAGCTATATAATGCTTTATGGAAAAGAGATAAAAATGAACAATATTTGGATCTATTTTATAGGACATGTTACTATGATTCTTGTAACTAGACCCTTCATAGGAAAAATATTTGATAGAGTAGGGCAAAAGGTAGTTATAATTCCTGGAGCTGCAGCTATGATAATAGGGCTTTTGATTCTTGCCAATGTGCACAGTGTTCCAACTTTAATAGCAGCATCTCTATTTTACGGCTTTGGCTACGGAGCAGTTCAGCCTTCCTTGCAGGCCTGGGCAGTAAACAGAGCACCAGCTCATAGAAAGGCAGAAGCAAACAGCACTTTTTTATCTTCCATGGATTTAGGTTTTACCTTTGGACCAATATTGCTAAGCATGGTAGCAGCAGGAAAAGGCTACGGCTTCATGTATGGAATATCTTCAATATTTATGATTATATTCATAGCAGTTTATCTACTTAAAACTGCTGGTGCTTCAGAAAATGAACAAGATGAAATAGAGGAAGCAAGCTAAAACAAAACATTCGTATAAATTACGCAGAGGTAAATAAGCTTCTGCGTTTTTTGTCGTTATGTGTATTAATGTGAAGGAAAAATACGAACGATAATTGTTTATATTAAGCTCCACAGCCTGTAATATAGATACATAAAAGTAAA